>NZ_QRQC01000012.1:81724-83152 GCF_003475325.1 Collinsella sp. AF33-16 | reverse complement strand
CGCCTAGGCGCGGTCCAAGAAATCGTCCGCACCCCCCTTTGTGTCTCAAATAGATCTCGTACTGGCTATGTACGAACTTTGCGGCTGGTTTTCTGTTTTCGAGCCGGCTCCCGCTGCCGAAATGCAGTTAAAACTGGCGGTAGAAAAGAATCGCAATTCCAGCACGCAGGATCTGTTCGAACTTGGAGAAGGCGAAGACGAGATTCCCTGGAAACGAGTTTATGCCCGCGCAACCGTAAAGGACCCAGATAGTGATGTCCAAACAAGCAAGCGTGAGGATGGAAGAGAGGTTACGAAACTCAAAGGTACTTCTCTTTGGATGAGAAAGCCGCTCATCGAACTGAGCGACCTGCATCGTTTCGCCGACAAGGTCAAAAGTCAAATGTGGGGAAAGCAGTTTTATGATGCCGCTCAGCAGGTTATCGGCATTGCTGCATCTCCACTCGAGGTTGCGGGGGTCCTGCTCCTAAGTCGTTCTCGACGTCTAGGTGGTTCAGGATTCAGATACGTGTACCTCAACGATTTAACCCCTCTATCCGAGGCTGCCCAAAGCATCGCTGGTCAAAAGGTCTGCTACGGGGACATCGTGATTGTAAACCCAATGCTAATGAAGGCAGTAATTATCGAGATCCAAGGTGAAGTCATCCATGGATCAGGCGCGGTACTTGACCACGATGCGGAGCGTATGACTGCGCTTCAGAGCATGGGTTTCGACGTGTTCCTGGTAACCCACGATATGCTTAACGACAAAAAGCAGCTAGACATCATAGTCAAAAGCGTTTGCAGCCGTTTGGGGATTCGATATAAAGCCAAATCCGAGGCAATGAAGTGCGCCGAGACGCGACTGCGAGCAAATGTTTTGTGCAACTGGATGGACATCGGAAATTAGCCGGCGATAAGGAACTAGAACGATCTAGTTTGTTTGCCAGTGAATTAGTGTCATTTCAAAACTATGCCGGATTACGGGGCTGGACCCGGACCGGCCGTCCATACCCTGCATTTCACGGAATGCGCAAGTCGCCTACCTGCGGTCTTGATTTTGCCGATTGCGGCATGCTCGGGGCTTCCCGGCCTGGCCCCGTAAACCGGCATGGTTTTGAAATCGCCGGGCGGGCGGGGGCGCGGCTGGACCCGATAGTGGGCCCGGCGCCGGCGGGACGGCCGTTGGGCGGATGGCGGACCGCGCTGCGGAGGCGGTGAACGGCGGACGGCGGGATTCGAGATGCCCCGAGGGCGCCGGGGAGGAGGGCGGCGGCGTGGCCGCCGCCCGCGGGGCGCGTCCCCGCGAGCGGAAAGGGCATCGCGGGGCTTCGGGGCCCGTTCCCGCGCCTGCATCCGCGGCCGGCTGCGTTCCCACGCCGCGCGGGGCGAAAGTTTTTCCGAAATTGTCCTTGCATCGGCGGGGGAGTTCCCGTATAGTACTTCTTT
>NZ_QRQC01000012.1:81004-81714 GCF_003475325.1 Collinsella sp. AF33-16 | reverse complement strand
CTGAGTCCTGAGGCTGTTGCAATGAAAATGAGAATCAAGGGGACTCCGGCGCCCGCGCCCCCGGAAAGTTTTTCCAAAAATGTCCTTGCATCGCCGTCCGAGTTCCCGTATAGTACTTCTTCGCACGGGGGCGTAGCTCAGCTGGGAGAGCGCTTGACTGGCAGTCAAGAGGTCAGGGGTTCGATCCCCCTCGTCTCCACCCGAGCATTGAATGAGGCTCCAACGCAAGTTGGGGCCTTTTTTCATATAGGCACACAAGGTCAAAGGCGGCAGCATGATCCTCCTGGTCGACAAGATCGTGCGTTGAACGGGTGCCGCGCGCATGGTAGTATTTCACATCGTGGTTCAAAGCGTTGGAGGCTGTTCTGCCACCCCAACTACAAGCGCCACTTTATAAGGGCTCTTGGCGCAACGGTTAGCGCAGGGGACTCATAATCCCTGGGTTCTGGGTTCGAATCCCGGAGGGCCCACCAGGTTATTCAACAGGTCAGGCAATATGTCTGGCCTGTTTTCTTTTTCATGGCATTAGTTTTCACTTGCAAATAGCCTGCTTGCTCATTTCCGGGTGCCCTCGGTCGGCTGCCTGCGATGCCGCCGCCACGAAATCGGCCCATCTACTACGTTTAACCCCGACCCCTCGACCATTCCCCGTATTTCGCGAAAACCGCAGGCCGTCTACCTGCGGTTTTATTTCTGCCCGAGACGCCATG
>NZ_QRQC01000012.1:0-80994 GCF_003475325.1 Collinsella sp. AF33-16 | reverse complement strand
AGGTCAAAGGCGGCAGCATGATCCTCCTGGTCGACAAGATCGAAAAAAGCTTCGGCGCACGCGTCCTCTTTAGCGGCGCGTCCTTCCAGATCAACCCCGGCGAGCGCTTCGCGCTTGTGGGACCCAACGGCGCCGGCAAAACCACCATGCTCAAAATCATCATGGGCATCGACAGTCCCGACTCCGGCCAGGTCCAGTACGCCAAGGACTGCCAGGTAGGCTACCTAGAGCAGGAAACCAACCTGGAGCAAAAGGACACCACCATCCTCGCCGAGGTCATGGCCGCCGCCAAGGAAATCCGCCGCATGGGCGAGCGTGCCAACGAGCTGCAGGCCCAGATCACCGAGCTCTCCGAGCAGGGCATGGACGTCGACGCGCTCCTTAACGAGTACGGCCAGGTCCAGGACCGCTTTGAGCACCTGGGCGGCTACGAGCTCGAGAGCAACGCCCGCAAAATCCTGTCCGGCCTGGGCTTCAAAGTCACCGACTTTGAACGCCCGTGCTCCGAGTTCTCCGGCGGCTGGCAGATGCGTATTGCGCTGGCAAAGCTCTTCCTGCGCCACCCCGACCTGCTGCTGCTGGACGAGCCCACCAACCACCTGGACCTCGAAAGCGTCCAGTGGCTGCGCGGCTTTATAGCCAACTATGACGGCGCCGTCCTCATCGTCAGCCACGACCGCGCCTTCATGGACGCCTGCGTCGACCACGTCGCCGCACTCGAAAATCGTCGCGTGACCACTTACACCGGCAACTACAGCAGCTACCTCAAGCAGCGCGAGGACAACCTTGAGCAGATGCGCGCCAAGCGCGCCGCCCAGGAGCGCGACATCGCCCACATGCAGGTCTTCGTCGACAAGTTCCGCTACAAGCCCACCAAGGCAGCCCAGGCCCAGGAGCGCATCCGCAAGATCGAGCAGATCAAAAAGGAGCTTGTCATCCTACCCGAGGGCCACAAGCACATCGACTTTAAGTTCCCTGACCCACCGCGCTCCGGCGATATGGTCGTGGGCCTGGAGGGCGTCTCCAAGTCCTACGGCAACAAACACATCTACAGCGATATCGACCTCAAGCTCTACCGCGGCGAGCACGTGGCGCTCGTCGGCCCCAACGGCGCCGGCAAGTCCACGCTCATGAAGATCATCGCCGGACTGGAGCCGCCCACCACCGGCACCCGGGACCTGGGCACCAACGTAGGCGTAGCCTACTACGCCCAGCACGCACTCGAGGGCATGACCGAGTCCAATACCGTCCTGCAAGAGATTGACACCGTCACGCCCAAGTGGACCGTGCCGCAGCAGCGCAGCCTGCTGGGCGCCTTCCTGTTTAGCGACAACGACGCAATCGAAAAGCAGGTTCGCGTCCTCTCCGGCGGCGAAAAGGCGCGTCTGGCGCTCGCCAAGATGCTCGTAGCACCCGAGGCGCTCCTGTGCCTGGACGAGCCCACCAACCACCTAGACATCGACTCGGTGGACATGCTCGAGAACGCCCTGCAAAACTTCCCCGGCACCATCGTGCTGATCAGCCACGACGAGCACCTGGTGCGCGCCGTGGCCAACCGCGTCATCGATATCCGCGACGGCAAAGTCACGGTCTACGACGGCGATTACGACTACTACCTCTACAAGCGCGAGGACCTCGCAGCCCGCGCCGCCGCCGAGGCGGCAGGGGAGAGCGCGCCGGCCACGACCAAGTCCGCCAAGGCCAGCGCCGCCCAGGCCGACACCCCCGTCGCCGCCCCCAAGCCTGCCGAGGGCAAAAAGACCAAGGAGCAAAAGCGCGCCGAGGCCCAAGCCCGCGCTGCGCTCAACAAAAAGCTCAAGGGCGTGCGTAACCAGCTCAAGAAGATCGAGACGGAGCTCGACAAAAAGCGCGCCCGCTATGACGAGCTTATGGAATTGATGGCGAGCGAAGAGCTTTATGCCGATCAAGACAAGTTCAACGCCGCGCTGGGGGAATATAACGGGCTTAAGCAAGAGCTGCCCAAGCTCGAGGACGAATGGCTGGAGCTTTCCACCCAGATCGAAGAGGAGACCGCGCGTGAACTCTCGTAAGGCCGCTGCCGTGGCGATGAGCATCATCGCCATCGCCTGTCGCATCTGCGGCATCTTAATGAGCGCGATGACCGTGCTGCTGTGTTTTAGCGGCCTCACCGCCAAGCTGCAGATCGTAGGCTTTGTCGTTGAGCTTTCGCGCGCACTGCCGAGCGCCATCGCCGGCTATGGCGTCATCACGTCGCCCTTTGGCGGCGTGTTCCGCCTGGATTACGCCATCGTCGCCGTGATCCTGTTTGTGATCGACTGCCTGCTCACGCGCGCCTCGCGCCGCGTCCGCTAGGGGAGTGCCATGTCCAGCAGCTACCTCATGAACCTGCTCGCCAGCGCCGTCGCCGTCATCGTGGGCATCGTGATCCACGAGAGCGCACACGCCGCCGCGGCCTGGGCGCTCGGCGACAAGACGGCCCGTTCGCGCGGCCGCGTGTCACTCAACCCGCTTAACCATATCGACCCGTTTGGCACCATCATCCTGCCGCTGCTCATGCTCGCGGCCGGCGGCCCGGTGTTCGCCTTCGCCAAACCCGTGCCCGTCTACCTCAACAACCTCAAGCACCCCAAGCGCGACGAGGTCCTGGTGAGCGCGGCCGGCCCCGCGTCGAACATCGCACTCGCGTGCCTTGCCGCGGCACTCATGCACGTGGCGTACGGCAACCTCTACACCGGCATCTCCTTTGCCCTGGCGTCACAGATCATGAACTTCGGCGCCACGTTTATCGTGGTTAACCTGTCACTCGCATTCTTCAACCTCATCCCGATCCCGCCGCTCGATGGCTCGTCGATCATCGTGCCGTTCCTCAAAGGCAAGGCGCTCAACAATTATTACCGTCTGCAGCAATACGCTATGCCCATCCTCATCATCGTGCTGTATCTGCTGCCTATGTGGACCGGCATCGATGTGATCGGCCGCTATTTCGACGTTACCGTGTATCCGCTTGCTGAGCAGCTGCTCAACTTCGCAATCGCCGGCATCTAAGGTAAACTTACAGGTCGACCGTGCAAAACGGTCGTAATATGCACCCAAACCGCGCCGCGAAGGCGCCGTCAAAGGAGGTCGAAGATGTCGTATCGCGTGTCGACGCAGGTCTACAGCGGACCGTTCGACCTGCTGCTGCAGCTGGTAACCCGCCAAAAAGTAGATATCGGCGCTATCTCCATCAGCGAGGTGGCCGAGCAGTACCTTGCCGAGGCCGAACGCATCGAGGCGCTGGACCTGGACGTGGCGAGCGACTTTTTGCTAGTCGCGGCAACCCTTTTGGACATCAAGGCTGCCTCGCTGGTGCCGCAGGAGGCCCCGCGCAAAGTAGATGACGACGATGACGAGTTCGACGAAGACCTCGAGGAACTCAGCGCGCTCGACGGCGATGCCCTGCGCGAGGTCCTGATTCAGCGCCTGATCGCTTACAAGCAGTTTAAGGGCGCGGCTGCGGCCCTCGGTGCCCGCATGCAGGCCGAAAGCCGCATGCATCCGCGTGTGGCCGGCCCCGACCCCGAGTTCCTGGGGCTCATGCCCGACTACCTGGCCGGCATCACCCTGCGCGGCCTGGCCGTCATCTGCGCCGACCTGGACGGCAAGCGCCAGACCTTCCTGCTGGAGGCCGAGCATGTGGCGCCGCATCGCGTGCCGCTCGACCTGACCGTGGCCTCAGTCGACCGCTTTACCATGGCGCACCAGACCTGCACCTTCCGCGAGCTCTTGGACGGCGACGCCACCACCGAGCAGCTCGTCGTCACCTTCCTGGCCATGCTTGAGCTTGCCAAGCGCGGCTCGCTCACGCTGAGCCAGGACGAGATCTTCGGAACCATCTGCATCAACCGCGTCGAGGGCGCCGAGGCATACGTGCCCGGCGAGGGCCCCGAGCTCACCGAATAGGAGCCGCAACCATGTCAACCCTTTCCACGCTGGAGGCAAACAGCCTCAAAGGCGCCCTCGAGGCGCTGCTGCTGGTGTCGAGCGACCCGGTGAGTGCGCCCGCGCTCGCCGGCGCACTGGATATCGCCCCCGGCGAGTGCGCATCGCTGCTCGCCGAGCTCAAAGTTGAGTACGAGGAGGCCAACCGCGGCTTTCAGCTGCGCGAGGTCGCCGGCGGTTGGCGCCTGTTTACGCATCCCGCCTACCACGACGTGGTCGAGGCCTATGTGCTGAGCTGGGACACGCAAAAGCTGTCGCAGGCCGCGCTCGAAACACTGGCCGTCATCGCATACCACCAGCCCGTGACGCGCGAGGTGGTCAAGGGCATCCGCGGCGTCAATTCCGACGGCGTCATCGCGTCGCTCGTGGACAAAGGTCTGGTGCGCGAGCTCGGCCGCGACCCCCAGCGCGGTCAGGCCATCATCTACGGCACGACCAACGCCTTCTTGGAAAAGTTCGGTCTGCGCTCCACCCGCGACCTGCCCGACCTGGAGCAGTTTGCCCCCGACGAGCAGTCGCGTCAGTTTATCCGCGAGCGTCTGAGCGGCCGCAGCATTCAGTCCACGCTCGAGGAGCAGGCCGAGGACCTGGACGAAGAGCGCGAACTGCTCGATACCGATGTTGAAGATGTTGAGGTGGTCGAGGACTTGGAAACCCTGGTCGTCGACGAGACCTCGGAGGATATGCATGACGAGGACTAACGAAGTAGGGGAGACGCGCGCCACGGGCAACGCAGTACCCGCAACCGACGCTCAGCCCGTCTATCCGCACACCATGCGCCTGCAGCGCTTTTTGGCGCGCGCAGGCGTGGCGAGCCGCCGCGGGTCGGAGGACCTGATGACCGCCGGCCGTGTGACCGTCAACGGCCAGGTCGCGACCGAGCTGGGCACCAAGGTCGATGTCGACCGCGACCATATCGAGGTCGACGGCATGCCCATCAAGCTCAACCAGGGCGCCGTGTACTTGATGCTCTACAAGCCGACCGGCTACCTCACCACCATGAGCGACCCGCAGAAGCGTGCTTGCGTGGCCGACCTGGTCCCCCGCGACCGCTTTCCGGGGCTCTTCCCGGTGGGCCGCCTGGACCGCGACACCACGGGCCTTTTGCTCTTTACTACCGACGGCGACCTGTCGCAGGATCTGCTGCACCCCAGCAAGCACGTCTACAAGACCTACCAGGCACTCGTGGACGGGCAGCTGACCGACCGCGATCTAGACCCGCTCCGCCGTGGCATCGAGCTCGACGACGGCCTGTGCCAGCCGGCAATCTGCCGCGTCATCACCGCACGCGAGGCCGAGGCCGTAGCTCCCCAAGGCATCAAGCCCGGCACCACCGCCGTGGAGGTCATAATCCGCGAGGGTCGTAAAAACCAGGTCAAGCGCATGCTGGGCAAGATTCACCATCCGGTGATCCGCCTGCACCGCTGCAACTTTGCCGGCCTTGAGCTCGAGGACGTGGCCAAGGGCTCGTGGCGCGAGCTCACCGACCGCGAGGTGCAGATCCTCAAGGCCGGCGGCATCCCGCCCAAGCAGGCGAGCGCCAAGCGCAACGGCGGCAAGCCCCAAGATACGCCCGCCAGCCGCACGCGTCACCACGGCAGCCACGGCTCCGCACCCAAGCGCAACACCTACCGCGAGCGCTACACGGGCTAGGCAACCCGCCGTGCCCCAGCGCCCACGAACCATACCAGCACGTCAACCATCGAAAGGAAGCATTGCATGATCGTCGCCATCGACGGCCCCGCCGGTTCCGGCAAGTCCACCATCGCCAAGGAGATCGCCCGCCAGCTGGGCTTTAACAAGCTCGACACGGGCGCCATGTATCGCGCCGTCACCTTCGCCGCGCTCGACCGCGGCATCGATCTGGACGACGAGGCCGCCATCGATGCCCTCGCCGAGCAGATCGAAATCCGCTTTACCAACGGCACTGGCGAAGACACACGCCTGACCATTGATGGCCAGGATGCCTCGGCTGCCATTCGCACCCCGCAGGTCGACGCCAACGTGTCCAAGGTCTCGGCCTACCCGGGCGTGCGCGCCGCCATGCTCATCCATCAGCGCCGCGCCGCCGAGGATCGCGATATCGTGGCCGAGGGTCGCGACATCGGCACCGTCGTGTTCCCCAACGCACAGGTCAAGGTCTTTCTGACCGCCGACCCGCGCGAGCGTGCCCGCCGCCGCGTGCTGCAGCGTCACCAAAACGATGCCCAGCCGCTCACCTCCGAGCAACTCGAGGCCGAGGTCGACGAGACCCTCGACGCCCTCAAGCAGCGCGACAAGCTCGACAGCAGCCGCGAGGTCGCGCCGCTCGTGCCAGCCGAGGACGCCGTGCACGTCGACTCCACCGCCCACACCATCGACGAGGTCGTACGCATTATCGAGGGCCTCATCAACCAAAGGAGGTAGCCCATGCGCCTGTTTAAGCAGACGCCCGAGGATTACTACAACGCCCCCTATGTCGAGTTCCCGGCGCTCATCCGCGGCATCGTCGCCGTGGTCATGGGCATCCTGTGGGCCTTCTCCAAGCTCATGTGGCGTTGGAAGGTCGAGGACGCTGACCTGCTGTTTGAGCGCCAGGAAGGCCGCGGCAGCGTGGTCATCTGCAACCACACCTCGATGGCCGAGGTGCTGGCCGTGGAGACGGCGCTGTACTTTGGCGGCCGCCGCGTGCGTCCCATCTTTAAATCCGAATTCGCCAAGAGCAAGATCGTACGCTGGGCCTTTAGCCGCGTGGGCGGCATTCCTGTCGAGCGTGGCACCGCCGACATGAAGTGCCTGCGCGCCGCCCAGCATGCGCTGCAGCGCGGCGAGGACGTCCTGATCTTCCCCGAGGGCACGCGCATCCGCTCGCGCGAGATCAAGCCCGAGGTCCACGGCGGTTTTGCGCTCATCGCTCAGATGGGCAAGGCGCCCGTCAACCCGCTCGCCATCTGCGGATGGTCTGATATCACGCCCGCGGGCAAAAAGCTCATGCGTCCCAAGAAGTGCTGGATTCGTGCCGGCAAAGCCGTCTCGCTTTCCGATGCACCGGCTGGACTTAAGCGCACGGAGCGCTTGGCCTGGTTTGAGTCCGAGGCTATGAGCCGCGTATACGCCATGCGCGACGAGCTGTGCGCCGAGCATCCGGGCAGGTTCTAGCCATGAGCGAGAACGTGACGAACACCGCCGCGACTGCGTCCGACCAAGCCACCGCGCCCACCATCGAGATTGCAGCTCACGCCGGCACCTGCTACGGCGTGCAGCGCGCGCTCGACATGGCATTGGCCGCCGCGCCGCAGGCAGGGGAGAGCGCTCAGGTCCACACGCTGGGTCCGCTCATCCATAACCCCATCGTAGTACGCGAGCTCGCCGAGGCAGGCGTTGGTCTGGCCGATACCCTGGACGATGCCGCATCGGGCACCGTGATCATCCGCGCCCACGGCGTGGTGCCGCAGGTGATCGATGCTGCCCGCAAGCGCGACCTTACCGTGGTCGACGCCACCTGCCCCTACGTGAAGAAGGTCCATGTGGCGGCCGAGCGCCTGGTGCGCGAAGGCTACCGCGTGATCGTCGTGGGCGAGCCGGGCCACCCAGAGGTCGAGGGTATTCTAGGCCACGCCGGCAATGACGCGCAGGTCGTGAGCTGTGCCGCCGACGCCGATGCCCTATCGCTCAAGGGCAAGGTGGGCCTCGTTGTGCAGACCACCCAGACCGCGCAGAACCTCGCTGAGATCGTGGCCGCTATCACCCCGCGCGTGCAGGAGCTACGTGTGATCAACACCATCTGCGCCGCCACGAGTGAGCGTCAACAGGCAGCAGCCACACTTGCCAACCGCTGCGACTGCATGGTCGTGGTGGGCGGCAAGAACTCGGGCAACACCCGCCGCCTGGCGCAGATTTGCGCAGACGCCTGCGAGCGCACGTATCACATCGAGGAAGCTTCCGAGCTCCAGGCCGCGTGGTTTACCGACGCTCACCACATCGGCATCACTGCCGGAGCCTCCACCCCACAAGAACACATCGAACGCGCCGTTGCGCGCATCAAGGAGCTTTGCCGCTAATCATGGACCAGACCGTACCCGCATACGCCGCCGAGGTGGCCGATTACGGGCGCAGCCGCGACCCCGAGCCGGGTGAGGGCGCGCTCGTAAAGAACGTGCGTCCCGAATCGCCCGCGTGGGATGTGGGTATCGAGCCGGGCATGCGCGTGCTCACGGTCAACGGCCAGGCGCTCACCGACATGATCGTGTGGCTCTGGGAGGCCGACGATGATACCGTCGACCTCGAGGTTTTCGACCCACGCGACAACACCGTCACCTCCGTCGAGCTCGACCGCTTCCCGGGAGAGGACTGGGGGCTGGAGTTCGACGGCCCCATCTTTGACGGCATGCGCACCTGCGTGAACGCCTGCGTGTTCTGCTTTATGACCATGCTGCCCAAGGGCGGCCGTTCCACGCTCTACATTCGCGACGACGACTATCGCCTAAGCTTTTTACAGGGCAACTTTGTCACGCTCACGAACCTCACCGACAAAGATGTTCAAAACGTCATCCAACGCAACATGAGCCCCATGAACGTGTCGGTCCATGCCGTAAGCCCCGACGTCCGCCGCCGCATGATGGGCCGCAACGCCCAGCGCGGCATGGACGTACTCGAAGCCATCATGGCCGCCGGCATTGAGATTCATGCGCAGATTGTGCTGTGCCCCGGCATGAACGACGGCGAGGAGCTGGAAAAGACTCTGCGCTTTTGCGAGGAGCACGAGCAAATCACAAGTCTGGGCATTGTGCCGCTCGGTTTTACCAAGCATCAAAACCGTTTTAGCTGGTCCTACAGCGACAAGCCCGAGCTAGCGCGCGAGACCATTACCATGATCCGTCCCTACCAGGACCGCGCCTATGAGCGCTTTGGCCGCCACACCTTCCAGATGAGCGACGAGTTCTATCTGGACGCCGGCATCGATCCTCCCGAGGCGGACTTTTACGACGGTTACCCGCAGTACTACGACGGCATTGGCATGATCCGCTCGTATCTGGACGAGACCGACGACGTGCTTGCTGCCGACGCCGAGCGTCTGGCCCGCGTCCGCGAGGCCATCGCCGCCCGCAGCCAGCACCTGCTGTGCCTCTCGGGCGCCAGCGCACGCGACACGGTGGCCCGCTTTGTGGAGTCGCCCAAGGGACTCGCCGGCACTGTCACGGCCATCCAGAACCACTACTTTGGCGGCAACGTGGACGTGACCGGCCTCATCGTCGCCTGCGATATCTTGGAGCAGCTGCCGCAGGACCTCTCGGGGGTTATGCTCTTTGTGCCTAAGCTCATGTTCAACGCTGACGGCATGACGCTTGACGAGTATCATCGTGACGATTTACTCGCAAGCCTTACCAGTCGCGGTGCCGAGGTTCATGTGGTGTCGACCATGCCGCATGAGCTGCTCGATACCCTGGAGCATATCCTTGGCATTGTGCCTGCCGACTCTAACACTTCCACTGAACCTACCCATTAAAGGAGAGCAGATGAAACCTATCGTCGCCGTCGTCGGACGCCCCAACGTGGGCAAGTCCACGCTCGTTAACCGCCTGGCCCAGACCTCGGACGCCATCGTCCACGAGTCCCGCGGCGTCACGCGCGACCGCTCGTATCACACGGCCGATTGGAACGGCCGCGAGTTCACCATCGTCGACACGGGCGGTATCGAGCCGCTCAAGAGCGACGACGTCTTTGCCACGTCCATCCGCGACCAGGCCCTCGCCGCCGCCGAGGAAGCCGCCGTCATCCTGTTTGTGGTCGACGGCCGCACCGGTGTCACCGAGGAGGACGAGTCGGTCGCCCGCATGCTCAAGCGCTGCGACAAGCCGGTCTTTCTGCTGGTGAACAAGCTCGACAACCCCGATCGCGAGAACGACAGCATCTGGGAGTTCTATTCGCTCGGTATCGGCGAGCCCACGCCGCTCTCGGCGCTGCACGGCCACGGCACCGGTGACCTGCTCGACGACATCGTGGCCCTGCTTCCTGAGGAAGAGGACGAAGTCGCCGACGAGTTCCCCGATGCGCTGAACGTGGCCATCATCGGCCGCCCCAACGCCGGTAAGTCCTCGCTGTTCAACCGCATCCTAGGTGCCGACCGCTCCATCGTCTCGAACATCGCCGGCACCACGCGCGACGCCATCGACACGGTCGTCGAGCGCAACGGCAAGCACTACCGCATGGTCGATACCGCGGGCATCCGTAAGAAAAGCACCGTGTACGAAAACATCGAGTACTACTCCATGGTCCGCGGCCTGCGCGCCATCGACCGCGCCGACGTGGCGTTGCTCGTCGTCGACGCCTCCGTGGGCGTCACCGAGCAGGACCAGAAGGTCATGGGCTTGGCCATCGAGCGTGGCTGCGCCATCGTGGTGCTGCTCAACAAGTGGGACCTGCTCGACGACGACCGCAAGCGCGAGGCCTGCATGGAGACCGTCGACCGCCGTCTGGGCGTCATGGCTCCCTGGGCCCAGTACCTGCGCATCTCTGCCCTCACCGGTCGCAGCGTCGAGAAGATCTGGGCCATGGTCGACGCCGCCGAGAAGACGCGTTCGCAAAAGATCACCACCTCGCGACTCAACACGTTCCTCACCGACCTGCGCGAGTTTGGCCACACCGTGGTTGACGGCAAGCGCCGCCTGCGCATGCACTACGTGACCCAGACGGGCGTCAACCCGCCGACGTTCACGTTCTTCGTCAACCACAGCGACCTGGTCAACGACACCTACCAGCGCTATGTGGAGAACCGCATGCGCTCGACCTTCGACTTTGCCGGCACGCCCATCCGACTCTTCTTTAGGAAGAAGGAGCAAAAGGATGCTTAATCCGATTCTGCTGACCGCCATCTGCGCCGTGGTCTCGTTCTTTATCGGAGCGATTCCGTTTGGCCTGATCCTGGGCCGCGTGTTTAATCACACCGACATTCGCAAGGCGGGCTCCGGCAACATCGGCACCACCAATGCGCTGCGCGTGGCCGGCCCCAAGGTCGCGGCACTCACGCTGCTGCTCGACTGCCTGAAGGGCGCCATCTGTGTCCTCATCGCCCGCCCGCTCATCGCCGATCTGGGCTATGGTTTTCCGCCGAACATCATGGCGCCTGGAGCCCCCGGCGATTGGATGCTCGGCGTCATCTGCCTGGCGGCCGTATGGGGCCACATCTTCTCGCCGTACCTCAACTTCCACGGCGGCAAGGGCATCGCGGTCGGTCTGGGCGTTATCCTTGCCTGGTACTGGCCCATTGGCCTGTCGCTGCTGGGCATGTTTATCGTAGCCGTCGCCATTACCAAGTACGTGTCGGTGGGCTCGCTTGCCGCCGCCGTCGGTCTTCCCATCGCCGCTTGTACGGTCTTTCCGTACAGCAGCCTAGGTCTCAAGTTTTGCATGGCGATGATCGGCATCACCGTAGTGTGGGCCCATCGCGCGAACATCAAAAAGCTCATGACGGGTAAGGAGTCCAAGCTCTCGTTTACCAAGCGCGTCACCGAGCCCGACGATAAGTAGGAGAGAGTCATGAATGTTGCGCTGATTGGCTCTGGCTCCTGGGGAACTGCCGTCGCCGGCCTTGCCGCCGCGCGAGCCGAGCGCGTGACCATGTGGGCCCATAGTGAGCAGACGGCCGCCGGCATCAATGCCGAGCATCGCAATCCCCGGTATCTGGTGGACTACGAGCTGCCCGACAACGTTGTCGCCGCCACGGACCTGTCGCAGGCGCTTGACGGCGCCGAGGCCATCATCTTTGCCGTGCCCTCCACGCACCTGCGCAGCGTATGCCATCAGGCAGCACCCTTCATCGCCGCCGACACCCCGGCACTCTGCCTCACCAAGGGTATTGAGCCCGAATCCGGCCTGCTCATGAGCGAGGTCATCGCCAGTGAGATCGGCAACGAGTCGCGTGTCGCGGCGCTCTCGGGCCCCAACCATGCCGAGGAGATCTGCCGCGGCGGGCTTTCTGCCGCCGTCATCGCCAGCAAAGATACGCAGGTAGGGGAGACGTTTAAGGAGCTGCTCCTGTCAACTGCCTTCCGCATCTACCTGTCGCAGGACATGACGGGTGTCGAGGTCTGCGGCGCCATGAAAAATGTCATCGCCATCGTGTGCGGCATCTCCGCCGGCTCGGGCGCGGGCGACAATACGCTTGCCCTCATCATGACGCGCGGCCTGGCCGAGATCAGCCGTCTGGTGCACGCCCGCGGCGGTCAAGCTATGACCTGCATGGGACTTGCCGGCATGGGCGACCTCATTGCCACCTGCACCTCGGAGCATTCGCGCAACCGCACCTTTGGCTACGAGTTTGCCCACGGTGTGTCGCTCGACGAGTATCAGGAGCGCACGCATATGGTGGTTGAGGGCGCCGTCGCGGCCCGCAGCGTCAGCGAACTTGCCCGTTCACTGGGCGTAGACATTCCGCTCACCTTTGCCGTGGAGCAAACGCTCTACAACGGTGTCACCTTGGATAGGGCGCTCGAGATTCTTACCGAGCGCGTCCCCTCTCAAGAGTTCTACGGACTCACCGACTAGCGCAGAAAGGCTACTACCATGGGTTCCATTAAAATCGCTCCGTCCGTCCTCTCGGCCGACATGGCCAACCTCAAGGGCGAACTCGACAAGATCGCCGGCGCCGACTACGTGCACTTCGACGTCATGGACGGCCACTTTACCGGCAACCTCACCTTTGGCGTTGACATCCTCAAGGCCGTCAAGCGCTCCACCAATGTACCGGTCGACGCGCACCTCATGGTGTCGAACCCCGACGAGACGGTCGATTGGTACGCAGACGCCGGCGCCGATATGATCACCGTACACTACGAGGCCTCCACGCACCTGCACCGCACGCTCACCCATCTGCAGCAGCGCGGCGTTAAGGCCGGCGTGGTGCTCAACCCCGCCACCCCCGTGTGCGTGCTCGAGAGCATCATCGACGTCGTCGATATGGTGCTGCTCATGAGCGTGAACCCGGGCTTTGGCGGTCAGAGCTTTATCCCGGGCACCATCGCTAAGCTCCACGAGCTCAGGGCCATGTGCGAGCGTCACGGCGTTTCGCCTCTCATCGAGGTCGACGGTGGCATTTCTTCCAAGAACATTGTCGAGGTCGTCAAGGCCGGCGCCAACGTGCTCGTGGCCGGTTCTGCCGTATTTAAGTCCGAAGATCCCGCTGCCGAGGTTGCGCTGCTGCAGAAGCTGGGCAACGAGGCCGCACAGGAGGCATAAACCCTTATGACCGCAGGTCAAAACCGCATACCCGTGAATCTTGACTATGCCGCCTCGACGCCCATGCGCGCCGAGGCGCTCCTTGCGCAGCGCGAGTACGACGACAGCGAGCTTGCCGGCGTCAACCCCAACTCGCTGCATTCGCTTGGCCGCAAGGCCGCTGCGCGTCTGGAGGCCGCACGTCGCGAGATCGCCCGCAGCTTTGGCGCACGCGTCCGCCCGTCCGAGATTGTACTGGCCAACGGCGGCACCGAGGCCAACCAGCTGGCGCTCCTCGGTCTTGCCGAGGGCGCTCGGCAGCGCGACCGCAAGCGCGATCGTGTCATCGTTTCGGCCATCGAGCACGATTCGATTCTGGACAATCTGCCGCTGCTGCGTGCTGCCGGCTTTACCGTCGACCTGGTGCAGCCCTGCCGCGCGGGCTACATAGAGCCCGCTGCGCTGAGCGACTTGTTGGGCGACGACGTAGCGCTCGTGAGCATTATGGTCGCCAACAACGAGACCGGTGTGGTGCAACCCATCCGCGAGCTTGCCGCCGCCGCGCACGCCACGGGTGCCCTGTTCCACACCGATGCCATACAGGGGTATCTGCATATTCCGCTCGATGTGCACGAGTTGGGCGTTGACGCCATGACCGTTGCCGCGCACAAGATTGGCGGCCCCGTGGCATCCGGCGCGCTCTACGTTAAGACCCGCACGCCGTTGCGCCCCCGCATCTTTGGCGGCGGGCAGGAAGCCGGTCGTCGCGCCGGCACGCAGGACCTGCGCACGCAGCTGGCTTTTGCCGCTGCCGCTTCCGCGCTGTTGCCGAATGTTGCCCAGGAGCGCTCAACGCTGCAGGCCTTATCCGACAAGCTCTACGCCACGCTTACGGCCCACCCGCGCATTCACGCCACGATGGGCGACTACGCGCAGGCCGATCGTCTGCCGGGTATGGTTTCAATCTACGTCGAAGGCATGGACTCCGAGGAGCTCATCATTAAGCTCGACGCCGCCGGCTTTGAGGTTTCGGCCGGATCAGCTTGCTCGAGCGGCAACATGGACCCGAGCCACGTGCTCAGCGCCATGGGCATCGGTCGCGAGCAGGCGCTGGGCGCACTGCGCATCTCGTTTGATGACCGCGTGAATCCTGTCGACCTGGATGAGTTCGCCCAGACGCTGCTCTCGATCGTAGGTGCCGCATGATCCTATCCGAGCTTGAACGTGCGCTGCTGGCGCGCTACCCCAAAGCGGACGCCGAAGGCTGGGATCATGTAGGGCTATCTGTGGGAGATCCCGCTGCCGAGATCACCAGTGTTGCCTGCGCACTCGACGCGACCGAGGATAACGTGCACCGCGCTCTCGAGGCCGGCGCCAACGTGCTGCTGACGCATCATCCCATCTATATCAAGGCTCCCGAGGCGTTTTGCCCGGCGGATGTATCGCGTCCCCAATGCAGCGCTGCGTTGTACGAGGCAGCTCGTTGCGGCGTGAGCATCATCTCGCTTCACACCAACCTGGACCGATCGCACGAAGCGCGCGTTCGCCTGAGTGAGTTGTTGGGCGCTGAGCCCATGAGCTCGCTGGAGCACGTGGACGACCCCGAGGCCACCGGCCTGGGCGCGCTTGCGACGCTCAACGACCCGTGCACGCTGCGCGATCTTGCCGCCCGTGCTGCTACGGCCTTCGGCAGCGACCCGCGTGTGTGGGGCGAAGCCGAGCACGCATGCCGTACCGTCGCTATTTTGGGCGGCTCCCTGGGAGACTTTGGAGAGCTCGCCATCGCCGCGGGCGCAGATGTCATCGTAACCGGCGAGGCGGGCTACCACGTGGCGCAAGACCTTGCCTTGCGCGGGCTGCCGGTGATCTTGCTCGGCCACGACCGCTCCGAAGAGCCGTTCGTTGATATATTGATGAACTCTGCAGTTGACGCCGGGGTCGACCCCCGTCATGCGATTAAAATACTGAACCCTTGCCAATGGTGGACTGTGACAAAAGGAGAGAACTTATGAGCGCCGGCGCTACGCTACTCAAGCTGCAACAGATCGATTTGGAGCTCGCCCGCAACAAGAGCGAACTTGCCAATATGCCGGAGCTCAAGGAGCTCGCTTCCAAGCGCAAGACCTATGTGAAGCTCAAGTCCGAGATGACCAAGCTCTACGCCCAGCGCAAGGATCTGGATATTGAGCTCGACGATCTCAACACCACCGAGATTCAGACCAACAACGCCATCGAGGCCGCCAAGAAGCGCCACGTGGACGGCTCCGACTACCGCGAGGTTCAGGACCTGGAGAACGAGCTCGCCACCCTGGCCAAGCGCTTGGACAAGATCGAGCACACCCGCAAGGACGTCGTCGTCGCCCATAAGGAAGCGCTTGACCGAGAGGCTCGCGCGCAGGCCATCATCGCCAAGTTCGAGGAGGGCGTGAAGGCCGATACCAAGGCTGCCCGCGCCAAGGCTGCCAATCTGCAGGCTCAGATCGATGCCGCCACCAAGGAGCGCACCGCGCTTGCCGCCACGCTGCCGACCGACGTGCTCACCGATTACGAACGTCTGCTCAAGCAGTTCCGCGGCCTGGCCGTCGAGACCATCAAGGGCAACATCCCCACGGTCTGCCACACCGCGCTGCAGGCATCGTCCATGAGCGACCTCAACCACGACGGTAGCGAGATTACGCACTGCCCGTACTGCCACCGCCTGCTGGTGCTCCCGAGCAAGGAAGCTTAAACGATGGCGGCACCCAACAATTCAATGCAACTTGAGGGAAAAACGATCCTGCTGGGCATTACCGGCGGGATCGCCGCCTATAAGTCGTGCAATATCGTGCGCCTGCTCCAAAAGCGCGGCGCGCACGTCAAGGTCGTCATGAGCGAGCATGCCACTGAGTTTGTGGGGCCGCTCACCTTCCGCGCGCTCACCAATGAGCCGGTCGCGGTTGGGCTATTCGACGACCCGTCTGACCCCATCCACCATATCTCGCTGGCGCAGGAGCCCGACTTGGTGGTCGTGGCGCCCGCGACGGCCAATATCATCGCCAAGATGGCCAACGGCATCGCCGATGACCTCATCTCCACAACGTTGCTTGCGACACCGCGGCCCGTCGTTATCGCGCCGGCCATGAACAATGGCATGTGGAAGGCGTCGGCCACGCAGGCCAATATGGCCACGCTGTGCGAGCGCGGCGTCCACGTGGTGGGACCCGGCAGTGGCTACCTTGCCTGCGGCGACGTGGACACGGGGCGCATGAGCGAACCCGAGGACATCGTCGAGGCCGTCTGCGAGGTGCTCAATCCCGTGCAACAAGACCTGGCGGGCAAGCGCATCGTCATTACCGCCGGCCCCACGCATGAGCCGATTGACCCCGTGCGCTTCATTGGCAACCGTTCTTCGGGCAAGATGGGTATCGCCCTGGCGGGGGAGGCCGCACGTCGCGGTGCCGCCGTCACGCTCGTGCTGGGACCGACATCGCTCGACGTTCCCCACGGCGTGGAGTGCGTGCGCGTGCAGACCGCCGCTGAAATGCTGAAGGCAGCGCTCAGCGCCTTTCAGACGGCCGATGTGGCAATTTGTGCGGCCGCCGTCGCCGACTATACCCCCGCCACCCCTGCGGACCATAAGCTCAAAAAGTCTAACGAACGCTTGGATCGCATCGAGCTCGTCGAGACGGTCGATATCTTGGCCGAGCTCTCGCGCCAAAAGGGCGATCGATGCGTGATCGGATTTGCGGCCGAGACCGATAACGTTGTCGAGTACGCCGAGCGCAAATTGACCCGCAAGGGCTGCGATGTAATTATCGCCAACGATGTCTCGCGCGCCGATTCGGGCTTTGGAACCGATACCAACAAGGCCTGGATCGTGAGCAAAGCGGTTACGCAAGAACTTCCCGTGCTAACAAAACCCCAGCTCGCAGATACAATTTTGGACTTGCTTCAAAATTTATAAAAAAGTTCTTGCACAAGTCTAAAGTTTCGGGTTAATATACTCCCTGTTGCGAGCGAGAGCAGAGCAACAAACAAAAGCTTCGGGACGTGGCGCAGCTTGGTAGCGCACTTGACTGGGGGTCAAGGGGTCGCTGGTTCGAATCCAGTCGTCCCGACCAGAAGTTTGCAGGTCAGGCACCTAGTACCTGACCTTTTTCGTTTTAAGCAATTGCTTATTTTTCAGTAAGCAACAGGGTGCCAAAAATCTACCTGCGCGATAATCGCCTTTTGCGGCTACTTGCGCGTTTTGCACACGCTTGAGCCGATTTATTAACGCGATATGAATCTACATACGCGTAGCTGGTATGCAGCCGAGTACGGGCTGTATTTATCGCGGCGATTAACACAGATATAGCGACTGAAACGGACAAGCGTGTCGCTGTATTTATTCCAGCAGTTCGCTTGATCGGTGGACAAGTGGGCTGTTGCAACGAAACGCCAAGCAGGATGGGCTCTATACGAGGACGCCGCAGGGTAATGGCGGGGGAGTGCGGCGGGCGCTCTGAGAGCCGCTGTGTGACCCCATGTCTCCTTAACTCGATAATTTGTGTTTCAAGCCACGAATCGGTCGAGCAATTGCCAAAAGAACGGCCCATGCAGGATTGCACGAGCCTTACATCAGATCAAATTTGAGCTAGAAGCACCAAGCGGGGCAGACGCAACACCATCTCGTCGCGGCCTCGACGAGCGACATATCGCAGTCGAGGTAGACATCGAGGAAGTCGTCAGATCCCGCACAGGGGGACCGCGATGGTGACCACCGCGCCGCCCGAGGGGCTGTTGGCGAGCGAGACGGAGCCCCCGTGGGCGCTCGCGGCCTCGGAGGCGACGTGGAGGCCGAGCCCGTAGTGGCGGCCTCCGTCGCGCGAGGAGCGGGACGAGTCGTCTGTGAAGAGGCGCTCGCAGCCGCGTTCGAGGGCGGCGGGAGAAAAGCCCGGTCCGTCGTCGGCCACCTCGATGACGAGGTGTCCGCCCGCGACGTCGCAGGAGACCGCCACGCGCGAACGCGCGTGCTCGGCGGCGTTGGCCACGAGGTTCGCGGCGGCTCGCGCCAGGGCGGTTCGGTCGAGCGGGGCCTCGGGCGCGCCCGCGACAGCGGGGCCCGTGGCCGCGTCGAGCGTCACGCCTCGCGCCCGGGCGATCTGGGCAGCCTCGGCGAGGACCTGTTCGCAGAGCTCGGCCGGCCGCTTGGGGGCCCTCTCCGCCCCGCCGGACCCGCGCGAGGCCTCGATGAGCAGGCGCACGTAGCCGTCGAGCCTTTCGACACCGCCGGCTATGTCGCGCGCGGCGGCCGCGAGGTCGGCGTCTTTCTCGTCTTCCAGCTCCTCCGCCACGAAGTCGGCGTTGGCGCGCAGCACGGTGAGCGGCGTCTTGAGGTCGTGGGCGAGCGACGCCATCTGCTCACGCTGTCCCCGCTCCGCGGCCCAGCGGGCCTCGAGCGACTCGGCGAGGGAGGCCCGCATGGCGTCCATCGCGGCGAGGACGTCGTTCACCTCACGCACGTTGGTGCTGCCGACCGCGAAGTCGAGCTCCCCCGCGCCGACGCGCCCCGCCGCCTCCGCGAGCGGCGCCATCTTGCGCGAGATCACGCGGCTCGCACGGCGCGCCACGAGCGCGAGCGCGAGCGCGCTTCCCACAGCGGCGCCGACGAGCATGAGGTTCTGCGGGTTGGGAAGCAGGCTGGCGAGATCGCGCGAGACCCACTGCGGCAGGTACTCGCTGACGAGTGCGCAGGCCCCGCCGCCCTTGAGCGGGAACGCAGCGTAGGTGAGGCCCGAGCCCCCGCCCTCGATCTCCACTGTGCCCGGATCCGCGGCGAGTGCCGTACTGGCCATTTCCGTCGCATCCTCGAGCCGCGTACCCTCGAGGTCTGTCATCATCACGTTTCCGTCCTTGTTCAGGATGAGGTAGCGGTAGGCCGTCGGCACGTCCTGCTGCCCGCAGACGCTGTCGCGTGCCAGGCCCTCCGCGACATCGCGCGCATTGGCCGGCCCCCAGCTTGCCTCGTAGACAAAGCCCGCATTGATCGCCACGGAGAGCACCATGAACGAGGCAAGCCACGCCGTGGCGACCGCCGCGAACGCGTAGGCGAAGTAGCGCGCGATGACGAAGGAGAGCGGCATGCCCCCGCGACCTCGCGCCCCGATCCTCAGAGCTGCCACTTGTACCCCATCCCCCAGACGGTCGCGATCGGATCGGCGCCGGCCTCGGAGAGTTTCCTCCGGGCGCGGCTGACCTGCATGGATATGGCCGCATCGTCGGCGTCGCTCTCCCAGCCGAGCACCGCCTCGCGTATCTGCGCGCGGCTCATGACCTGCCCGGGGTAACGAGCGAGGTACTCGCAGATGGCGTACTCGGTGGGCGTGAGCGGCGCGGCCTCGCCACCCACGGCGAGGTCGCGCGCCCCGAGGTCGATCCGCACCTCCCCGAAGGAGAGGGCGTGCGAGCGCGGCCGGCGCTCACGGCGTAGATGGGCCGCGACCTTGGCGCGCAGTTCCGCGGCCCCGAAGGGCTTGCGGACGTAGTCGTCGGCGCCCAGGCCGTAGGCGGCCACGGCATCCTCCTCGGCCACGCGCGCGGTCAGGAAGACGATGGGCCCGTCGAAGTCCGGGCGGATCTGCCGCACAAGCTCAAAGCCGTCAAGCCCCGGCATCATAACGTCGCAGAGCACGAGGTCGAAGCGCGAGAGGTCCATCCCCGGGACCGCCGTCGGGTCCGCCGCCCTGACGACCTCATGGCCGTCGCGGCCGAGGACGCGCGCGAGCGCGTCGAGGATCGCCCGTTCATCATCCACTGCCAGTATCCTCGCCATGTTGACCTCCTGAAACTCTCGTCGGAATTGTACTAGCGCCGCACTCAGCGGTCCAGAGCCCTGCGCGCAGCCGCGGGTGCCTGGGCCGCGTCGCACGCGCGGTAGCGCACGCCTGAGCCGCCGCGCGCCTCGATCCCGAGCCAGCCCTCGCCGTCCGACTCCCGCCCGAAGAAGATGAGCTGGAGCTCTCGGACATTGCCCCTGTCGTCCGCCGCGTCCACCAGGTAGACATAGTTTGTCCCCGCCCCGGTGGCGTCGGCGTAGGAGCTCGCGTGGCTGCCGGGCTCGGGCGCGGGCGCCCACATGGCGATCTCAGGGTTGGGCAGCACGCGGTCTGCGATCGAGCGCAGCGCCGACCCCCAGCCGGCGTCGAGCAGGGCATTCCCGCCCAGAAGGAGCGCTGCGGAGAGGAGGGCGAGCATGGCGGCGAGCGGCCTCCTACGCATCTGCCCTCCCGTCCTCGAAGCGGCAGAACCAGGCGAGAAGGACGGCGTCGGCTGCCAGGGTGAGCACGAGGCCAGCGAGCGCAGTCGTGAGGAGTGGGCCCGCCGCGCGTACGGCGTCGATGAAGGCCTCAACCCCGAGCGACCCCAGGCGCGCGGGCCAGGCGAGCGGCACCCAGCTCAGGGGCGTCGCCAGGGCACCGGTGAGCTCGCCGGTCATGAGACCGTGCGCAAGTCCGCCCACCGAGAAGAACGCGAGGAGCATCCCCGCCGCGCCGGCGCCGATGACGGCGTTGCGGCCGAGGCGCAGGGCCACGCCGAGCCCCAGCGCGTAGAGGGGCAGGCTGCCCAGCACGATACCCGCCCATGCGGCCGCAAGCGGAGCGGGCCCGAGCGGCAGGCGCCCGGCAACGGCGAGCACGGCCCCGAACACGCCGAGCGCCACGGCCAGCGCGGCGGCGCCGAGCGCCGCAAGGGCGAACAGCTTCGCCGCGATGGCGCGCCAGCGCGAGGGGACCGCCGTGAGGTTGGCGAGACGCCCGGCAGCGCGCTCCTCGTCCACGGCGAGCCCGCAGACGATGGCGGACATGAGCGGCATGAGGGCGCCGAGAAACTGGACGTAGGCGTCCGCGCTCAACGCCGGGTCCCATCGGGCTACGGAGAAGTACTCGCCGCAGGCAAGACCGGCTGCCAGGCCGCAGACGAGGTGCACCGCCGAGAGCGGGGAGCGCGCCAGGCGCAGGGCCTCGGAGAGCAGGGCCCGCGGGAGAGTCATGTGCGGCGTCGGGTCGGAAAGTCGTGTCATGGCCATCACCTCTCCTCGGAGCGCGCAAACCAGGCCGCGCCCGCCGCCGTGAGCGCGGCGAACGCGAGCGCGCAGGCCGCAAGGCCCGCCAGCGTGAGCATGCCATCCGCCGCGAGCGCCCCGCCGAGCGCCATGTCCGCCGCGAGTGGCTCGCCGCTCGGCAGCACGGGGATGAAGCTCGTGGGGATGACCATGCTCGCCGACGGCGGAAAAAGCTGCGGCAGCGGCATCAGCGACCAGGCGAACCCACCCACGAGCTGCGCGACGAGCGGGCAGAAGATGCCCGCGAGCATGCCGAGCCGCGCCGTGAGAAAGAGCCCTGCGGGGATCATCCACGCCGCGGTCACCGTGTTGACGAGCGCGCAGAGGAGCATCGTGAGCGTGCCCGCGGCCGTGAGGCCCTGCGAGGAGAACGCCGATCCCGCGAGGTAGATGCCGAAGACCACGAGATTCGAGAGCATGCAGAGCGCGAGGCACCAGAGCGCCTTGGCCCACCAGGCGCGCCCGAGCGGGAAGCCCAGGCCCAGAAGCCCCCGCATCCGCGTGCGAGCGTCCGCCCGCGCGACGCACGCCACCACGAGCGAGAGAGACACGGGCAGGAATAGCGCGTACCAGTAGTTCCACGCGCTGAAGATCTGCACGCCCCGGTAGGGCATCGCGCCGAGCAGCGGCATCGGCAGCGCCATGAGCACGGCCAGGCGAACCGGTGCAGCGTGGCGCGACTTCAGGGCCTCGGCGCGCAGGCCCGCGAGCAGGCCGCCTTTCTCGCCCGTCATGCCGCCACCTCCCCGCACGCTCGTCGCCCTTCCCGGCAGAAGCTCATGAAGAGTTCCTCGAGGTCCTGCCCGGGACGAAGCGCATCCTCGTAGGCGAGGCGCCCCCCGCAGATGATGCCGATGGTGTCCGCCATCTGCTGCACCTCGGAGAGGATGTGGCTCGAGACGATCACCGTCGTACCCGCCGCCGCGAAGCCGCGGATCTGGTCGCGCAGCTCCTCGATGCCGATGGGGTCGAGGCCGTTGGTGGGCTCGTCGAGCACGAGCAGGCGTGGCCGGGCAATCAGCGCCAGCGCGAGCCCCAGGCGCTGCCGCATGCCCATCGAGAAGCGCCCGGCGCGCTTCTTCCCGGTGTCCGCGAGGTCCACGGCGGCGAGCACCTCATCTATGCGGCTCTCGGGAAGGCCCAGCAGCGTGGTGCGCACGCGCAGGTTCTCGCGCGCGGTGAGGTTGGGGTAGAGCGGCGCCTCCTCGATGAGGCTGCCGATTGCGTAGAGGTCCTCGCGGCGCCAGGCGTGCCCGGCAAAGAGGATCTCCCCGGCCGTCGGCCGCAGCATCCCGCAGATCATCTTGAGCGTTGTCGACTTGCCGGCGCCGTTGGGACCGAGCAGCCCGTACACCTCGCCCTCGCGGATATGAAGGCTCACATCGGCCACGGCGTCCTGCGCCTGGTCGCCGCGGCCGAAGCGCTTGGTGAGCCCACGCGTCTCGAGCATGTAACCCATGGGTTTATCCTTTCTCTTCCGGGAGCGCGGGCCGAGTCACCGTGCCCGCGCGCCTTACCTTTCGGGTTCACCATCCATGGTGGGGCGCGTTTCTAACGAAGCCGTAACGGCCGTTGGGCTCTTTTGGCGCCAACCCTTCTCGACCCGCACATCATGATTAATTTGCTTAAGGCAACAACTTTCCCGATCGATGTCATCACCGAATCAAAACGTGTACATCACCCTCCAAAACCGACATTTTTCGGCATGTTTGGAGGCTGATGAACACGAATGTGAAATCCACCGCCGCCCAAAAGCGCCTTCCTCATGTCTGGACTCTCTATGCTTACGCTGGATAGACATCGCCGGAACGGGTATAGTATCGAAAGTTTTGTCGTTAACCAGCGGGGGAGTCCTGTGGGCATCAAAAAGAAGATCAAAAAGGAGCTTATCGGCACTTCCGATTACCCGTCGAATAAGATCTTTACGATCTCCAATTTCATCACCTTTACGCGCCTGATCCTCACCCTGGTATTTCTGTACCTGTTTGTGACGGATAACAACCGCGTCATCGCCATCGTTATCTACGCCGTTGCCGCCTCTACCGACTGGATGGACGGTCAGATCGCCCGCATGACCAAGACGGTCTCGTGGCTCGGCAAGGTCATGGATCCCATCTGCGACCGTGCGCTGCTGTTCACCGGCGTACTTGGGCTGGTGGTCCGCGGAGAGCTGCCCATCTGGGTCTGCGTGCTCATTATTGGCCGCGACATCTATCTGGGCATCGGCACGCTTATCGTTCGTCATTATCACCGTCGCCCCATCGATGTCGTCTTTCCCGGAAAGATTGCCACTGCACTGCTCATGACCGGCTTCTCGCTCATGCTGCTCGGGTTCCCCGTTATTGACGGCCTGCATCTTTTACCTTCAACCCTTACGGCCTTCCCGGGCCTCAACGGAAGCTCGGTGCCCCTCGGCATCTTCTTTGTGTACGGCGGCGTGATCTTCTCCATGCTCACGGCTGTCATCTATTCTATTAAGGGCGGAGTGGCCATTAAACAGGCTCTCGCGCATCCCGAGGACGAGGACATCGACTTTCTGAACCCTGAAATCGAAGACTGATTCGTTGGGGTATGATTACGTACGGTTCATTATTTGCGGCACGTCCGCGATAAGTTAGGGGTTGTCATGGACAACATGGTTAACAATATGCCTCAGAATGATAAGACTGCTGACGCTACCTGCGTATTCCGCGTGCCTTCAAGCGACGTCACCGTTCCCGACCTCATGGCCAACGTGCGCATCACCGCACCCGTTCTGTCCATCGTCAAGGGTCCGCAGACTGGTGCCGCCTTTGAGCTCGAGGACGACGTGACCACCATCGGCCGCGATCCTGCGAACGGCATCTTCCTCAATGACATGACCGTTTCGCGTAGCCACGCGCGCATTATTCGCGAGGGCCTCGGCGCTCGCATTGAGGACCTGGGCTCGCTCAATGGCACCTGGGTCGACGGCGCCATTGTCAACGCGGCCCCGCTGCACGATGGTTCTTCCGTCCAGATCGGTACGTTTACGCTCATCTACCACGAGAGCACGCCGGAGCGCATCGAAACCGGTGAGTAGGGCATGGCCGAACGCAACTATCTGAGTATCGGCCAAGTCGTCAACCTTCTTCGAGGCGCATACCCCGATCTTTCGAACTCAAAAATTAGATTTCTAGAAGATGAGGGGCTCATTACCCCTCATCGTACGCCTAAGGGATACCGTCAGTACTCTAAGGAAGACGTTGATCGCCTGGAGGTCATCCTGCACTTGCAGAAGACCCGCTACATGCCGCTCAACGTGATTAAGCAGCGCTTGGAAAACGCCACGGACCTGTCAACGCTCGCTTACGAGGTGGGCTTGCTGTCCGATGTTCCGCTCAAGACGGAGCCCAAGGAGACTAAGCAAAAGCTGCATCCCATTGAGACCATTCCCGATATGCTGGGCGTCGAGATTTCGTTTATCCGCTCGCTCGCCGAGAACGACCTCATTCGCATCATCAAGAGTCCGCAGAATCGCGAGCTCGTCGATGGTCGCGATTTTCCAATCATCCGCTACTGCTCCGAGCTGTCACGCTTCCATATCGAGCCCCGCAACCTGCGTCAGTACGTGTCTTCCGCCAACCGCGAGTCCTCGATGTTTGAGCAGGTTCTCGTGAGCATGCTCGGTATGGATACCTCCGATGACGAGCGCGACGCCAAGCTCGAGCGTGCGTTTAAGAAGCTTCACGACCTGACCGAGGGTGTGCACACTGCGCTGCTCAAGAACCGCGTTTTTGAGTCGCTCAACGCCGTGGTCGAGGACGCCGACATCGATGCACTCGATGAGGAAATCGCTCGCTCCGAGTCCACCAAGGCCAAAAACGAAGAAACTGCCGCGCCGGCTTCGCACGAGGATTCTCTCGTAAAGCCGCTCAAGGTCGTCGCCCCTTCGCAATCCGGCACCGTCACCGCGGGCAAATAACCGCTGCTGATATTTCGGCAACCCATTGAAAGGTCATGCAATGTACGACTTCGAATCTCATATCGTCGACATCCCCGACTATCCCGAGCCCGGAGTCTTCTTTAAAGACATCACGCCGCTCTTTGGCAATCCCGAGGCGCTCAAAGCCATGACCGATACCCTCGCCGAGCACTTTGCCGACATGGGAATCACCAAGGTCGTGGGTCCCGAGGCTCGCGGCTTTATGGTTGGCGTACCGGTGGCTGTAGCCCTTGGCGCCGGCTTTGTTCCCGCACGTAAACCGGGCAAGCTGCCGCGCGAGACCGTAAGCCAGAGCTACGAGCTCGAGTACGGCACCGATTCAGTTGAGATCCATGCCGACGCTATCAGCTCTAAAGATACCGTGTTGATTCTGGACGACTTGGTCGCGACGGGCGGAACCGTCGAGGCAACAGGTAAACTGGTGCGAGATATGGGCGCAAAGCTTATCGGTTACGGTTGTATACTTGAGCTTGCGTTTCTCAACCCGCGCGAGAAGCTCACGCCGTCTGATGACGATGTGGAGCTCTTTAGCCTGGTGACGGTAGACTAGCCGTTACCCTTAGTTACTGGAAAGGAAGCTACATGCGCACAGCAAACAAGCACAAAAACATGGCACGCTGCGCTGCTACGGCAACCCTCGCTTGTGTTTTGGGCTTGGGCCTCGCGGCTCCTGCCTACGCCGATACCGCATCCGACCTTGCCGCTGCTCGTACGAAACTCGAGCAGATCGGCACCCAAACCCAGCAGATTTACGATGAGCTTGCCACGCAGACGCAGGCGCTCGATCAGACTGCCGGCGAGATCACGCAAAAGCAGCAGGAGATCGCCGATGGTCAGGCCAAGCTCTCGACCTATGTCGCCGGCGAGTACAAAACCGGCGGTCTGAGCCTGCTTCAGGTTTTGACGGGTGTCGATGATCTGAGCGATATGCTCAACCGCCTGTTCTACTACGGCAAGGTGTCCGACAAGCAGGCCAAGACCATCCAAGAGGTAAAGGAGCTTAAGCAGCAGCTCACCGATAAGCAGGCCGAGCAGGAGAAGAACGTCGCCACCACGCAAAAGAAGGTCGACGAGCTTAACGCCCAGCAGGCTGAAGCCCAGAACGTCGTAAATTCCCTGGATTCGCAGCTGCAGGCCGAGCTTGCCGCCGAGGCCGAGGCCAATGCCGCGCTGCAGGCCGGCATCAACGCCAGCACCGCCGAGAAGGCCACGGTGAGCAACGACACCGCCGGTACGACCGAGAACACCAACAATGGAGGCGGCGACACGCCTGCACCCACGCCCGCTCCTGCTCCTACGCCGCAGCCCGCTCCCGCTCCGGCTCCGGCCCCTTCGGCGCCGAGCCAGTCCGTTGACGGCGGCTCCGTTGTTTCGCGTGCCTACAGCAAGCTTGGTTGCGCTTATTCCTGGGGCGGTATTGGACCGAACAGCTTCGACTGCTCCGGCTTTGTGAGCTACTGCCTCACGGGTCGTTACTGCCGTCTGGGTACCACTGGTGACTTTATGGGCTGGACTCGTGTGTCTGATCCACAGCCCGGCGACGTCGTAGTTAACTCTTATCACACCGGCATCTACATCGGTAACGGCCAGATGATCCATGCTTCCGACTACAGCACGGGCGTTATCATCAGCTCCGTCGCAGCCGGTATGAACAACAACTACATCTTCGTACGCTACTAATTTATTACTACAGCGAACGAACATGGGCCTCGCGATCTTGAGTCACGAGGCCCATTCTTTTTGCCCCTACCGTTTGCCATAAAATCAGGATGGCTATCTAGTATTCAAAACTAGATAGCCATCCAATCAATCAAAAAGATGGCTATAATTGTTGAGGAACAAATAGAAAGGACCCTCAATGAGCTGGGCGCTTATCTCCGATTCGAGCTGCAATCTTCGCGATTGGCAGCCAACCGCACCTCATACCACCTTTGCATTTGCACCCCTTAAGATCCGAGTGGGGGAGCGTGAGTTTGTCGATGACCTCACGCTCGACGTTCACGAGCTCAATTGCGCCGTGCAGGCGGAGTCGAGCGCTTCTTCGAGCGCTTGTCCCAGCGTAGGGGAGTGGGCCGAGCTCTTCAAATTGGCAGACAAGACCATCTGCATGCCGATCTCTGAGGGCGTGTCGGGCAGCTACAACGCGGCAGCCACGGCTCGCGATATGGTTCTTGCCGAGGAGCCCGACCGACAGATTCATCTAGTCAATTCACGCGCAGCTGGCGGCAAAATGGACCTCATTTTCTTGCTGTTCGACCGCTATCTTGCAAGCAATCCGGATGTCTCATTCGAGGACGCTTGCGCATACTTCGATAGCCTTGAGCAGAACAGCAAAATCCTCTTCAGTTTGTGCAATTACGAAAACCTCGCCAAAGCTGGACGTATCCCTAAGGCAGCCGGCGTCATTGCCAACAAGCTCAATATCCGCATTTTGGGCACGGCGAGCGAGGCCGGTAAAATCGAACTCGTCGGTCACACGCGTGGCGAAAAGAAGATGCTCAACAAGATCATCGATACCATGGAAGCCGAGGGTTTTACGGGCGGCGAGGTCGTCATCGACCATGTGGAAAATGAGACAGGCGCCCAGGCACTTGCCAACCGCATTGTGGAGCGCTGGTCAGGCTCCAAGACTATCATCATGCCCTGTAACGGGCTAGATTCATACTATGCCGAAATGCATGGGCTCATTATCGGCTACGGCATGGGCGTGGCTTCGGGCCAATAAAGTCCAACCAAGCAAAAATACGGGCGGGACAAAGTGACAGCTGGCTCTTTGTCCCGCCCGTTTTATACGTCGGCTAGCTATTAAACCCATTAAACTTTAGATAGCTCATCAGGTACGCTTTCGAAACGAAGGATGAAACCGCACTGCGCACAAGCAGCGACTCACGCGTTACCTGATGCGCCGTATCGGGAACCGGCGTCTGCTCGACGGAAAACGCCGAACGAATCGATGCCTCGAGCTGATCGACCACATAATCGAAGGCCGTCGGGGCATCGTAGCTCAAACGCTGAATGTTAAAGAGTGCCTGCACCGCAGCAATAGGTAAGACCTGCTTAAAGAGGCAGATAGCGATCAGGCGGGCAATCTGCTCGCGGCCATATTGCTTTTTGACCGGAGCAGGCACCAGGCCGACCTTCACGTAGTTATTGATCATCGATGGCGTAATGACAGGGTGCTCAACGCAAATGGACAGCGGCTCCATCCACAGCGCAACATACTCAATGACCTGGTCGCGGTAGAGCGTCACATTGGGCAACTGGTCATAGCGCGGCAGACTCAACGTATTGAGTTTACGCACGATATCGGACTGAATAAATGCATCGGGCAGCACTGTGGGCTGAATATCCTCGGGCTTAATGCTGACCGACGAATCGGACATCGGAATAACGTATTTAGCGTGGTTCATAAGAGGCCTCCGTTCGTTTTCTATATTGTATTCTAGGTTATCTAGTTTTGCATACCACATAGCCGCCAAGAAAATTGGCGGGACAGTGCACTGATGCATCGTCCCGCCATTTAGTAAATTGATAACAACCTTACATAAGATATATTATCGTACTTATCAACGGAGAAACGCGTATGCGCTCGTTGCTGCTATGGCTCCGTCCGAAACAGCGGTCACAACCTGGCGTAAACGTTTGGAACGGATATCGCCAGCGGCAAATAGACCTGGCGTGCGGGTCGCCATGGATTCATCAGTCAGAATGCCGCCATCAGGCGCCAGATCGACTAGATGCTCAACAAGCTCGGTATGGGGCTGCGTTCCGGTAAAGACAAAGATGCCAAACGAGCCGGGCTCAAATGACTCGGTATGAGTCTCGCCGGATGCATTGTCCTTAAAGGTAATCGTCGTTGGCATGGCTTCGCCCGATAGCTCCACAATACTAGTTTGGTACCTAACTGTAATATTGTCCTTTGCGAGTACTTTCTGAACAACACCATCGGGCGCACGGAACTGGTCGCGGCGCAGCACGATGGTCACACTGTTGGCAATGTCGGACAGGAACAGAGCCTCTTCGCATGCCGAATTGCCACCACCGATTACAAAAACCTGCTTGCCGCGGAAAAACATGCCGTCACATGTCGCGCAATATGAAACGCCACGACCGCGATACGTATCCTCGCCTGCGAAACCTGCCGGACGCGGCGTGGCACCCATGCAAGCGATAACGCTCGAGGCCAGCGTATCGCCCATATCGTGATGCACCGTAAACAACGCTGCATCGGCATCGTAATCGATACCCGTAACCATGCTCCATGTAACCTGTGCTCCCAGGCCCTCTGCATGCTGCTGAAAACGCTCGCCGAGTTCGGCGCCACTCAGGAGCGGGAAACCCGGATAGTTCTCGACCTCATTGGTTGTGGCGATCTGCCCTCCCGACATGCCCTGCTCAATCACGGTCGTCGTCAGGTTGGCACGCGCAGCATAAATGGCGGCAGCATAGCCCGCGGGGCCGCCACCGATAATCGCAACATCGATCGGCTTATCGGTAGTCATGAAGCGTCCTTTCGTCGAAACGTTGTCGTTCTTTGCGCTCATACCCAAATTTACGTGAACGTGACACTCATGCACTACAATGATAAATCCGTATTACAAAGCTGAAGGGGTGTTATCGATGGACCAGGCGCTGACGAGTGACGACGCTCCCCTGCTCACGCACAGCACTCCCCAATCGGAGCAAACCACGCTCCTGGCTCAACAAAAACCTCTCGTGACCATCGTGCACGCCTCCGTTGGCTCGGGCCACAAGGCCGCCGCAAATGCGATTGCGCAGGCATTCGACCTCATCCGCGGCACCAATGGCATCCCCGAGGATATTAAGATTGAAGTGCTCGATATCCTTGATTTTGGACGTATTAAATTCGACGGCAATAAGACCGCGGCTTCTTTTACGGGAGCCACACGCCCCATTTACGACCTGACCTGGCGATATACGCTTACGGGACATCTTCTCTGGGGTGGCGGAACGGCATGGTCGCGAATTATGTTCCCCGCCTTCAACGAATATATTCGTAGCCGCAGGCCCATAGCCGTGGTTGCAACGCACATCACGGCAGCCAATGTTGCCGTGGGCGCCCGCGTAATTACGGGTATCGATTATCCGGTCATCTGCGTACCGACCGACTACGAAGTCGAGGGATGGTGGCCCCACAAGGACACCGATTTATTCTGTGTTGCCAACGAATTTATGGCCGAAACGCTGCGTCCGCGCAAGGTGCTCGAAACAAAGATTCGCATTACCGGCATTCCCATTCGCGCCGGATTCGACACGGATTACGATCGCGAGGAAGAGCTAGCTAAGTTCAACCTCCCCACCGACAAGACCGTCGTGCTGGTAATGGCCGGTGCCAGCTTGCCTCAACCGTACGTTCGCTTTCGCGCGGAGATGGACCGCACCCTCCCCTTCCTACGCAGCTTCGAAGACATGCACTTTGTCTTTTTGCCGGGCAAGGATAAGGAATACGCCGCCCGTCTCAAGACGCTCTTCGATGCCATGAAGCTCGAAAATGTCACGGTTCTTGACTATGTCGACGATATGGCGGCCCTTATGCACGGCTGCGACCTGGCAATTCTCAAATCGGGCGGACTCACCGTCACCGAGTGCCTATGCGCACATCTGCCGATGATCCTGCTGGGCAAATCATACGGCCAGGAAAAGGCCAACACCACGATGCTCACCGGCATGGGCGCCAGCATGCATGTCACCACCGCACGAGAACTCATCGTTACCCTACGTCACTTGCACGACCATCCCGAATCACTCAAAGCCCTACTCATCAACGGCGAAGTACTACGCCGCCCCCACGCAGCCGAAGACATAGCCATCGCAACCATGGAGCTCGTAGGCAAACCCCAAAAGCGCAAAAGAGCCTTCTGCCGCTTCTACTGGGGCGGAAAACCCGCGCATATCCGCTAGGCGATAGTCCGCTGCTCGGCGGGAGCCGCCCATATATCATTCCATGCTCAAACATTCTCGCTGCGCTGCGAAACTGCGCGTGGAACGATATATGGGCGGCTCCCGCCGAGCAGCTACGTTTACGTACTAGCAGCCATACCGGATCCCCACCATTAAAATCTGCAAAGGCGAAACCGAAAAATATAAATACAGTAAGTCGATGCGACAAAGGAGGCGTCCCTTCATAGCATCGACTTACTAGAAAAGTAAATATTGTTTCAAGCGAGTAGCCGCCCGCCCGGGGCTTACCTATATCGTTCCACGCGCAGTTTCGCAGCGAGCGAAGCGACGCGAGAATGTTTGAGCATGGAATGATATAGGTAAGCCCCGGGCGGGAGGGATACGGGCGCCCTAGGCGATGCCGCTGGAGCCGAAGCCTCCTTTGCCTCGGTCGGTTTTGTCTAGTTCTTCTACTTCTACGAGGTTGACCGTGGGGACTTCTTGGATGACGAGCTGGGCGATGCGGTCGCCTTTGTTGATTTGGATGTCGTTGGTGGGATCCAGGTTGATAAGGATAACCTTGAGTTCTCCTCGGTAGTGGGCGTCAATGAGGCCCGGCGTGTTGACTATAGACAGGCCCTGCTTGATGGCCAAGCCGCTGCGGGGCTGGACGAAGCCGGCGTAGCCGTCGGGCAGGGCGATGGCCAGCCCAGTAGAGACCAGACGGCGTTCGAAGGGCTTCAGGACGCAGTCCTCGTTGGAGCGCAAATCCAAGCCGGCATCGGTGGGATGGGCGTATTTGGGAAGCTCGACGGTGGGATCGAGACGCTTTATGTTGACGGTAATGTTGGGCATGGAATCACCTTAGCTTGTCGAGCTCTTGCAGAAACTCATCGACGTCTTTGAAATCGCGGTAGACCGAGGCAAAGCGGATGTACGCCACCTTGTCAATCTTGGCCAAGCGCTTGAGCACCATGTCACCCAACTCATGGGACGTGACGGCCGTCAGCGTGCGAGAGCGCAGCTCGACCTCGATGTCATCGATAATCTCATTGAGCTTCTTAGTGTCGATATCGCGCTTGATGGTGGCTCGCATCAAGCCGACGAGCAGCTTATTGCGATCGAACCGCTGCTTGGTTCCGTCTGACTTAATGACCTCGATTGGGTCTTCGCATCGCTCGAACGTTGTAAAGCGATAGTTACACGAGCAACATTCGCGACGGCGCTTAATGGTGTTATTTGACTCCTGCATACGAGAATCAACGACGCGGGTATGTGCCTTGCCGCATTTGGGACAGCGCATGGTACCTCCTCTTAAACGATAACAAGGGTACCATGCGCAGCGCGATAATGATTACGAACGAGCAGGAACCTTAAGATGCGCACCGGCGGCGAGCGAACCATGCTCCAGATGATTGACGTTACGGATCATGTCGGAAGTCTCTTGCGTGGAAAGGCCTTCGATTGGATATACCTCGGCAAGCGACCAAAGAGAATCGCCAGTCTGAACGCGAATGGTCTCGTAAGTAATGTTGGAAACGGACTCGGCATACGCGGCGTGACGAGCGCTAAAGACCGAAGTAGCGAGGACAAAGAAGAGCGTAAGCGCAACGGCGACGGCGACAATCGTCGGAACCTTCAGGGCAACGCGGGCCGGCGCGACTACAGCCTGCTGATTGCGAGCAGGCTGTACGGTCAAAGGTTGAATGCCGGAGCGGCCACCCTGAACAACCGTAAAAGCGGGTTCTGCAGGCGTCTCGAGCTTAAGGGCGAGGTTTCCCTGGACCATATTCGTTGCGTTCATCATGTTCTCCTCTCGCGTGTTTTGCTGAGAACAGTTTTATCAAGCCGCGCGGACAAAAATGTCTAGCGCGAGAACGAATGTTCGGTTATTATTATCTTCGAACAGTTGTTCCTGTCAAGCAAAATTCGAACATTTGTTTGACATGGGTAGAGAGGATGCCCTGATGGCTCGCAAAATTACCAAGCGTCAGCAGCAAATTTACGACTTCATCAAGGAATATCAGCAGGAGAAGGGTTATCCGCCCAGCGTGCGCGAGATGGCTTCTGCCGTGGGCCTTTCCTCCCCAAGCACCGTGCACGCCCATCTCTCTGCCCTGGAGGCGCGCGGGCTACTCAAGCGCGATGCCACCAAACCGCGCGCCCTGGAACTCTTTAACGAGGACGGTTCCTCTGTCTCAATTTCTAAATCTGACGAGCCCACCGCACCTCGCGGAACGGTCTCGCTACCGCTCGTTGGTCGCGTCGCGGCTGGGATCCCCATTCTGGCCGAGCAGAATATCGAAGACACGTTTACTATCCCGACCGAAATCGCGACTGATCAGGGTTCCTTTATCCTTGAGGTGCATGGGAGCTCAATGATCAATGTCGGCATCTTCAATGGCGATTACATCATTGTCCGTGAACAAAAGAATGCCATGAACGGCGAAATTGTCGTGGCCATGATCGATGGTTCAGCGACCGTCAAGACGTTCTACAAGGAGCAGGGACGCGTACGCCTGCAGCCTGAGAATGACACCATGGAGCCTATCTATGCAACGAATCCCGTTATCCTGGGCAAAGTCGTCGGCTTGATGCGCCGGTTCTCGTAATGCAAAAACGCATCACCATCTTTGATACCGTCCGCGGGTTTACGATGATTTCTATGGCAGGTTTTCACGCTTGCTATGATCTTGCCTACCTGTACGGCTGGGATATGCCTTGGTTTACCCAGACTGTCTTTCAAGACGTCTGGCGCGCCAGCATCAGCTGGGTATTTTTGTTTATCGCGGGTTGGATGTGTACTCTTTCGCGCAACAATATCAAACGTGCCGCCAAATACGCCTTAGCAGCACTCGTTGTCTGGTTGGCAACAACACTTGTCTCAGTCGACGATTCGGTTAATTTTGGCATCATCTACTGCATGGCCGCATGCACCGGCATCGTGGCGTTGACCGATCCCGTCCTTAAGAAGATAACGGCGAGATGGGGCATGCCCCTATGCCTTGTGTTGTTCGCCCTCACCTGGAGCATCCCCAAAACGATCTACCCTGTCCCCTACCTGGCGTGGCTGGGATTTCCGAGCCCTGGGTTTGTCTCGGGTGATTACTACCCCATCATCCCGTTTATCTTTATGTATCTTGCAGGATACTTCGCCGCACACATAGCGCAGGGAATCGATGAGACCGTCCCTAGCTGGGCCTACGCCAACCCCCTGCCGGCGCTCGCCAGCCTTGGACGTCACGCTCTCCCCTTTTATCTGCTGCATCAGCCCATCATTCTGGGCATTTTGGAGCTCGTCTACTCGGTGCGATAACGCTCGAGCCGCGGTGCAATACGAGCCGGCAACTTCGCCACAATGCGAACGCCGTCCTCGAGATATTCCTCATGCAGAAGGGTTCCCTGCTCATGCACCAGCGTGATGAGAGCGCCCTCACGATACGGGATATCAGCGGAGAGCAACACATCGGTGGCAGCTGCCTCGCGAGCAATCCGGTCGACGAGATCGTCGAGCCCCTCGCCCGTTTGGGCCGAGAACAGAACGGCCTCCGGATAGCGACGACGGAAACTCAATCGATCGACGCTATCGAGAAGATCGATTTTATTGAATACGGTCAGCGTTAAACGCTCTCCGGCGCCGATCTCATCAAGCACGCGGTCGACAGCCTCCAGCTGCCGCTCATAGTCCTCGTCAGACGCATCTACGACTTTGAGAATTAGATCGGCACCCAAAACCTCGGACAGCGTCGATTTAAAGGCATCGACCAGACCATGGGGCAGCTTTTGAATAAAGCCGACGGTATCGGTAATCGTCATGCCGCGACCGCCGGGCAGACGATACGAACGCGTCGTCGGGTCGAGCGTAGCAAACAGCTTGTCCTGCGAAAGTACCGTAGAGCCGGTCAGACGATTGAGTAACGTCGATTTACCGGCATTGGTATAACCGGCTAACGCGACGCGAAACGCCGGTGACTCAATGCGACTCTTGGATTGAACATCACGACGCTGTTCAACCTGCTTGAGCTCACGACGAAGCGCAGCGATCTTATTACGAATGAGGCGACGGTCGACCTCGAGCTGACTTTCGCCCTGACCAAAACGTGAGCCGATGCCGCCGCGCGTCTGCTCCTTGGCGAGATGGCTCCACATGCCACGCAGGCGAGGCAACAAATATTGAAGCTGTGCCAGCTGTACCTGCAGGCGTCCCTCACGCGTCTGAGCATGCAGGCCAAAGATATCCAGGATCAGTGCTGTACGATCGATAATCTTTACCGGCTCGCCCACGGCTTTCTCCAAATAGGATTGCTGCGAGGGGGTCAGGTCGTCGTCAAAAATAACGACATCGGCATCCATGCGATGCACCAGGCCGCACAGCTCTTCAACCTTACCGGAACCGATAAACGATTTAGGATACGGCTTTACCAAACGCTGCGACAAGCGTGCCACGCACTGGGCACCAGCCGTGTGGGCAAGGCGTTCCAGCTCATCGAGCGATCGATCGAGTGGCCATGCATTGTCGCGCCACTCAACACCAACTAAAATGGCACGCTCGGGCTCGGGTGCCGTGGGAACAAGGGGGAAACGGGCCATTAGGCAGCCTCAATACGATGCAGGATATCCTCAACGACCCCATCGATCGTACATTCATCCATATCAAACCACACGATACGGTCATCGCGCTTAAACCACGAAAGCTGACGCTTGGCATAACGACGCGAACGCATCTTAATGAGTTCGCGAGCCTCATCCATGCTCATCACGCCATTGAAAGCATCGATGATCTCTTTATAGCCAATTGCCTGCATCGACGTCAGGGCATCTCCCAGCCCCTGGTCCATAAGACCGCGGACCTCATCGACAAGACCCTGCTCAAACATCAGATCGACGCGTAGGTTAATGCGTTCGTAGAGCACCTCGCGATTTCGCGTTAGGCCAAACCATAACGCATGATAATGCTCGCGCGGAACACTAAACTGCGACTTTTGCTGCGCATAGGAAACGCCATCATCGTGCATTTCGAGCGCGCGAATCACACGCCGCACGTTATGGGGATGAATAACAGCAGCAGATTCTGGGTCACGCTCGGCAAGCAGCGCGTGCAGCGCTTCCTCGCCTATGCGCTCGGCAAGCTCCTGATAGCCCGCACGGCGATCGTCCTCAAGTTCACCCGAGGGAAAGTCCATCTCATCAAGGGCGGCCTTGAGATACAGCCCCGTACCTCCGCAAAAAACCGGCAGGCAACCCAAACCAAGGAGACGTTCAACATGCGCGCGAGCGTCAGCCTGATAAAGCGCAGCAGAATATGCCACACCCGGCTCTACAATGTCGACAAGACGCAGCGGCGCCGTACACTCATCGGGCGCCATCTTTGCTGTACCGATGTCCATGCCGCGATAGATTTGCATCGCATCACACGACAGCACTTCGGACGAAAGACGAGCGGCCAAACGGTCGGCAACATCACTCTTGCCTACCGCCGTCGGACCAACGATCGCAACGGCGGAAAGACCTGCCCCGGGAGCAACCATTAGCGCGGCTCGCCCACAACGGAGCCGGACAAATACCAGGTTTTGGCAACGTCAACGTCAACATCAACGATCTTGCCAACAAGCTGATCGATGCTGTAACCCTCGGGGATAGGCGCATGCACGGTCTGATTCTTGGGACTCTTGCCCAGCAGGACCGCGTCGTTCTTTTTACTCGTTCCCTCAATGAGCGCCGGCACCACAGTATGAAGCTCGCCCTGGTTATACTCGTGTGCCGTGGTCTCGATAACCTTAACCAGGCGGTTGAAACGCTCGAGAATAACCTCATGCGGCGTAGGATCGTCAATCTCTGCGGCCGGGGTACCGGCGCGCTTGGAATAGATGAAGGTATAGGCCTGAGCATAGCGGACCGTCTCGGCAAGTGAGAGAGTCTGCTCAAAGTCTTCTTCAGTCTCGCCCGGGAAGCCAACGATAATGTCGGTCGAGAGCGCGATATCGGGCATGCGGTTGCGAATGCGATCGACCAGGCCCAGATAGTCCTCGCGTGTATAACGGCGATTCATCTCTTTGAGGATCCGCGTCGAACCTGACTGCACGGCCAGGTGCAGCTGCGGCATAACGGCAGGCGTCTCGGCCATGGCGTCGATAGTCTCGGGCAGCAGGTCCTTGGGATGCGAGGAGGTAAAGAAGATGCGCTCCACACCCGTATCGCCCACGGCACGCAGCAAATCAGCAAACCGCGGCTTGCCAAACAGATCGCGACCATATGAGTTAACGTTTTGGCCCAGCAACGTAATCTCACGCACGCCTTGGCGTACCAAACCGGTCACCTCGTCGACAATCTCCTCGAAGGGGCGGCTCTTTTCGCGACCGCGCACGTACGGCACGATGCAGTAGGTGCAGAAATTATTGCAGCCCGTCATGATAGGCACCCAGGCGTGATACTGAGTCTCGCGATGCCACGGCATGCTCATGGCATCCGTATCCTCATGCTCATTGGTGCGGATATGACGCTTGCCGTCAAGGAACGCCTCGGCAATGAGCTCGGCCACATGAGCGATGGAATGTGTACCGAAGATGACGTTGACGTTATCGACGTTGGTGAGCAGGCCCTCGCCATCACGCTGCGCGATGCAGCCGCCCACGGCAACCACACGCTTGCCCGAAGGCGAAGGCGGCAGGCTTTTGCAGGAATTGCACTGACCGTACAGGCGAGTATCGGCGGCCTCACGCACACAGCATGTCATGAAGACAACGATATCGGCATGCTCGGGATCGAGCGCCATGAGGCAACCATACGAATCGAGCAGACCGCTCACGCGCTCGGAATCGTGCTGATTCATCTGGCAGCCAAAGGTGCGGATAAAGTAGGTTTTACCGGCAAGAATATCGCGTACGGAACGCTGGTCCATGTGCATAAGTCCTAACGATGGAAGGGAGGCGAATCGAGGCAAGCAGAAGCTATGCCACAGGCTTAACATCATCAATGACGACGTTATCCATAGCAGCTCGATTGATCTGGTGAACGTAGATAGAAAGGCGGATGGCCGTGCGCGACTCCCCGTTAATGAGGATGTCGGAGAACACAGGCGCGCAGGAAATATCAAAACCGGTTGGAATCAAAAAACCGCGCGCGATAGCCACGGCCTTAATGGCCTGGTTGACAGCACCGGCACCGACACATTGGATGTTGACGGGTACACCATCCTTGACCATGCCGGCGATGGCGCCGGCAACGGACGCGGGCGATGATTTGCTTGATACCTTCAGGCAATCCATGAAGAAACTCCTGCGTTTAAAAGTACGTTTTAACTGCAATAACTTTATCGTACCGAGTGGACTCGGTAAAGGCACTATTCCTCTTTGGCAAGATCGAAGGTCACAGTGATTCGATCACGCGAAACGCGAATCTTTGGGTCGCCGCAAAGGTTGAGATAGTACCGGGCGGCAAGGTCATTAAAGTCGCGCTCCACAGCACGCGAAAACTGTGCCATGTCATCCTTGGCAATACGTAGCCCACGACGATCCTTCGCGAGATCGACAGGAGCCGGCGCATGCGAGGATGAGTCACGCTCGCGCAGCAGACGCGCAGTCACACCGCGAACGGGCTTAATCTGCCCTGCCAAAATGCGATGAGCCGTGCGCTCGGACATCTCAAGACCCAAACCCGAACAGATACGGATAAAGTCCTCGGCATCAGAGGCAAGGCCTAAACGGTCGACAACCGGAAGCTCGCTCTCGTCATCAATAAACAGGAGACGAGACGTATCGAGCCGACTTGACGCCTGAGCATAAAGAGTCGCGGCAATCTCAGACGGAGAACCAAGATAGATATCGCAACCACGCAGCTCCTCGAGCGCAAACTCACAGGCAGCGCGAATAATATTATGCGGACCGCGAGCACAGACATAACGTCCGTCCTCATCCTTGACGGCCTGGGGCCAGCTGGACTGATCGGCACGTTCGCTGAGGCGGTCGGCCGCAACGCTCACCTTAAAGGCTGAGCCAAGATCGACACCGGACGTGACCACACGGGCCTCGTCGGTGTTCTGCTTGATCGAAAACAATGCCATGCCACGACCGTGAACGCCCCAACGGTCCATCTTCATGCTCTCGAGCTTGGAGGTAACGCGGGCATCAAAGATTCGCTCTTGCATATCCTGCGGAACGCCCGAACCGTTATCCAGAAAGACAAGCGTGCGGACGCCATCTTCCTTGGTCGTGGCGAGATAGACCTTGTCGGCGCCAGCATCGCGAGCATTACGGAGCATTTCGATGACGATATCCTCGACATGCTGAATGTCGTGCTTTGCCTGGCGCCGCTCGGCCTCCGAAACGCGGAGGCGGACATACCCCTCGCCAAGGTTCTCCTCGACGCGAAGGTTGCCCTCCCCCGACATCGACGCGATAAATGAGATGAGCTCGTTCGCGTCGCTCATGTTATTTAGCGATATCGACAGCGCGGCTCTCGCGAATCACGACGACGCGCACCTGACCGGGATACTCCATCTCTTCCTCGATCTGATGGGCGATATCGTGAGCCAGAACCGTGGACTGGGCATCAGAAATCTTGTCCGGCTGAACCATGACGTGGACCTCGCGACCAGCCTGCATGGCATAGGTACGCTCGACGCCGTCATGGGAGTTGGCGATCTCCTCGAGCTTCTCAAGACGCTTGATGTAGTTCTCGGCAGACTCGCGACGGGCACCGGGGCGAGAGGCAGAGACAGCATCGGCGGCCTGTACCAGGACATCGAGCACCGTGTTGGGGTCGACGTCGGCATGGTGAGCCTCGATAGCGTGGACGATAACGGGCTTCTCGCCATAACGGCGGGCAAGCTCGGCGCCGATGACGGCATGCGGGCCCTCGACGTCATGGTCGATTGCCTTGCCCAGGTCGTGCAGCAGGCCGGCGCGCTTGGCGGTCACAACGTCCAGGCCAAGCTCGGAAGCCATCACGCCGCACAGGTCAGAGACTTCGAGGGAGTGCTGAAGCACGTTCTGACCAAACGAAGTACGGTAGCGCAGGGCACCAAGGGTCTTGACGATCTCGGGGTGCAGGTCGTGAATGCCGGTATCGAAGGCAGCCTGCTCGCCAGCCTCGCGCACGCGCTGCTGAACCAGGTCGGCAGCCTTGTGATACATCTCCTCGATGCGGGCGGGGTGAATGCGGCCGTCGGCGATGAGGTTCTCGAGGGCAACACGGGCGGTCTCACGACGGACCGGGTCGAAGCTCGAAAGAACGACGGTCTCGGGCGTGTCGTCGATCACGAGGTTGACGCCGGAAACCTGCTCGAATGTCCGGATGTTGCGACCCTCGCGACCGATGATACGGCCCTTGAGGTCATCAGAGGGAATGTGCACGGAGGTAACGGTGACCTCGGCAGTGTGGTCGGCAGCGCAGCGCTGAATCGCCAGGGACAGAATCTCCTGGGCGGTCTTGTGGCACTCGGCGCGAACCTGCTGCTCGGACTCGCGAATGATCGTGGCGGCCTCGTGGGTGACCTCGCCACGAACCTTATCGAGGAGCTCCTTGTGGGCGTCCTCGCGGGTAAGGTCGGCGATACGCTCGAGCTCAGAGGTCTGCTTTGCGCAGAGCTCCTCAAGCTCGCGAGAGCGCTTCTCGACCTGGCCGGCCTGGCTGGACAGCTGATGCTCGCGCTTATCAAGAGCATCGTTGCGGCGATCGAGAGATTCCTCGCGCTGCATCACGCGATTTTCGAGCGTGCGAATCTCGCTCTTACGCTGCTTGTCCTCGGCCTCGGCGGCCTGCTTGTTCTTGATGATCTCTTCCTTAGCCTCGAGCAGAGCCTCTTTTTTGAGGGTCTCGGCCTGACGCTTGGCATCACCGATCAGGGACTCTGCCTGCGCGTGTGCCGACTGAATCTTTTCGTCGGCCTCGTGAAGACTACCCTGCTTGGCGGTGCGCATGTAGGCAATGGCGGCGACGGCACCCAAAACGATGCCAACGAGCGCTGCAATGATAGGCATGCTCACTCCTTTTTATGGATTCGTTACACAACAAAGCGAACCGTCCTTACGAACGGCTCGCGACATTTGAGTAATATGGGCGCAGCTTATGCGGGTCGGATACAGATAAACATATAAACAAACTCATCACAGATGAGCACATATCACAAAGCAAATGACAGTGTTTATCGTACGTTGAACCACAACAACTGTCAAATAAATGGCCCCAGCACGGCGGCTAAAACGCGGTGAACGGCAGGGCCACAAAACACATACGCCTAAACCGCACATTCCTCACGTTCGGCATCGAGACGTGCCTTAACGGCATCGGCGGCGATGTGATACGAGAAGCCCTTGCCCATCAAAAACCGAACCAGTTTTTCGAATCCGCGCGTCTCTGGAACACGCCGCTTGGCGAGCAGGGCTGACGCACGCGCCAAATCGTCTTCGACGGCAAAATAATCCTCGGGATAACCGGGAATGTCATCGAGCACGACATGACGACGCTTGAGCTCGGTCTCGATTTTACGCTGTCCCCAACCGCGCCGCTTGCGTTCCTCGATAAAGTACGAGCAAAAGCGGTTCTCGTCTAAAAAGCGATACTCGGTGGCGCGCTCGACGGCGAAATCGATCGCGAGCTGATGAAAGCCGTAGCGAGCCAGCTTGTCACGGACCTCACCCGTCGCATGGTCGCGGCGCGATAACATCTCGGTCACCATGGTAAGCGCACATTTACGCTCGATGAGCTGCACCGCATCACGAAAGTTATCCCAATCACAGGGAAGATCGGGGCGGTTTTTGACATACAGCCGCGCGACCCGCACGGGGATCCAAATGGACCGCTTAAAACCGCCCTCAAGCTCGCAATCGATATGTGCGCAAGGCTTTTTGGACGCATACCCGCTCGAGAACGAGGAGGCCGCCTTCTTATCGGGAAAGACGACCGTGGCCTCGGTCACCGTATACGACATGAGCGTAACCGCTACTCGTCGTCATCATCGAGCATGGCGGAACCATCGATGGCGTAAAGCTCGTCAAACTCCTCAGGCGCAGGCTGATCGGTCAGCTCGACTTCGGACGGAGCATCGTCATCAAACTCAAGCCCGCAGGCAAGGCGGACCTTATGTTCAATCTCATCAGCGCAATCGGGGTGTTCGCGCAGGAACGCCTTGGCGGCCTCGCGACCGTTGCCGAGCTTGTCCTCGCCATAGGCAAACCAGGAGCCCATCTTCTTGCAGATGCCGCACTCGACAGCCATGTCCAAGATCGAGCCCTCCTTAGAGATGCCCGTACCGTACATGATGTCGAACTCAGCAGAACGGAACGGAGCTGCCACCTTGTTCTTAACGACCTTGGCGCGCACGCGGTTACCGATAACCTCGTCCTTAAGCTTAATGCTGTCGATGCGGCGAATGTCGATACGCACCGAAGAGAAGAACTTAAGGGCACGGCCGCCCGTCGTGGTCTCGGGGTTGCCGAACATGACGCCGATCTTCTCACGCAGCTGGTTAATGAAGATGCACGTCGTGTTGGACTTGGACAGCGAGCCGGCGAGCTTGCGGAGCGCCTGGCTCATCAGGCGAGCCTGAAGACCGACCGTAGTGTCGCCGATTTCTCCCTCGATCTCGGCACGCGGGGTCAGCGCGGCGACGGAGTCGACGACGATGGCATCGATGGCACCGGAACGCACAAGCATGTCAACGATTTCGAGCGCCTGCTCACCCGTATCGGGCTGGGAAATGAGCACCTCGTCGATATCCACGCCGATGCGTGCGGCATACGTGGGATCGAGCGCGTGCTCGGCATCGATAAATGCCACAACGCCACCCATTGCCTGGGCCTCGGCCAAGATCTCGAGCGAAAGCGTCGTCTTACCGGAGGACTCGGGACCGTAGATCTCGACGATTCGGCCGCGCGGCACACCGCCGATACCCAGTGCGGCATCGAGTGCCAGAGCGCCCGTAGGGATGGCCTCGACCTCGAGCTCGGGGCCACCGTCGCCGTACCTCATGATGGAACCCTGGCCGAATTTCTTCTCGATCTCGGCCTTGGTGGTGGCGATCATCTCATCGCGCTCTTTACCCGTCGTGCGAGCATGAACGGTACGTACGGGACCTGAATTCTTGGCCATGAATAGCCCTCCTCTTAACAACCTGCATCGATAATAAACGAACGGCTGTTCGTGGTCAACCGTTCAGGCCAATCATATGCAGGCAGTCTTTCCAAAACCCAACCAAACGCCGACCAAACACTGACCAAATGCTTGACCACAAAGGGCCGAATAAGAACAAGGAAGGCAAGAATACACCTATAACCAGCGCAAACGCTAAATTCGTCAGGGGTCCCTATCTCCACAATTAAGGGGCCCTAAGGCCCCTGAAAACACGTCTATTCCATAGAGTTGAGCACAAGGGCAATGCGTCCCAATGCCTCCGCGACCGCATGGGCACGAACACACGAACGGTCGCCCTCATAGTGGCAGCGCACAGAGTCCACGACCGGCACTTCCCCATCAGCCGCGCGATACGCCCAGCCAATATAGAAAGTGCCAGCCGGATCGTCCTCAGTGCCGCCGCCGGGGCCGGCATAACCCGTTGCGCTCACGGCAATATCGCTCTGGTACAGCTCCAGCGAACCCGCCGCCATCTCGCGCGCGGTCTGATGCGACACCGCGGTATAGCGGTCGAGCGTCTCCTGATCAACACCCAAAACGCGATGCTTGATCTCATCGCAGTAGGTCACCGCACCGCCACGCAGCACCGCCGAGGCGCCCGGGATATCGGCAATCGTCGAGGCGATCATACCTGCCGTCAGCGACTCAGCCGTCGAAACCGTCACGCCCCGAGCGCTCGCGCGCTCGACAATATGACGCGCCAGCTCCTCGTTATGTGCGGAAATCTGCTCAAAAGAGTCCGTCATACCCACCAGAACCTAGACCGAAAAGACGATCTTGCGGCAGTTCCAGAAGTACTGGGCGCCCGAGATAACGGTCAGGACAACGGCAACGGCGTACAGGAAGCGCGACACCGAGTAGATGCCGAGCGTCAGCATCAGCGGGCCAAGGTGCAAGCCGGCCATCGCAAAGACGCACAGGTAACCGCAGATGGAGACCATCGTGGTCGCCGTCTTGTACTTGCCAAGCTTATCGGCGGCAACGACCACGCCGGCGGCACTCGCAACCATGCGCAGGGCACTTACCAACAGCTCGCGGAACAAGATGATGAACACGGACCAAACCGACACGGCGCCAAAGTCCAAGAACAGCAGCAAGGCCGAGAACACGAGCAGCTTGTCGGCAATGGGGTCCAAGAATTTACCGAAGTCGGTAATCTCATTGCGCGAACGCGCCAGATAACCGTCGACCTTATCGGTGCACGACAGGATAACATACAGAATGAAGGCTGCAGCGGCGAGCGGGCCGTCGAAGGTGCTCCAATCTGTACCGGCAACACTCGTGTGAGAAAGCGCCGACACGATCATGAACACCGGGATAAAGACGATGCGCACACACGTCACGATGTTGGCGGGCGTCCAAACACTCGTCAGTTCCTTATTGCTCTCGTTTGCCACGATGCTCTCCTACTCCACAACATGACCGATAAGCTCATAGCAGAAGCTATCGGTAAACTCGACCGTCAGAATATCGCCCACGGACGCCTCGCTGGCGTCCAAGTGCACCGCGCCATCGGAATCGGGCGCTTGGAACCAAGCATGGCCGATCAGCTCGGCGCCGTCCTCGGTCTCCTCGATGCCGTCGACGATCACCTGGGCGCGCTCGCCCACATGTGCGGCGGTGGCGGCAAAACCGAGCGACTCGGCCAGGTCCATGGCCTCCTGGGCGCGCTCGAGCTTGACCTCCTCATCGACCTGACCCTCCATCTTAGCGGCCAGGCTGCCCTCCTCCTGCGAGTAGGCAAAGACGCTCGTGTAGTCAAAGCCGACGGTGTCCATAAAGTCGATAAGGTCGCGGAACTCGTCGTCGGTCTCGGTCGGGAAGCCGACCATGGCCGTGGAACGGATCACGATGCCGGGGATACGCTCACGCAGATCGCGGAACAGGTCCTCGAGCTCCTGGCGCGAACCAGAACGGCGCATAGCCTTGAGGATGCGCGCGTCGCAGTGCTGCACGGGGATATCGATATAAGGCAGCACCTCGGGCGTATCGCGAATCGTATCGATAAGCTCGTCGGTCATGCCCTCGGGCTGCAGATAGAGCACGCGGACCCAGACGTTGTGCGGGCGCACGGCCTCGGCGACGGCATGCAGCAGCTGCGCCAGATTGCGCGGCGAGCCATCGGTGACGTCTTCGTCGGCAAAGTCGGTGCCCCAAATACCCGTGTCCTGGCCGATCAGCACGATCTCGCGCACACCGCCGGCAACCAGGTCGCGTACCTCGGAGATAATGCTCTCGGCATTGCGCGAGTGATAACGACCGCGGATATACGGGATCATGCAGAAGCTGCAGAAGCGGTTGCAGCCATCGGAAATCTTGACGTAAGCAACGGCGCCCTCGACAGTGCGCTTGACTTGCGGAATATAGGCAGCGATCTCACGCTCGACACCCAGCACGCCATCGATGACCGCCACGATGCCGTCCTCCTCGTCGGCCTTCACAAAGGCAGCGACCTCGGGCAGCTCGTCAGGCAGGTCGTCGCCATAGCGCGACGGCACACAGCCGCACATGACGATGGGACAAGAACGAACGCCGTCCTGAACCTCGTTGGCGAGCTCGAGCGTGGTCTCGATGCTCTCGGACGTTGCGGAGGCGAGGAACGAGCATGTATTGACGATGGCGATATCGGCATCCTGTGGGTCGAATGCCTCCTCGTAGCCCGCGGCGGTCAAAAGAGAACGCATGCGGTCGGTGTCAACCTCGTTCTTAGCGCACCCGAGGGTGATGTAGAGCACGGAGCCCAACGGTGTATCCATGTTGGAGAGCAGTCCTTTCGAATGATATTAGCGGTAGTTGGTGAACTGCAGCGGCTGGCCGTAGTCCTGGTCGCGCAGGAACTGGATCACGGTCTGCAACGCGTCCTTCGAAGCGGAGGAAACACGAAGCTTGTCGGCCTCGATGGTCACCTTGACCTTGAGCTTTTGATCCTTGATGTCCTTGTTGATCTTCTTGGCGGTCGCCTGGTCGATGCCCTCGACGATATGGCCGAGCACGCGCACGGTGCCGCCCGATGCCGCCTGCGGAGCATCCCACGAGACAGCCTTGAGGTCAATGCCGCGCTTGATGAGCTTGGAGCTCAGCACGTCGATAATCTGCTTGGAGACAAAGTCGGCCGGGGCGTTGATCGTAAAGAGCTTGTCGCCCTTCGAAAGCTCGATCGTGGCGCCGGAATCCTTCAGGTCATAGCGCTGGGAAATCTCGCGCGTGGTTTGCTGGAAGGCGTTGTCGACCTCTTGCATGTTGACCTCGGACACGACGTCGAAGCTGGAATCTTTAGCCATGATGTTTCCTTTCGCGTACGAGCGGCTTAATAGCTATCGTACGAATAGTCGGTAGAATCGGTGGGCGTCTGGCCGTCAGTTGCGGTATCGGCGCCATCCGTGGACTGGGCATCGGTGCCGTCGGTGGTGTCGGCACCATCAGAACTTTCACCATTCTCGGAATCAGTCGTCTCCTTCTTGGGAACGGTGATCGTCACACGCGCCACGCCCGAGGTCTTGGTATCGTAACGGACCTTTTCGCCGTTCTTGGTAACGGTGACATCGGAAGGCTTGGACGTGGTGATCTCGATCGAGGACTCGGGCGTGTACTCCTGCTCAAAGGGGCCAGTCGCCTGGGCGCCATAGACCGACTTTCCGTCGACCTTGACCTCAATCCACGCGGTCTTTCCCTTGGCAACGGAGACCTTAACCTTTGTGACCTCGTTCTCTTCCTTCTTGGCCGTCGTCTTGGCGGCGTCCGAATCAGTCGACTCGTCAGTCGGCTCATCGGTGTCTTCGTCCTCGTCGACCGTTTCGGTCTTCTTAGAAGACTTCTTGGTCGTCGTCTTGGTAACAGCGGGCGTCTCGGGCGTGGTCTCGGGCGTCGAAGATGCGCAGCCGCGCAGAAGTACCACGATGAGCACGATCAGCAGCAACGCCACGGCACCGATGCCGGCGTAGACGATACGCGGATCGAGACCGTTGTTTTGAGGAGTACGGGAACCGCCGCGTCCACGACTGGAACTGCTGCGGCCGCCTCCCTGAGGCATACGACCACGATTGCTGTCGGAACGGCCGCGATAGCCACCCTGGCCCTGAAGGCTGCACTGACCCGAGCGGGGCGCAAGTTCACCGCGGCCTTGATAGCCACGCTGGCCCGCACGCGGAGCCGAAGAGCGCTGGCCATACGGCTGTGGTTGAGAGCGAAGACGCGGCGTCACCTGCGTGGTATCGGCGTCCGCATAGCCACTGCGAGAGCGTCCGGTGGAGATACCACGGTGACCGCGATCAGAATAGCCGCCGTCGCCGTAGCCGGCACGAGGGTCACGCGCCACGCCGCGGGCAGCGGGAAGCGCACGGTCCTCGGGCATCGGCGTACTGCGGAACCGGTCACGCTGCGAGCGAATCTCCTCGCCCGAACCCGTCTCGGTAATATAACCGGCCTGCTGAGGACGCTGTCCATAGCGGGTCGAACGACCGCCCTGAACCATCAGGAAGCGCCCGTTATCGACAGAGGAACGCGAATTGACATAGCCGGCGGCGTCCTGAAAACGACCGCCCCGCTGCGACGTCTCGCGCTCGTATGCCATCAGCTCGTCAAAGTAGGCATTGACGACCTCGCGTGGATTGAGGCCCAAAAAGCGAGCATAGCTCGAAATCATGCCCTGCGCATAGCCGCGCGGCGGCATCGAAGCAAAGTTACCGGTCTCGAAAAACTCGATGATCTGCGGCCTGATTTTGATGGTGTTGGCGACCTGCTGAATGGAAAGGCCCATTCGGCGACGCTGCTCGAGCAGCATGTCACCAAAGCGTGCAGCCATCAGAATCCTCCAAACTCACGATCTTCACGTGCCATCTCGGCGTCGACAGATTCCAGCGCGGCAAGCCCCTCCTCGTCCAACAGGACCTCGCGCGGCTTGGAACCGTCGGGCGGGCCGACGACACCCTTTTCTTCCAGCATGTCCATAATACGCCCGGCACGCGCATAGCCAACCTTCAGACGACGTTGCAGGCCAGATGTGGAGCCAAGCTGCGATTCCACCACAATATGGGCGGCTTCCCAAATGAGCGGATCATCGTCTTGCGGCTCGGCTACTCCGGTGCGGACAATGCCGCCGCCACCCGCCATGGACATGGAAGCGGGCGCCACGGCAGACAGGATCTCCTCGTGGTAGTCTGGCTCACTCTGCGACTTGACGAACTCGACAATCTCGTTGATCTCATCATCCGAGACAAAGCAGCCCTGGATACGGCGGGGCTTGCCCCAGTCGACCTTGGAGAACAACATGTCGCCCAAACCGGTGAGCTTCTCGGCGCCCATCTGGTCGATGATGACGCGCGAGTCGATGCCCGTGGCGACGTTAAAGGCGATGCGGTTGGTGATGTTGGCCTTGATGAGGCCCGTCACCACGTTGGAGCTGGGGCGCTGCGTGGCAACGATAAGATGAATACCGGCGGCACGGCCCAGCTGTGCAATACGCACGATCGAGGCCTCGACATCCTTACCGGCGACCATCATCAGGTCAGAGAGCTCGTCAATGATAATGACAAGGTAGGGCATCTTTTGCGGCGGATTGTCGTAATGCTCAAACTCGCCAGCAGCCTGCTTTTCGTTGTAGGTCGAGATCTTACGCACGTTGAGACGCTCGAAGACCTTCAGGCGACGCTCCATCTCGGACACAGCCCATTGCAGAGCGCTCGCGGCCTGCTTGGGCTCGGTCACCACGGGCACATAGAGATGCGGCAGACCGTTATAGCCCGCAAGCTCGACGCGCTTGGGGTCGACCATGATCAGGCGAACGTCCTCGGGAAGGGCGCGCATGAGCAATGTCGTGATGATGGAATTGATCATCACCGACTTACCAGAACCGGTCGTACCGGCAATCAACAGGTGAGGCATCTTGGCGAGGTCGGCGACAACCGGCGTGCCCTCGGCGTCGCGGCCGATGGCGAGCTCGAGCGGACCGCCCTTCACATAGGGCAGCACGTCGCCCAGATTGACGTTCTGGCGCTTGCGGTTGGGAATCTCGATGCCCACGAGCGAGGTGCCGGGGATCGGGGCAAAGATACGCACCGACTGGGCAGCGAGCGAAAGCGCGATATCGTCCTCGAGGCTCGAGATTTTGCTCACACGCTCGCCCTCACCGGGCTGCAGCTTAAAGGTCGTCACCGTGGGGCCGGCGATCCAGCCGACCACGCGGGCACTGCGGCCAAACTCAAGCAAGGTGGATTGCAGTGACTCAGCGGTCTGCTCCAGCTCCTTGTCCGAAGACGCAGCGGAAGCCGACTGCGGGTTGGCATGCAGGATTTCGAGCGGCGGAAGCTTGAGGCCGTCCTCTTCTTCGCCCTCGGCGTCAGTTGCGGTGTCGCTCGCTCCCCCATTGTCAGCCGCAGCAGGAGCGGCAGAGGCCGTAGAGGTTGAGGCGTCAGCGACCTTGGGGTGCTTCAGGAAGTCGGGGATCTGGGGGGCGGCCGAGACGGGATTCACGGAAAACGGCGGCTCGGACTCGTCAACCTTGTCCGGATCGTCCTCCATCGAAAGCTGTCCGGTGACCTGGCCGCGCTTTGCATGGCGACGCGGCAGCAAAGTTGTCTTTGCGGTCTCAATCGGAGCCTCGTCGTCCTCGTCATCGCCCTCGGTGAGCTCAATCTCGCTATCGGACCAAGACGGGTCGGGCTCACTCGTATTGAGCTTGGGAACCGTCTTGCCCTTCTTGGCATGACGGCGCGGCAGCAGCGTGGTCTTGGCCCGCTCGGCTTCAACCGACTCGGATACGTCGACAAACGGGTCATCGTCCTCGTCGTCATCCAAAACCGGGTCGACATCGCCACCCATGACCGTGGTCACCGCGGCGTCAGTCCCCTTCTGGCGCAAAATGCTCAGGTGCGGACGAGCGACGCCGGGAACCGACAGGGCCTCTTCATCGCCCCACGGGCTCGCATTAACATCGGCGCGGCGACGCTCGGCAAAATCGGCAGCGCGATCGCGCGCGGAACGCAAAACACCGCCCACCGAAAAGCCGATAATGACCAAGCCCACGACGACAAGGCCCAGCAGGACTACCATCGCGATAGGCTTACCCAGGGCATTCTGCAGCGCACTCGCAATAAACGCACCGATGTAGCCACCCGAAGCGGACAGATTTTGCGGCGTGAACATAAGGTCGCACGAGTCGCTCGTACCCGGCACCATCAGCGAAAGAATGGAGACGACGGCGACAAAGACCACGGCGCCGCCCGCAACAGAGCGCACGTTGAGCGGCGAGTCCTCGCCCAAAAAGAGCGTGGCGGCAAACAGCAAAATGACGATCGGCAACACGTAGGCGCCCAGACCAAAGCCCAGGTGGTAGAACCCGGCAACGGCAGCCGTAACGGGCGCTGTTGCCGGAGAAATCACGGCAATAAAGGACGCAATCGCCAAAACGGCAATGACCACGCCGGCGATATCGCGATTGGCTGAGGGCTCGACCAGGGGCTCGAACTCATCAAACTCGGACTCGTGGCCCTTATTGGCACGCAGATGGGAACCGGCACCCTTAGCAGATGCCGGTTGGTTATTGGCCTTATTGCCTTTGGCGTTTTGTGCAGATCCGCGCGCCAAACTAAACCTCCATGACGACCGGGATGATCATCGGGCGGGTGCGCGTACGGCTCCAGATAAAGTTAGAGAGCGAATCGCGTACGGCCTTGCGAATGGCATCGGAACCGCTGCTCGTAAAGCCGAACTTGCCCTTCTCGATCGTCTTCATAATGGATGCGGAGGCATCCTCGGAGAACTGGTCGTCGATGGCAAACGAGACACCACGGCCCGAGAACTCGATGGCCTCGATCTTCTTGTGCTTAAGCGAGACGATGGCAACAGCGGTAACCATACCGTCGTTGGCGAGCTTCTGACGATCGCGCAAGACGATGGGGTCGGTATCGCCGATACGCAGGCCGTCGACGTAGACGACGCCGGACTCGACGGGCGTACCGCGCTTAACGATACCGCCACGCATCTCGAGCGTGTCGCCGTTGTCGAGGATAAAGATATGATCGTCCTTGAGACCCATCTTGCGGGCCAGCTGGGCATGGGCGCGCAGATGCACGGCTTCACCGTGAACCGGCATAAAGTACGTGGGCTTGGCCATGGCCATCAGGAGCTTGAGCTCCTCCTGGCTACCGTGACCGGAGACGTGAACGAGAGCGCGGTTCTTATCCCACACGTCGCAGCCGAGCTTGGCCAGGCTGTTGACGACCTGCTGAACGGCCTTCTCGTTACCGGGGACCGGCGTTGCCGAGAGGATGACGGTATCGCCCTCGTGGATGGAGAGCGTCTTGTGCTCGCCGTTGGCCATGCGGGACAGGGCCGACAGCGGCTCGCCCTGCGAACCGGTGCACATGACGACAATCTTATCGTCGGGCAGGTTATCGATATCGAAGGCATCGATGATATCGGCGTCATCGATGTTGAGGTAGCCCAGCTCACGCGCCACGCGGGTGTTCGTGAGCATGGAGCGACCGGTCACAACGACCTTACGGCCGCACTTGCGGGCGGCATCGCAGATCTGCTGCAGACGATGGATGTGGCTCGAGAACGACGCGACGAACACGCGACCCGGGGCGTTCTTGATGGCGTGCAACAGGTTGGGACCAACCTCGGCCTCGGACTTGGTAAAGCCGGGAACCGTGGCATTGGTGGAGTCGGAAAGCAGCAGGTCGATGCCCTGCTTGGCAAAACGGCTGATAGCGGCATAGTCGGGCGTGACGCCGTCGATGGGCGTCTGGTCGAGCTTAAAGTCGCCGGTGTGCATAACGGTGCCCTGGTTGGTGCGAATGAACACGCCCAGAGCGCCGGGGATGGAGTGCGTCATCGAGAAGAAGTCGAGCGAGATGCCGCCGAGGTTGACATGGCTGCCGCCCTTGACCTCACGGAACTTGGGTGCGCGGATGCGGAACTCGGAGAGCTTGCCCTCGATAAAGCCGAGCGTCAGCTTGCTCGAGAAGATGGGCACCTTATTGTTGAGGTCCTGCAGCAGATACGGAAGCGAACCGGTGTGGTCCTCGTGGCCGTGGGTGACGATGATGCCGCGGAGCTTCTCCTCGTTCTCAAGAACATAGGTGTAGTCGGGAAGCACCAGGTCGATACCGGGCTGGGAGTCATCCGGGAACATGAGGCCAGCGTCGACGAGCACCATGTCGTCGCCGCACTCGAAGACCGTCATGTTCTTGCCGATGCCGTCAAGGCCGCCAAGCGGGATGATCTTCAAGGGAGATGATTTTTTAGCTACCATAGGTTAGTGTGGTTTCCTTTCTTCGAAACGGGTCTGGAACAACCGACGGGGCGCTTCTGGCAAACCGACCGCCGGGAACATACAAACATGCATCGCAGAGTCGATGCAATAACCACAGTATGATACCCATTTGCCCACCAACAGACCACCCATGCATCAAAGCCCCATCCAAACCGGTCTATCCCGCCGGTTTCCCGTGGGGCGGGCACTGATGAAGTTTCCTGCTCTACAGTCCTGCTCACGACGGAGGCCACATTAAGTGGCCTCCTGTTCGTGCGGAACTCGCGATAAACTTCATCAGTGCCCGCCCCACGGGAAACCTGCCAAAAAGGGACAGGTTTATTTTGGTCGGTTTTATCTGGGAAGATGCTGCTGCGGCTATCTACAGATCTGAAATCTGACTACTGAATAGACTGTCTAACTAAATAGCGAGCGGCACTAACCAGTCCTTTTGCTTGCGCCCGGGAGGGCCGCATATGAAGTTTATCGCGAGTTCCGCACGCAAAGGAAAGCACTTAATGTGCTTTCCATCTTGCGCAGGACTGTAGAGCAGGAAACTTCATATGCGGCCCTCCCGGGCGCAAGCAAAAGGGCGACCCCTGTCCGGAGTCGCCCTTGCGGTGCTGGTTATGTACGGCTGTTACTCGGCGTCGTGGTGGCGGCGGGGCTTGCGGCCTCCGTTGTCGCCGGGACGGCGCGGACGGTCACTGCGCTCGGAGCGCTCGCGTCGCGAACGCTCACGGCGCTGGAAGTGCTCGCCGTCACCCTCGGAGGCACCCTCGGCGCGAGCCGGGGCCTCGGGCTTGTCGAGACGATCGAGCGAGATCTTGCCGCGATCGTCGACCTCAATGACGACGACCTTGACCTCGTCGCCCACGTTGAGAACATCCTCGACCTTCTCCACACGACCCTTGGCGACGCGGGAGATGTGCAGCAGGCCGTCCTTACCGGGCAACAGGTTCACGAAGGCGCCGAAGGGCTGGATGGAGACCACGCGACCGGTGTACTCCTCGCCCGGCTCGGGAACCTTGATGATGAGCTTGATGCGCTCGACGGCCTGGTCGACGGACTCGCCGGTGCCGCCGACGAAGACGGTGCCGTCCTCCTGGATGTCGACCGAAGCGCCGGTCTCGTCCTGGATGCCGCGGATGACCTTGCCGCCGGAACCGATGACGTCGCGGATCTTATCGGTCGGAACCTGGATGGAGACGATGCGCGGAGCGGTGCTGCGCGTGGTGTGACGCGGCTCGGGGATCACATCGAGCATCTTCTGTAGGATGAAGGCGCGACCCTCCTTGGCCTGCTGCAGGGCGCGGGCCAAGATATCGAAGGTAAGACCGGTGGCCTTGTTGTCCATCTGCAGGGCGGTGATGCCCTCGGTGGTACCGGTGACCTTAAAGTCCATGTCGCCCAGGAAGTCCTCGAGACCCTGGATGTCGGACAGGACCACGGTCTTGCCCTCCTCCTGAATCAGGCCCATGGCGATACCGGAGACCGGGCGCTTAATGGGCACGCCGCCGTCCATAAGGGCGAGCGTGGAGCCGCAGGTCGAAGCCATCGAAGAGGAGCCGTTGGACTCCATGACCTCGGAGACGACGCGGATGGCGTAAGGGAACTCGTTCTCGTCGGGGAGCACCGGAAGCAGGGCGCGCTCGGCCAGGTTGCCGTGACCGATCTCGCGGCGCTTGGGGCTGCCCATGCGGCCGGTCTCGCCGGTGCAGAACGGCGGGAAGTTGTAGTGGTGCATATAGCGCTTGCCCTCGGTGGGCTCGATGGTATCCAGACGCTGGCCCTCGTTGAGCATACCGAGCGACAGGACGGAGAGCACCTGGGTCTGACCACGCTGGAACAGGCCGGAGCCGTGGACGAGCGGCAGGTAGTTGTCCTTCACCATGATGGGACGAATCTCGTCGGCGGCACGACCGTCGACGCGCTCACCGGTCTCGACGACCATGGTGCGCATGGCCTTCTTCTCGAGCTTCTTGAGCGCCACGGGGATCTCGCGCTCCCAGGCGGCCTGCTCCTCGTCGGTGAACTCGGCGCGGATGGACTCCTTCAGAGCCTCGACCTTACCGATGCGGGAAAGCTTGTCGGCGTCGCGCAGGGCAGCGGCCATCTCGTCGTAGTGGGCGAAGATGCGCTCCTGGACCTCCTCGACAGGCTGGTCGAGCGGGTACTCCTTCTTGACGATAGCGCCGTTGACCTGCTCCCACTCGGCGACGAACTCGTCTTGGGCCTGGCAGAAGGCAGCGAGGGCCTCCTGGCCAAACTTCATAGCGGCGAGCATGTCGTCCTCGGAGATCTCCTCGGCGCCGGCCTCGACCATCGAGATGAAGTCGGCAGAGCCGCCCAGCTCCAGGTCCAGATCGGAGTTCTCGCGCTCCTCATAGGTGGGATTGACGATAAACTCGCCGGTCTCCACGTTGCGGCCGATGCGCACGCAGGCAAGCGGGCCCTCGAAGGGCACGCCGCCGAGCGTCATGGCCAGCGAAGCACCCATGACGTTGATGACGTCGAAGGGGTTGACCTGGTCGGCGACGAGCGAGGTAGCGACGATGTGCACCTCGTTGCGGAAGCCATCCGGGAAGCTCGGGCGGATCGGGCGGTCGATCATGCGAGCCGTGAGCGTGGCCTTCTCGCTGGGACGGCCCTCGCGCTTAAGGTAGCCACCCGGAATGCGGCCGGCGGCGTACATCTTCTCGTTGAAGTCGACGGTCAGCGGGAAGAAGTCGTAGTTCTTACGCTCCTTGGAGACGACCACGGTGTCGAGCATCGTGGTGTCGCCCTGCTTGACCAGACAGGCGCCGGTGGCCTGCTTGGCAAGCTCGCCGGACTCAAAGGTGTAGGTCTTGCCGTACAGCTCAAAGGTCTTGGATACGAGTGTCATTGTTCTCCTTTACCCCACAGGCCCCTTGCCTGCGGGCTTCTCATGTGACGCGGGCCCCCTGCCCCCGCCACGCTTCAGAGCGTGATTGTTCACGCCCTTACACAAAAAGAGCGCCCCGCTGCGCAGGACGCTCTTAGCATGTACAAATCCTACTGGATGTTGTCGCGGATGCCCAGAGCCTTGATGAGCTCACGGTACTCGACGATGTCGTTCTTCTTGATGTAGGAGAGAAGACGACGACGACGGCCGACGAGCATGAGCAGGCCACGACGGGTGTGGAAGTCCTTCTGGTGGGACTTCATGTGCTCGGTCAGCTCCTTGATGCGCTCGGTCAGGATGGCGACCTGAACCTTGGGGTTGCCGGTATCGACCGGGGTGTTACCGAACTGGGCAGTCAGCTCCGCCTTGCGCTCTTTGGAAACAGTCATTGTTTCACCTTTCGTTTTGCGTCGCCCACGGGCGACTCGATTCGCCTCGGACTGGGAAGCCGCCGGTGGAGCGAGCAACCAAGGTCGAGGTACCAACAAGTCGGTATGTTACCACAAGCAGCCCGTGCCTGCGCATCATCACCGACCCAACATGAATTCCATCGCACGGAGGCGCTGATCGGTGTGCGTCGCAGCCCACACATGCGAAAGCCCGAGCAAGAACGCCGCCGTATGCGTGTCGATCCTCTCGGCCATAAGCGCATCGAAGGTCATGGACATGAGGGCGCGCAGCCATGCGACCTCACCGGTCGACACCAGCTCGGCACCGGGCACGCTCGACGCGCACGACCCGCACATGAGGCCGCCCGCCTGGGGCGAAAAATACGACAGCATCGGGTCTCCGCACAGCACGCATGCCGAAAAATCGGGTCGGTAGCCAACGTGCGACAGCAATTTAAAGACAAAGGCCGCCACGAGCAGGTCCATATGTGCCGCGTCGAGCCCGCTGCCGACAAGTGTGAGCGCCCGCTGCGTGATGGCAAAGGTAAACGGATCCTCGGCGTCCTCGAACGAGCACACGCGCGCGACCTCGGCGATCGCGCTTGCGGAGCATGTCATCTCGTAATCGGGCGCGGCGCCAACCGGCGCTTCCAAAAGCTCGGCCTGAGAAACAACGTCGAGCGAGCGTCCATGCGCGAGCAACATATCGACGGTACAGAACAGCTCGCAGCGCGCAGCCAGGCGTCCGCCGGGTTTGCGGGCGCCCTTTGCCACGGCACGAACCTGCCGACCCCGCTCGTCAAGCATCGTCAGGATCAGGTCCGTCTCTTTGAGCTTCGTCTTATCGAGCACGAGCACTTTCGTGCGATATGTACGAGAACCTGCCATACGCGCCGCGTGTCCCTAATCCTCGGCGTTATAGCCAAAGCGGCGAATCTGGGCCTCGTCGTCACGCCAGCCGGCCTTGACCTTCACGTCCAGCTCCAAAAAGACCTGGGTGCCAAAGATGCGCTCAAGGTCGCGACGGGCGTCGATGCCGATATGTTTGATCATCTCGCCGCCCTTGCCGATGATGATGCCCTTTTGGCCCTCGCGCTCGACGTAAATGGTGGCGTGCACGCGCAGCACCTTCTTGGTCTGCTCAAGCGCATCGCAAATCACACCCACGGAGTGCGGGATCTCATCACGGGTGCGGCGCAAGACCTTCTCGCGCACAAACTCGGCAACGAGCGTCTCATCGGAAGCGTCGGTACCCATGTCCTCGGGGAACCAACGCGGACCCTCGGGCAAAAAGTGCGCAACGGTCTCGATGAAGGCATCGACGTTAAAGTTCTTGACCGACGACGTCACGATCTCGTCGTCATATTCCATAAGCTCGTGGGCGGCCTTAAGCTGCTCCATGACCTGTGCGGGGGCGGCTTCATCGGCCTTGGTGAGCACCAGGACCTTCTTGCAACGGGCGCATCTGACGCGCTCGGCAACCCAGGCGTCTCCCCTGCCGATCGGTTTGGTGGCATCAATCAAAAACGCGACAACATCGACATCGTTCAGCTCGAACAGCGCACTTTTATTGAGCTCGGACCCTAGACCGTCCTTGGGCTTGTGGATACCCGGGGTATCGACAAAGACCAGCTGGTAGCCGGGGCGGTTGACGACGGCGCGCATGCGGCGGCGGGTCGTCTGGGCCACCGGCGAGGTGATGGCGACCTTTTTGCCATAGCAGGCGTTGAGCAGCGTTGACTTACCGGCGTTGGGGCGGCCGACCAAGGCCACGAAGCCACTGCGGAAACCGGGCTCAACGTCGCCAAAGCCCGCGAGGCTGTCGTCCTCGTCGCACAGGGCGTCGAGTTCCTCGTCGCTCATGCCCTCAAACGGGTCGAACTCCTCGACTTCCTCATAGGCCTCGGTCGCCTTAGCATCCGGGGACTCGTCGTCCAAAATTTCATCGATAGGCTGCATATTGTCGGACATGGGAATCCCTTTCTAAATAAAGCCGAGCGCGTGGGCAAATACCAGCAAGCCCACAATCGCGGCGGTGATTGAAAGTACGTATACCGAGGCGGCGGCGATGTCCTTGGCGCGTTTTGCCAGCGGATGGAGCTCCTGGGTCGCCAGATCGACAATGGCCTCCATGGCGGTATTGCACAGCTCGCCGTGAATCACCAGGCCGCAGCAGATGATAATCGTGGCCCACTCGGCAATGTCGAGCCCCACGATGCAGCCGGCAATGACGGTGCACACGCCCGCCACGAGCATGACCTTAATGTTGCGCTCGGTCTTGACGGCGGTGACGAAGCCCTCCATGGCGTAAGAAAACGACTTTAAAAAGGACGGATGGTCCTTGTTCGATCCGGGAATCATAGACGGCTCCTAGTCGTGGGCATGGTTGGTGATGGGGCCGACGTGGACTAGCTTGGGGTCCTCGCCGCGCTCGAGCGCCAGATCGCGCAGGATGGCGTCCTCGCGGGCCTCCATGACCTCGGCCTCGTCGTCCTCGATGTGGTCATAGCCCAGCAGGTGCAGCATTCCGTGTACGAGCATCAGACGGCACTCATCAGCGGGACTATTGCCAAAACCGGGGGCCTGACGGGCAATAACCTGCGGGGCCAAGATAATATCGCCGAGCTCGAGCGTCTCATCGGCGGGAATGTCATCGTCAAAGGCCGAATCGCACTCAAACGAGAGCACATCGGTGGTGCGGTCGATACCGCGCCACTCGTGGTTGAGCTCGTGCATCTCGTCCTCGTCGACATACGAAAGGGAAATCTCAACTTCACGCTCAACGCCCTCGGCGGCAAGCACGACCTCGCAGATGTGCTCCACCTCTTGCGCGTCGAGCAGCGTATCGAGCTCGGCATCGTTGCTGATCAATACACTCAACGGGACTCCTTTCGGTCGCGCGAACGCTGCTCACGCACGTCATCATAAGCATCATATGCCTCGACGATACGACCCACCAGGGCATGACGCACCACGTCGGCACGCTCGAGGTGAGAAAATGCCACATCGTCGACACGGCCCAAAATCTTCTCGACATCCGCCAAGCCGCCACGACGACCCACCAGGTCGCGCTGGCTGAGGTCGCCGGTAATCACGAACTTGGAGTTGAATCCAAGGCGTGTCAGGAACATCTTCATCTGCTCGGGCGTGGTATTTTGCGCCTCGTCGAGCACCACGAAAGCATCGCTCAGCGTACGACCGCGCATGTAGGCGAGCGGGGCGATCTCGATCACGCCCCGCTCCATAAGCTCATCGGTGCGCTCACGATCCATCATGTCAAAAAGGGCATCGTAGAGCGGGCGCATGTACGGATCGATCTTTTCCTCGAGGGTGCCGGGCAAAAAGCCCAGGTTCTCCCCTGCTTCGACAACCGGACGCGTCAAGATCAAACGGCCCACCTCATGGCGCTTGAGCGCGGCAACGGCGAGCGCCATGGCCAGATAGGTCTTACCGGTACCGGCAGGACCCAAGCCAAAGGTGATGGTATGCGAGCGAATGGCATCCACATAGCGCTTTTGCCCAAGCGTCTTGGGACGAATGACACGACCGCGGTATGAAAGCAGCACGTCATCGCGAAGCGATGTGGCCTCATGCTCGCCGTCGCGCAAGACGGCCAGGCAACGCGAGACATCGTCGGCAGACAGGGTACGACCGGCCGCCGCCTCGCGAAAAGCATGTTCGAAAAAGCGAGCCACGAGCTCGACCTCGTCCGGGTCGCCGCTCACGGAGATCCTATCGCCACGGGCGACCACGTGAGCGCGAACCAAACTCTCGAGCGCACGAAGGACGCCGTCGCCGGCGCCCAAAACGCGCGAGGGATCAACTCCCTCGGGAACGGTAAGTCTAATCTTCGAGGCTTCCATGGACCTCCCTGCGCGCATGGACCAAGCCGGAATCATCGACTCCGATGATAGCAACATCGAGCAGGCACGGGGCTGTAAGTCCACAGGTATCGTCAAGACGGGCATGATGGAACGAACCGAGCGTCAGGTTGTCACCATACTCGAGCACGGCACGCTCGACAGTGCCCACGCGACGACGAGCATCGGCAATAGCGAGCTCCTGCGCCGCGTCTCGCATACGGCGGCTGCGCTCGGCCATAACCTCGGGCGGCACCTGGTCGGGCATGTCGGCAGCAAGGGTACCGGGACGCTTACTGTAGCGGAACACGTGCATACGCGAGAACCCCACGCGGCGGCACAGCGCCAGCGACTCCTCGAACTCCTCGTCCGTCTCACCAGGAAAACCGACGATGACGTCGCACGAAAGAGACGCCTGCGGCAGAATGGCGCGAATCATGCGCACCGTGTCCTCAAAGGCCTCGGCACTATAGGGACGACCCATGCGATGCAGCGTCGCCGTACAGCCGGACTGTACGGGCAGGTGCAAAAACGGGGCAATACGCTGCGGATAGCGCGCCATAACCTTAAGCAGGCGCTCAGAGATATCCATGGGTTCGACCGAGGAAATGCGCACATGCGCAATAGTCGTGCGCTCCATGATGGCCTCGAGCAGCTCATCGATTTCGACATGCTCGTCGGTCGCGCTCTTGCCATCGTAGGCACCCAGGTTCACACCGGTCAGCACCACCTCGGGCACGCCGGCCTCCTGGGCCTCGCGAACTTGCTCAAGCACGGACTCGACGGGCACGGAACGCTCGGGGCCGCGGGCCTTCCACACGATGCAATAGGTGCAACGGTGGTTGCAGCCGTCCTGGATCTTCACGCCCAGGCGAGAGCGACCGAGCGCATCGACCACCTCGCCATCGCTGCAGGCGGGAACGCTATCGGACTCAACGCCCAGCACCTCGCAGACACGTTCGGCGACATCGATCTTGGACGGCTCGGCGATCACGCGATCCGAAAGCTCCAACAGCTCCTCGGGATGCAAATTGACCACGCAACCGGTCACGAGCACATAAGGCTCGTTTGGATGGGCCAGCGCATGACGGACGGCCTTACGGGTCTTGGCCTCGGCCTCGCCCGTAACGGCACAGGTGTTAATGACGATCAGATCGGCATTCTGGGGCTCTACCATAGCAAAGCCCAAGCGCATAAGATCGGCAGTGATACGGTCAGACTCAACCCGGTTGACACGGCAGCCGAGGTTGACGACGGAAATATGGGGTGCGAGCACGCGGGCTCCTTAATCGAGGATATCGTCGAGGGCACTCTTGATACGGTCGGTCACCGACTTCTTACCGGAAGCGACGTCATCGCCCATCTCATCGGCAAAAGCACGGAGCAGCTCGCGTTGCTTATTGGAAAGATTGGTGGGAACGACCACGCGCAGTTGCACGATCAGGCGGCCACGCGAACCGCCACCGCCAATGCGCGGCATGCCGTAATTATTGACGCTCACGGTGTCGCCGTACTGGGCGCCGGCGGGAACCGTCACCTTAACGACCTCGTCGGGCATAATGCCCTCGACCTCGATCTCGCAGCCGAGCGCAGCCTGCGCAATCGAGATATCGCTCACCAGGTACAGGTCGTCACCGTTGCGCTTAAAGCGCTCATGGTCGGCAACGCGCACGTTGACAATCAGGTCGCCCGAAGGCTCGCCGCGAAGACCGGCCTCACCAAAGCCGCTCACACGCAGCTGGCGACCGGTCGAAACGCCGGCGGGAATATCGATGTCGATCTTTTCGTGCGAAGGCGTGCGGCCCTGACCGTCGCAGGTCTCGCAGGGATGGTCGATAACCGTGCCCTCGCCATGGCAGTCGGGGCAAGGCGAGGAAGACTGAACCTGGCCCAAAAACGATCGCTGAACCGTCGTGACGTAGCCCGTACCGTGGCAGCGGCCGCACTGCTTTTCCTGTGCACCCTCGGCCCTACCGGTACCGTTGCAGTCCTCGCAAGGAGCAAGGCGATCATAGCTGATCGTCTTTTTGCAGCCGAGCGCCGCCTCCTCGAGCGTCACCGAAAGCGAGATGGCCATGTCACGTCCGCGACGACGCTCACGACGGCTGCGGGCGCCACCGCCGGCACCGCCGCCAAAAAACGACGAGAACAGGTCGTCCATGCCCATGCCACCAAAGATATCGTTGATGTCGACATAACCAGAGCCACCGGGGCCGTCCGCGGTGCCGTAACGGTCGTAGTTAGCACGCTTCTGCTCATCGGAAAGAACGGAATAGGCCTCGTTGAGCTCCTTGAACTTGGCCTCGGCCTCGGGATCGTCCGAAACATCCGGATGTACGGTACGGGCCTTCTTTAAAAACGCACGCTTAATCGTCCGCGCGTCGGCATCCCTGTCGACGCCAAGCACCTCGTAGTAATCCCTATTTTCCGACACGACCGAATCCTTCCGACTTTCATTATTGTCACAGTGCGTCCTATACCCAAGCTGGGCCGACCGCAAACAAAGGGTTTGATGTTATTGCATTTGATACGGCGAAAGCATGGCCCGTTGCGAGCAGCTCGCGAACCAAACCGACACGAGCGCGAACATGAAGCCGTTGGCAAAACCGTTGGCAAACTGCATCGCACCGCGCTTCCACCACAGCAGGCTGCGATGAAGCACACCGTCCGAAAGCACCATGAACAGGCCCATGGTAAACGGAATAAAGCACATCACGGCAAAGGCCGAGAACACGCCCGAGATGGCCGACAGCACCAAAAACGGCGCCACAATGCCCATCAAGTAAAAGCCAGTACGAGCTTTGCCTTCCAAGCGCTCGGCCTCAACATGGGCGCGGCCGACCAGGTCGCCGCCCGCGGCACCGTTGGTGCCAGCATGACCCATGCCGCCAATGCGGACCTCGTCGCCATCGTGCGTGCCGGCAGGAAACTCAATCGTCTGCTCGGAGGTCACACGGGTTCGCCCGCTGCCACCGCAATCGGGGCAGGGGTCGGCCACGACCTTACCGGAACCGCCGCACTCGGGGCAGACCGACTGGAACGTGCCCGCACCAAACAGGAAGGACAGGTCGACGTCGATGTGGCCGCGGCCACCGCAGCTCGGGCAGGTATGGGCATGCTCAGACGAAACGGAGCCCGAGCCGCCGCAGTTGCTACAGGTATCGAAGCGCGTGTAGCGGACGGTCTTGCGGGCACCGCCCTTAGCCTCCTTGGCGTCGAGTTTGATATCGACGACCACGTTGGCGCCGTTCTCGGGATTGTAGGCAGCCTGGCCGCGACGCTGCTGGCCCCAGGCGCCACCAAAGGGAAAGCCGCCCTCAAAGGGATTGCCATAGCCCGTGCTGCCGGCGTAGCCGCCACCATAGGGCGAAGCCGTAGGAGCACCGGCAAAGGGATTGCCAGAACGCATGGCGTCGTAGCGCGCACGTTTTTGCTCATCCGAAAGCACGGCGTAGGCCTCGGAAACCTCTTTAAACTTTTCCTCGGCATCCGGCTCTTTATTGACGTCCGGATGGAGCTTACGGGCCTTTTGCTGGAAGGCCTTTTGAATATCACGCGAGGTGGCGTCCTTGGAGACACCCAGAATCTCGTAGTAATCTTTTTCGTTCATCGTCGCCATGCGCGGCAACCTCCTGCTCACAGCAGCGTATATATTCCGGTAATTCTACCCGAGCGGCCTAAGCTAGATCCCAAAACAGCTCGAACAGAACATTTCCATCGAGCCAGCCCAGATGGGTCGGCGCCAGACGGGCACAGGTGCGGCCAGCGATGACATCGACAGAGGCGATAGGCCCCGCATGGGTATCACCGTGCTCGGGCACCCAAGTGGCAAGCCCAAGCTCAAGAGCGCGATCACAAGCCGCTGCCAGTTCATCGGCAGGGATGACACGAGACGCGCGAACCAACAGGTCGGAATCAACACCGCGCGTCATGCGACAAGCGAGCATCAGGTCCTCGGCCGCCGCCTCGCGCCGCGACAGATACTCGGCATCAAACATCGTCGCGGCATCGTCACGTTGTACCAAACGCACGCGGTGAAAGTCACCACGGGGAGCCACGCCGGGAAACAGTCCAGCCAAGCGGTCGAAATCCTCGTCGTCGAGCATGCCCGCGGCAGAACGACCCAGGCCCAGGTAGCCCCGACCAGTCCAGTAGGCGATATTATGGGCACATTCATGCCCATCGAGCGCGTAGCTCGCCACCTCATACGGATGGTAGCCGGCCGAACTCAGCCGCTGGCGCGCAACGTCCATGCATGCGGCCTGGAAATCCTCATCGGGCTCAAGCGACTCGTCACGGCACACCATGCGGTAAAGCGGCGTGCCCTCCTCGAGCGTGAGCGGATAGACCGACACATGGTGCGGGGCCGCCTCAAGCACGCCATCGAGCGTATGCTGCCAGCTCGCCATAGTCTGTCCGGGAAGCCCGCACATAAGGTCGCACGACACATCGAGCCCAACATCCTTCACCGTCGCGATAGCCGCAAGTGCCCGATTAGCATCGTGAATGCGGCCAATAGCAGCCAGCTCGGTATTGTCGAGGGTTTGCACGCCCAGAGAGATGCGTGTGACACCCGCCTCGGCAAGCGCGGTGGCGAGCTCAGCGGTCAGGGACTCAGGATTGGCTTCGCAAGTAAATTCAACGGGTTTGCACCACATGGAGATACGCCGGGCAAGTTCCACCAGGCGCTCCCCTGCCAGCGATGGCGTGCCGCCGCCAGTATAGACCGTGCGGACCTGCGCAAGCGCCCCGGCGTCGCCAAAGGAATCGAGGCGCGCATACAACTGCTCAAAATAGGAATCGAGCGCGGCATCCAAATCACACGCAGCAAAGCTGCGCGAGTCAAAGTCGCAGTACCGGCACTTTTGAGCGCAAAACGGCACGTGCACGTACAGCGCGGTAACGGCCACCGTTAGGCCTCCAACGGATGGGCAGGCACCGACTCGCCGGCGGCAAGCGCGGCCTCGCAGGCCACCACGTCGCGCTCGATATCATCGACCAGCGCCATAAACTCCTCGTACGTAGAGCAACGCACCACCTGAGCGCGCCAGGCGGCGGCATGGGGCATGCCCTTTAAGTACCAGCTTGCGTACGTGCGAGCACGCGACATGAGCGGCAGAAGCTCGTGCGTCAACGTCAGGTGCTCGCGCAGAGCCTCCAGGCGCTCGACCGAGGAGCGAGAAGGAACCGGCGTGCCATCGAGTGCAAGGGCTCGGGCATCGCCGAACACCCACGGATTGCCGTAGATGCCGCGCGCGATAAACACCGCGCTGGCACCCGAGCCGTGCAGATGCTCAGCAGCGTCCTCGGCCGAGAACACATCGCCCGAACCAATCACGGGAATCTCGACAGCGTCGGCAACCTCATCGACGACCGACCAATCGGCCTGGCCCGTGTAGAGCTGCGTGGCGCAACGACCATGCACGGCGACTGCGGCAGCCCCTGCGCCCTCAAGCATCTGGGCAAATGTCGCGGCATTGCGGTCCTCGGCATAAAAGCCCTTGCGAATCTTGACGGTCACGGGCACGTGCGCCGCGCCCACCGTGGCCTCGACGATCTTCTCGGCCAGGTCGGGCGTGCGCATGAGCGCCGAACCCTCGCCCTTGGTGACAACCTTGCGGGCGGGGCATGCCATATTGATATCGATGAGCGACAGGCGATCGCCAACGCGCTCCTCGACGGCGGCGACGGCGCTCGCAAACTGATCGGGCTTGGAGCCAAAGAGCTGCACGCAAATCTGCTGCTCCTCGTCGGTCGGCAGCACCAGGCGCCACGTTTTGTTGCTGGCATAGGCAAGGCCTGCCACGCTCACCATCTCGCTGTAGGCAAGGTTGGCACCGCGGCGGCGACACATGATGCGATAGGCGGGGTCGGTAACGCCCGCCATGGGAGCCATAAGGAACGGCTGCTCGGCATAGGCGCCCAGCAGCCGCAGACTATATTCGGAAAGAGCCATAGACCTACTCGTCCACCTTGAGGATCGCCATAAAGGCCTCCTGCGGGACCTCGACCGATCCGATGGCCTTCATACGCTTCTTGCCCTCTTTCTGCTTCTCGAGCAGCTTGCGCTTTCGCGAGATATCGCCACCGTAGCACTTAGCAAGAACGTCCTTGCGACGCGCCTTGACGGTGGAACGGGCGATGATCTTGTTGCCGATAGCACCCTGGATGGGCACCTCGAACAGCTGACGCGGGATGATCTCCTTGAGCTTGTCGCACAAGCCACGGGCCAGGCCATATGCCTTGTCCTTATGGACGATAAACGAAAGCGCGTCCACCTCGTCGCCCGAAAGCAAAATATCGAGCTTCACGAGCTCGGAGGGACGGTACTCGTTGAACTCGTAGTCGAGCGAGGCATAGCCCTTGGTGCGGCTCTTGAGCTGATCGAAGAAGTCCAAGATGAGCTCGGCGAGCGGCATATCGAAGCGCATCTCGACCGATTTGCTCGTCAGGTGGATCATATCGGTTGTGACGCCGCGGTGCTCAATGGCGAGCTGCATGACGGCACCCGTGTACTCAGGCGGGCAGATGATCTTTGCCTTGAGGTAGGGTTCCTCGATACGATCGATGCGCGTGGCCTCGGGAAGGTCCTGCGGACTGCGGACATCGATCATCTCGCCGTCGGTCTTGTAGACGTGATAGTCGACCGAGGGACTCGTGGCAATGAGGTCCAGGTTGAACTCGCGCTCCAGGCGTTCCTTGACGACTTCCATGTGCAGCAGGCCCAGGAAGCCCACGCGGAAGCCAAAGCCGAGCGCCACCGAGGTCTCGGGCTCCCACACCAACGACGGGTCGTTGACGTGCAGCTTATCGAGGGCGTCGCGCAGATTCTCGTAGTCCTTGTTGTCGATCGGGAACAGGCCCGTGTAGACCATGGGCTTGGCCTCGCGGTAGCCCGGAAGCGGCTCGGGGCAGGGGTTCGAGGCCCACGTGAGGGTATCGCCCACGCGCACGGCCTCGGGGTCCTTCAGGCCCGTGACCACGTAGCCCACCTCGCCAACGGTCAGCGCGTCGACCGGGGTCTCGGCAGGACGCTTGACGCCCACGCCGTCGACCAAAAAGTCGCCCTTAACCTGCATCATAAGCAGGGTATCGCCCTTTTTGATAGAGCCGTCAAAGACGCGCACCGTGGCGACGACACCACGATACTCGTCGAAGTACGAATCCAGGATGAGTGCCTTGAGCGGCGCGTTCGCATCGCCCTTGGGCGGAGAGATCAAAAAGACAATGGACTCCAGCAGATCGTGGATGCCCTCGCCGGTCTTGCCCGAGACGCACACGGCATCATCGGCAGGGATCGCCAGGTCATCCTCGATCTCGGTCTTAACCTCGTCGGGATGCGCCGAGGGAAGGTCGATCTTGTTGATGGCCGGAACAATGTCCAAGTTGGCGTTCATGGCGAGCGTCGCGTTGGAGACGGTCTGCGCCTCGACACCCTGGGTGGCATCGACGACGAGCACCGCGCCCTCGCAGGCGGCCAGAGAACGCGAGACCTCGTAGGTAAAGTCAACGTGGCCCGGCGTATCGATCAGATTGAACTGATACGTCTCACCATCGTCGGCGTCATAGGAAACGCGGACGGCATTGGACTTGATCGTAATGCCGCGCTCGCGCTCGATATCCATGGTGTCGAGCAGCTGCGACTCCATGTCGCGTTCGTCGACGGTATGGGTGAGCTCGAGGATGCGGTCACTGATCGTGGACTTGCCATGGTCGATGTGCGCAACGATCGAGAAGTTGCGGATGTGGGAAATGTCAATTGAAGTATTCATGCGGACTATCTTACCCGAGCAGTACAAAAAATGGAGCCTGTTCCATAAAACAGGCTCCATTTATGCGCGTAATCTGTGTGGTGTGAAATTTACAACTTAGGCGTTGATGCTGTTCACGAGCTTGGCAAGACCGGACTTGCGGTTGGAAGCCTGGTTCTTGTGGATAACATGCTTGGCGGCAGCCATGTCGAGACGCTTGGTGACGGTCTTGAGGGCAGCCTGGGCCTTCTCGGCGTCGCCCTCGGCGACGGCGGACTGGACGTGCTTGGTCAGCGTCTTGAGCTCGGACTTGACAGCCTTGTTACGCATGCGAGCTGCCTCATTGGTGCGGATACGCTTCTTCTGAGACTTGATGTTTGCCACTTCTGGAGTTCCTTTCGAGTTCCTTGCAAAAAATGTATGACACCTCTGAGACACGGTGAGGTCATGCAAGCGCCTACTATAGCACGCTCCCTCTCAAAGGGATAGAACGAATTTGTCAAATAGGCAGGTATCATCACGATTTTCTCAAGATGTTCGTAATCCAGAGCAAAAGCGCCGTCTGAGAATCGGCCGAACCCTTGAGCGCGAGCTCCACATCGACCGCACCCTCGAGCGCTGCGATGAGCTCTGCCATCGAAAAGCGACGCGCCCAGGTAAGGTGATTCTTGACCTGCCAGGACTGGAGCTTGAGCGTTGCGGCCAGCTCGCGACCCTGTCCGCGCGCATCAAGCGCCTTGGCGACGATCAGCTCACGGATGCGACCGCACAGCAATGTGTAAGTCCACACGTAGCTCTTGGAGGGCAGGAGCTTAAAGAGCTCGAGCGAACGCCGCATATCGCGAGCCGAGACGGCGTTGAGGAAGTCCCAGGGTTGGACCTCGGCCGTACGTACAATCCAGCGCTCAACATCGGCAAGTTCAATCTGGGGCGCCTCGACCATCTGGGCAAGCTTAGCCAAGTCGTTATCGAGCATGCGCGTGTTTTCGCCCGAACGCGAGACGAGCTCCTCGGCGGCCGCCGTCGAAATCGACTTACCGCGCTGCGTCGCCATCTGCTGAACACGGCGCGGCAGTTCCCAGCGCTTGGTACCCGAGCAATCGACGATAGCCTTCTTGTCGATCTTGGCGATTGCCTTATACAGGCGCGCATTCTTGGCAAGTGAGTCGGCGATGATGAGGCAGACCGTTGTGGGGCTGGGACTCGCCAGATACCCAACGAGCGGCTCCGAGACCGCCTTGGCGAGCTTTGAGCAGCCATCGAGGATTACCAGACGAAACTCACTGCCCATGGGAAAGGTGTTAAGCGATCCGATAATGGACTCGATATCGGGGTCCTTGGTCATGTCGCGCTCGTCGAGGTTGAACTCGACCATGCCCGACTTTTCCAGACGCGCTTTCATACGCGAGACGGCGTGATCGCGCTTGACTCCGTCGGTACCGACGATCAGATATGCCGGCAGCAGACCGGTTTCGGACATTGCGCTCCCCTCCCGCAGGCCTTCGCATTCGTTCCGTGCCATTCTAGCCCAGGGGCCCACCGCACGCCAACGACGTCGTCACGGTCGCTGGCATCGCATCGCAAAACCATTCGCAGTCGGCGTGACGGTAATGTCGCCGTGTTCGATGGTACACGCGAACACACCACCCGCTTCCTTCACGGCATCGATGCAGGCATCGGACGGATGGCCGTATCGATTTCCCTCACCGGCGCTTGCGAGGGAAAGCTCGGGCGTCAGAATGTCCAGCAACTCACCATCGACTGAAACCTTGGAGCCGTGATGCCCAAGTTTAAGGACATCGATGTCCCCCACCTCCTGCACGAATTCCCGCTCTTGGTCGAGCTCAGCATCACCGGTGAGAAGTATTCGCAGGCCCTTACCTTCCTGAACATAAGAGAGCAGCAGGACAAGCGAGTCCTCATTTCCCTCGCCATCCACGGACTCGAATGGCCACATCACGCGAGCGCAAAATGAGCCGATGTCGACCGTATCCCCACGACGCACCTGCCGATACTCCACGCCAGGTCGGTTCAATACCTCGGCAGGAGCATCCTCCAGCGCATCCGCCGCCACGGCAATCGTTCCGACCGAAAACTGTTCGAGCACGGCAGGCAAACCACCCCAGTGGTCCTCATCCCAATGCGTCACAAAAACGGCATCGATATGGTGCACGTTATTGCGAACCAACGCCGCAACCACACGCTCGTCGAGCCCGCAGTCGACAAGTGCAACTGCGCCGCCTTGGCGGATAAGAATCGCATCGGCCTGGCCCACATCGAGAACCGTCACCGAAGGCGGAGCGAATCGATCCCAATAGACGTACGGAATCGCAGCCAAGAGCATCAGGCATGCAAGCCCCACCGCCATAGGACGTGCACGGGGACGCGGCCACCAGACCAGCAGAACCGCCAGAAAACACGGCACTAGGTAAATCCACATGCTATCGGGCGGCACGCTCACGTATGCACCCGGCACGGCGGCAAACAGCTGCTCGAAGAACAGCGCGCAACGGGCGGCAATCATGGGCACAACGAGCGCCCAAGTCCGCAACGGTGCCACGAACGAAAAGGGAACCAGCACGATCGACACAGCGAGCAGTACGCTCACCACCGGACCGAGGACCGCATTTGCCAGCGGAGCAATGAGCGAGAACGTACCGAAGGCAGGAACGGTAATGGGAAGTGTCGCCAGTTGCGAGCACAGCGTGACGGAAAGCATGCCGGCAACGCCCGATGGCAAGCCCAGCTCACCCAAAGCGTAGGTCGCATAAGAGCAAAAGCACAGAATGGCTAAGACGCTGGCACATGAAAGCTGAAAGCCCATCTCAAACAGCACCGTCGGCCGCAGCAGCACAAAGATGGACATGGTTGCGAAGAGCGCCGAAAGGCCGTGCCGGCGACGCCCCGCGCCGTTTACGACAAGCGTCGCGAACACCATGCAGCACGCGCGCACAGCCGAGGGAGACGCGCCCGTAAAGGCAGCGTAGCCCACAAGCGTTATCGCCAATATCGCCCGCTGAAGACCACGTGAGCACCGAGTCTTTTGCAATACACCCTCGATTACAAACCCCACGATAGCCAAATGGCTGCCCGAGACGGCGATAAGATGCGCCGTTCCCGTCACCGAAAACCAGTCGCTCGCCGGCTGGGCGCGCAGCTCGGCCGAACGACCGCAGACGACTCCAGCTATGAGCGCACGCGCCGGGTCGGTCGCAGGCAAGATGGACGCAAGCAGCTCATTTCGCAGTCGAAGCAGCGGCCCCGGAGAGCCCTCGTCGACCGACACCAACCGGATGACCTTCACTTTTCGGAGCTCGCCTCGAAGCACGCGTGAGCGACCATACGCATCGTTCTCAAAACGTAAAACGCGACCGATAACACGCACGTGCGCCCCGACCTTGAGCTCACGATCACACGATAGGCGAACCGTTGCCAAGTTCTTACCGTCCGCGCGTGCCTCGCAGGTATAGGAATACACGTCGTCGTTTATGGATGGATCACCCTGCACGACAAACTCGAGGCCGCTTGCCGCTCGACCGTCGAGCGCCCTCGAGGCGCTGAGCGCACCCACAGCCCACCACGCCGAGACGACCGCTCCCGCCACGAGACCGACGGACGCGGCATACAGCCACCGCTTCAAAGGGGCAAGCCGCGCACAAGAGTGAGCCAGCACAACGAAAACCGCTGCCGCAACGGGAATGGCCCATAGCGGCCCGACCGCCGTCGCCCGCTCCCTCAGCAGCACATCAGCGGCTATGCTGAGCACCAAGGCGCAGCTCACGCACATGCCGGCACACAGGGCCATCGTCCACGGAATCAGGGGCCGCGGAGGCATCACGTGCTCTCGCTCGGTCGTACTCATACGCAGATGCAATCTTTGATTTTGGCAAGCTTCTTCTCGCCGATTCCCGACACGCGCATCAGATCGTCAACCGAAGCAAAAGCACCGTTCTTTGTCCGTTCATCGATAATCGACTGTGCCATTGAGGGACCGATGCCCGAGAGCGTCTGCAGCTCTGCCGAGCTTGCCGTATTAATGTTTACTAGGCCTGTTGCGCCACCGACGCCTGATGATGCGGAAGTCCCACCATCAACACCGGCTTCCGCAATGGACACCTGCTGCTCCCCTACCGTTGGAACGTGAATTTTTTGTCCATCAGTGACCTTGGATGCACGATTAAGCCCCGTAACGTCTGCTTCGGGCGCCAGCCCACCGGCGGCATCAATCGCCTGAGCCACCCGCGCCCCGTCTTTGAGGCGATATACACCGGGTGACACCACGGCGCCATCAACATCGACATAGACCTCTGCCGCGGCAGACGCCTTAGGCGAAGAGCCTTCAGATGTCTTTCCACTCGAAGCATCGCCGGATCCCGGCTCCACTAACGTGCCCGAACCATCAGTGCGCTCAAACGACACACCGCCGGCACCGCCGCCAAAGTTCGCCATTGCCAGTCCACTCGCCATCGCAATGACGACCAGTATCGCCATCACCACTGCCTTATGACCGAGCAGTTTGCCCGCCCAGCGGTCCATCTTTTTGACTCGTTCGTGTTGTTCGCGCTGCGCCATAGCAAAACCTCCCAACACCATCGTGTCAGGAAACGAACGCCGCAGCTTCCGCACGTCCACACCAGTTTTCGCGGTCAAACCAAAAGCTGACCTAAACCTTGCGAAAAAATGTCCATTTATTCAGACACACGTCAGCGAATGAACATCTTGGCATCATTTGCCCAGATACCAAAAGACCGACGATACAGGCGCATCGTCGGTCTATACACAAATTTACTCGTGATCTTGGTAAATCTCACGCGGAGCAAGCTCCGAATGTTTGCGTTTTAAGGTCTTAGGGGCCTTATATATGTTGCTCTCGAAGTCGATGTACTCGGTCTGCTTGAGCAGGCGCTCAATCATCTCCTCGTGGTCGAACAGCTCCCAGGCCTCGTGCACGGCATCGAGTTTGGCGTGCGTCTCGGGACGACGCGGCATAAACAGCGTGCAGCAGTCGGGCGCCGCCTCGGTGGAAATATCGAACGTGCCGATTTCCTGAGCGCGCGCAATAATCTCCTGCTTGTCCGAACCGATCAACGGACGGAACACGGGGATCCTGACGGCCTCGTTGACGGCCATGATGTTCTCGAGCGTCTGGGAGGCAACCTGTCCAAGCGATTCGCCCGTAACGATGGCCTTGGCACCCTCGATGTGTGCAATGCGCTCAGCAACCGAATACATAATGCGGCGATACATGATCACGCGCAGGTTGCTGGGACAGGTGACCGAAATCTCACGCTGGCAGTCGCCAAACGGCACCACGTACAGGCGGCCGATCTGGACACCCGGCTCAAGCGCACGGATGATATCCTGCACCAAATACTCGCTCGTATCGGGCGTCTGCGGACGACCGGAGAAATGCACCGGCACGCAAACCGCGCCGCGGCGCGCGAGCATCCAGGTCGCCACCGGAGAATCGATACCCGAGGACAGCAGCGTCACGACCTTGCCGGCAGAACCCACCGGCAGACCGCCCACGCCGTGCTCGGAGCGTGCGTACACGTAAACGCTACCCTGGACCACCAGTACGTGCACCATTGCATCGGGGTCGTGCATCTGGACCTTTTTATCGGGGAAGGCCTCACACAGTACCTCGCCCACCTGACGATTGATATCAATCGAGGTGAGCTCATAGTCGGTATTGGAACGCTTGGCGTGCACCTTAAACGAATCGAAGGGGCCAAACTCGCGCAGCGCCTTGACGGCGGCGGCGCAGTACTCCTGCGGGTCGCGGTTGGTGTGGTACGCCAGGGACACACGGGCAACGCCGGGGACGGTGCGGATGACACGCGCCGCCTCGTCGGCCTGATGCTCGTTAAAGGTCACGAGGATATAACCGGAAATTCGAGACACGGCGTTCACGGAAAAGGCGGCCAAGGCCGCCTTGATGTTATCCATGAGGATATGCTCAAAATGTGCGCGGTTCTTGCCCTTCAGTCCAACCTCGTGATAGTGGACCAGGCAGACGCGAGCTGCCATTTAGGCTTCAGCAACCTTGTGGCCGAGCGCCTTCTCGTAACGGGCCTCGTCGTAAGAGATGTCGCCGTCGACAATCTCGTCCATAGCCATCGAGATGGTATCGGCACCGGAAAGCCCGATGGTGATGTCATCGACATCCTGGACGGCAAGCACGCGGTTGTGCTGGCCACGCAGCATGCTATTGATGTCGCAGGCGCGCTTGGAGGCAAGCGAAGCGAGCAGGAAGCGGTTGTGATCGGTCTTCTCCAGAAGATCGTCAATGCAAGGCTTTACAACGGACACGGACCTCAGATCCTTTCATGCATATCGAGAACGCGAACGAGCTCATCGGTCGCGCGGTCGAGATCGTCATTCACCACGACGTCGTCGTAGCGGTCGGCAAGGGCAAGCTCATCGGCGGCGTTTGCCATACGCAGCTCAATCGTCTCGGGCGTCTCGGTACCGCGACCGACTAGACGCTCGCGGAGCACCTCAAGCGAAGGCGGCTTGATAAAGATCAGCACGGCCTCGGGGAAACGCTCCTTCACCTGCAGGGCGCCCTGGACATCGATCTCCAAAATCAGAGACGAGCCCGAGGCGAGCTTGGATGTGACCTCGCTCACCAACGTGCCGTAGCAGTTACCGTGGACCTCGGCCCACTCAACAAACTCACCGTTTGCCACGCGGCGGTCGAACTCCTCGCGCGTCAGAAAAAAGTAGTTGACGCCGTCGACCTCACCTTTGCGTGGTGCTCGCGTGGTAGCCGAAACCGTCAGGCCCAGGTTCGAGCGGCGCTCGCGCACACGAGTGACGAGCGTACCCTTGCCTGCGCCTGACGGTCCAGAAATCACAAAGAGCTTGGAATCCTGAGCGCTCACTTATTTGGTCAGCTGCTCGAGGAGCTGCTCGCGCTGACGGACGCCGAGGCCCTGGACGCGACGGGTAGCGGAGATACCGAGCTCCTCCATGATCTTGGCGGCCTTGGCCTTGCCATAACCAGGGAGAGACTCGATGAGAGTGGAAACCTTCATGCGGGAAGCGATGGGGTCATCGGAGTTGAGCACGGACTCGAGGGACTTCTCGCCCTTCTTGATCTGCTCGCGAAGCTCAGCGCGGGCGTGACGTGCGGCAGCAGCCTTCTCAAGAGCCTGCTTGCGCTGCTCGTCGGTAAGCTGAGGGAGTGCCATTCGTACCTCCAAATAGTTGGGTTATATCTGATTCAATAATTAGCATTTTAGCACGTAGAACGTACAAAATGCCCAATCGCGGCTCCATAGGTTAGACGATACCCGCAAAAAGTGCAATATACTGCGCCCAAAGTTAAGCCCCTGACCTGCGATTCCACACAAAGGATGGGAAAGTTTACGCAGGCACAGGGGCTATTTTGTGCTAATGAGACCCAAAAGTGGTGACTTAGGGGAATCTTTTACGCGACGTTTTCGACCAGCTCGGCGACGATGGCGTCAAAGGCGGCAACCGGATCGTCGGCACCGGTGATGGGACGGCCCACCACAATGTGGCTTGCGCCACGCTCGATAGCCTGGGAAGGCGTCGCCACGCGGGACTGGTCACCAAGGGCGGCACCCACCGGACGCACACCCGGAGTCACGATCAGGGCATCAGGACCCAGCAGCTCACGCATGTCGTGAGCCTCCATCGGCGAGCACACGATGCCATCGATGCCGTTGGCCTGAGCGAGCTTTGCCAAGCGGGCGGCCTCCTCGGCCACGGGGGACTCGACGCCAATCTCGCTCAAGGCATCCTGATTCATGCTCGTGAGCACGGTGATGGCAACGAGCTTGGCGCGGTCCTCGCGCGCCTCCTCGGCACCCTCGCGGCAGGCAGCGAGCATAGCGCCCGAGCCCAGGCCGTGGACCGAAAGCAGGTCGGCACCGGCAAGCGAGGCCGAGCGGGCAGCGCCGCGCACCTGATGCGGAATGTCATGGAACTTAAGGTCGAGGAAGACCTTAAAGCCAAGGTCCTTAAAGGTCTTGACGATCTGGGGGCCCTCAGCGTAATAGAGCGTCATGCCGACCTTGAGCCAAGCGGCATGGCCCGAAAGCTCGTGGGCGAGCTCGAGCGCACGCTCACGGTCGCAGTCGAGGGCGACAATAACACGGTCGCGGGCATCATTCTCTAGCATTCGAAAGCACCCACCAGCTCGTTGATATCCTTCACGCCCTGGGACTCTGCCCAAGCCTCGAGCTCGCGCGCGATCTTAATCGAAGCGCACGGATCGACAAAGTTGGCCATACCGACCGACACGCAGGTGGCGCCGGCCAGGATAAACTCAGCCGCATCCTCGCCGGTCATGACACCGCCGACACCGTTGATGGGGATATCGACGGCCTGGGCAACCTCCCAGACCATACGCACGGCGATGTGGTGGCACAGCGGGCCCGAAAGGCCGCCCTTGGGCTTGGCCACGCGGGACTTGCGGGTATGGACGTCGATGGCCATGCCCTGGATGGAGTTGATGACCGAAAGACCGTCGGCACCGGCAGCCTCGAGGGCCTTAGCGATCTCGGCGACGTTAACCGGCGCCATCTTTACGAACAGCGGCTTATCAGTCACCTTGCGGCAGGCAGCCATAACGGAAGAGGCGCCCTCGGGCGTGGAGCCCATGGCGGCACCGCCGGCGGCGATATTAGGGCAGCTCACGTTGATCTCGTAGCCGGCAGCCCAGGGGCACAGCTCGACATACATCTCGAGTGCGCGGACAAACTCGTCAACGGAGTGACCGGCAACCTGACAGATGACCTGGCAGCCGTCCTTGGACAGCTGTTCGAGCCACGGACCGGACTCGCGGGCAAAGGCGGCCACGCCGGGGTTCTGAAGACCCACGGAGTTGATCATACCGCCGGGAATTTCGGCCATGCGGGGCGCGGGATTGCCGGGCCAGGGCTCGGCAGCGCAACCCTTGGTGGTGATGGCGCCCAGCTGGGAAACATCAAAGAAGTTCTGGAACTGCCAACCGTAGCCAAAGGTACCGGCTGCGGTGTTAATGGGGTTCTGCATCTTGACGCCGCCGAAATCGACGGCCATGTTAACGGTACCCACTAGAAGACCACCACCTTGGAAGCATCGAACACGGGGCCGCACATGCAAGCACCCTTCATACCGTCGACCGTCTCGACATTGCAGGTGTTGCAGGCGCCAAAGCCACAGCTCATCATGCGCTCGAGGGACACCTCGCAGTACGCACCGGCCTCGGCGGCAGCGGCGGCGACTTTCTTCATCATGACAGCGGGGCCGCAGCTGGCGACGTAGTCGTAGCCGCCCTCGCCAAGCAGCTCAGCGGCAGGATCGGTGCAAAAACCGTGCGTGCCGAGCGAGCCGTCGTCGGTGCACACGTTGACCGTATCGCACAGCGCGCGGAACTCATCGACTCCCACGGCCTTGGACGCGGTGCCAAAGCCCAGGCACACGTCGACGGCCACACCCTGCTCGACGAGCATGCCGGCAAGGCACAGCACGGGCGGAACACCGATGCCGCCCGCAACGAGCAGCGCCTTCCTGGTGCCCTCGGGAACAAGCCAGCCGCGGCCGCCAGGGCCCAGCAGGTTAGAAGTGGAACCGGGGGCCATCTGCGACAGACGGCGGGTGTCGTCGCCCACGACGGCGTACCACAGCTCGACGGTGCCGGCCTGGGCGTCGGCGCGATAGAAGCTCAGGGGCACGCGAAGCAGCGAAGAGGCATCGCCGGGCACGGCGATGTTCACAAACTGACCGGGCTTGAGCGCACTTGCAAGCTTGGGGGCCGAGATTACGAGCGAGAAGATGCCCTCGGCGATCTCCTTGTTCGAGACGACCTCGAAGTCGTGCATGCGTGCAGTGGAAGGTGTGGGCATAGACGCTCCAATCCCCCATGCGGTTGCATGGTTCAGGCGAACAGAAAGCGCGGCACCGCAAGGGCGCCGCGCACAAAAGCGATAAGGCTATGCTAGCAGATGCAGCCGTCGGCGAGCGTCTGCTTGCCGCCGACAAACACATCGGTGGCACGACCGGTGAGCGTGCGGCCGGCAAAACCGGAATTCTCGGCACGCGACTCGTAGCCGTCCTCGCCGACCGTCCAGGTGGCAGACGCGTCGAAGACAGTCAGGTCGGCAACGGAGCCCGCCTTGACCTGAACCTGGTCGAGGCCCAGGATCTCACGAGGCTTGATGGCCATGAGCTCGACCATGCGACCCATGCTCATCTTGCCCGTGTTGACCAGCTCGGTGAGCACGAGCGACAGCGAAGTCTCGAGGCCGATCATGCCGAAGGGCGCAAGCTCGAACTCGCGGGCCTTCTCCCACGGAGTATGGGGAGCGTGATCGGTGACGATAGCGTCGACGGTACCGTCGATGACGCCCTGACGGATAGCCTCGGCGTCCTCGTCGGTACGCAGCGGCGGGTTGACCTTGAGCGAGGTGTTGTAGGTCTCGTCCAGGTCGTTCTCGGTCAGGAACATGTGATGCGGCGTGGCCTCGCAGGTGACCTGCACGCCAGCTGCCTTACCGGCACGCACGAGCTCCAGGCCATGGGCGGTGGAGATGTGCTGGATGTGCAGCTTGGCACCGGTCAGCTTGGCGATCTCGATGTCGCGGGCGATCTGGAGCTCCTCGCCGGCAGCCGGCCAGCCCTCGAGAGCCAGACGGGTCGAGACCTTGCCCTCGTTGATCTGGCCGTGGCCGACCAGGTCCTCGTCCTGGCAGTGGCTCATAAAGACCTTGCCGAACATCTTGCCGTAGTCCATGCAGCGACGGAGCATGCCCGCGCCCTGCACGCCACGACCGTCGTCAGTGAAGGCGACGGCGCCGTGGGCGACCATATCGCCCATCTCGGACATGGCCTCGCCCTTAAGACCGCGGGTCATGGCTCCCGACGGATAGACGCGGCAGTGGCCGACCTCGGCAGCGCGGGACTTGACGAACTCCACGACGGTGCCGTTATCGGTGACAGGATCGGTGTTGGGCATGGCGCACACGCCGGTAAAGCCGCCCTTGGCAGCTGCACGGGTGCCGCTCTCGATGTCCTCTTTGACCTCGTAGCCGGGCTCGCGAAGGTGAACGTGCATATCCACCAGGCCGGGGACGAGATATTTGCCGGAAAGGTCGCGGACCTCGGCTCCCTCGACGGCGAGATTCTCGCCGACCTCGGCGATCTTATCGCCGTCAATCAGGACGTCAACGACACCGTCAAGCTCGACGGACGGGTCGACGACGTGGGCATTCTTAAGAAGCAAGGCCATTATCGGCACCTCCAAGCAGCAGATACAGGATAGCCATACGCACGCAGATACCGGCGTAGACCTGCTCCAGGATGACGGAGCGTTGCGGGTGGTCGGCCATATAGGAGTCGAACTCGACGCCGCGGTTGATGGGGCCCGGGTGACAGATGATCGCGTCGGGCTTCATGAGCTTCTCGCGGTCCTTGGTCAGGCCGAAGAGCTTGTGGTACTCACGAATGGTCGGGAACGGAGCGCCCTCGAGGCGCTCCTGCTGCACGCGCAGCATGTAGACGACGTCCAGCTCGGGGAGTACCGAATCGAGGTCGCTCGTCACGTGGTCGCAGCCCAGGACCTCGGGCGCCGGCGGCAGCAGCGTGCCGGGGGCGACGGCGTAGGTCTCGCAGCCCATGATCTTAAGGGCGGGGATCAGCGAGCCGCAGACGCGGGAGTGCGCGATATCGCCGACGACGGCGACCTTAAGACCGTGGAAGTCGCCCTTGTGCTCCCAGATGGTGTACAGGTCGAGCAGGGCCTGCGTGGGATGGTTGTGCTTGCCGTCGCCGGCGCAGATGACGCTCGCGGGCGAGTTCTGCGTGACGATGTAGGGAGCGCCGGCGTGCTTATCGCGCACGACAATGCAGTCGATCTTATAGGCGTTGAGGGTCTCGACGGTATCGACGAGGCTCTCGCCCTTGACCGTGGAGGTCGAGGAGCCGCCGAAGTTGAGGCTGTCGGCCGAAAGACGCTTCTCGGCGAGCTCGAAGGAGCTGCGGGTACGCGTCGAGGGCTCGTTGAACATGTTGACGATGGTCTTACCCTTGAGCGTGGGGACCTTCTTGATGGCACGCTCGTTGACCTCGGAGAACGCCTTGGCGGTCTCGAGGATGAGCTTGATGTCCTCTTCGGAGTACTCGGTAATGTCGATCAGGTGCTTATGATTGAACGCCACGGTACTACTCACCTCCCAGCGGCGCGGAGCCCACGTGGGAACCCGGCGCGACGTCGTTGATCTCGACAGCGGTACGGCCGTCGACTTCCTTCATATATAGGTGCACGTTCTCCTCGTGCGACGAGGGAACGTTCTTGCCGACAAAGTCCGGCGAGATAGGGAGCTCGCGGTGACCGCGGTCAACGAGAACTGCCAGCTCGACTCGGCTCGGACGGCCCAGGTCCATAACGGCGTCCAGAGCGGCGCGGATGGTGCGACCCGTGTACAGGATGTCGTCCACCAGCACGACGCGCTTGCCGTCGACGCTGAAGGGAATGTTGGTAGCGTGGATCGCGGGAGCGAAATTGGTCGCATAGTCATCGCGGTAGAAGCTGATGTCGAGGCTGCCGAGCGGAACGTCGACGCCCTCGATCTCCTTGATCTCCTCGGCGAGCTTCTTTGCCAGAAGGTCGCCGCGCGTGACGATACCGACCAGAGCGAGGTCTTCACAGCCCTCGTTGCGCTCGAGGATCTCGTGCGCGATGCGGGTCATCGCTCGGTTGACGGCGGTCTCGTCCATGATGACCGCCTTGGGGGAAGTCGTGCCCATCGATCTCCTTCCTCACATGTCTTGACTGCTGACACAGTCAAAAAAATAGATGCCCGACCGCTCAAAGCGGACCAGACACCCACAGGAAGGGCTGCTCTTTGGCAGCAATGTAATTCCATGTGGGTATCTCGTACCCCTTTAATGGTCAAGGGATAGTGTAGCCAACCTCGAGCTTAATTGCGAGCATAAATACAGAGCAATCCGTAAACGGGCGCAGGCGCTCCATAAACCTATATATATTTGTGGGACGAGCTTGAAAACGCACGCACGAGCTGGCATAATCCCCTCTGCTGCACGCAAATCGGATCTACGTCCAGGGCCGTAGCGTGAGCACTATCGCCAAAAGAGGAATATCTCTGTGTAGATTGCGCACAGGGAGCGACTTCTGTGCTATAGTTCAGGCTTGTTTGTTAACGCGACATGTTCGTTTGTCGCCCAAGGAGGGTCAGTTATGTCCAAAGTTTGCGAAGTTTGCGGTAAGCACCCCGTTGCCGGTCGCTCCATCAGCCACTCTCACCGCGTCACCAACCGTAAGTTCCGCCCCAACATCCAGCGCGTCTACGTCGTCGTCGATGGTCACCGTCGCAAGATGAACGTTTGCTCCACCTGCCTCAAGTCCGGCAAGGTTGCGCGCTCCTAAATAAGGTCTTACCAACAAGTACCTCGGACTCTCCGGGTCAAAGACCTCGCGTTCACATAGAACTATAAGAAACCGCTTTCTTTTGAGGAGGCGGTTTCTTTTTCTATCTATCCAGGAATGCAAAACCAGAGCGAAAAATGAAATGCGTCCCAAATCTTGGACGCCCTAAATAGCGACTAGGCCG
>NZ_QRQC01000011.1 GCF_003475325.1 Collinsella sp. AF33-16 | reverse complement strand
GGACCCGTTCAGGCTGTTGCGTTGAGATTGAAAATCAACCCGCGTGTCACAGCGGAGCTGATTCAGTTGAGATTGCCTGAACATTCCGCCCCTCTTTACGCCCTCGGGTATACTCAAAAGCTACTGATTCGATTTGATGCCCAGCAACAGCAGAGGGGATAGTTATATGTGCGGTTTTGTCGGTTTTGTCGGTGGGACGGATAACCAATCCGAGGTGCTCACCAAGATGATGGACCGCATCGTCCATCGCGGTCCCGACATGGGCGGTCAGTTTATCGACGGCCGCGTTGCCCTGGGCTTCCGCCGCCTGTCGATCCTCGACCTGACCGAGGCCGGCGCTCAGCCCATGGCCAATGAGGACGGCAGCGTCGTTATCGTCTTCAACGGCGAGATCTACAACTTCCAGGAGCTTCGCTCCGAGCTCGAGGCCAAGGGCTATAAGTTCCACTGTGGAGCCGACACCGAGAGCCTCCTGCACGGCTACGAGGAGTGGGGCGAGGCAGTACTCGATCGCTTGCGCGGTATGTACGCCTTCGTCATCTGGGACAAGAAGAAGAATAAGCTTTTTGGCGCCCGCGATATCTTTGGCATCAAGCCGCTCTACTACTATCCCATGGCCGATGCGGGCGACGGCGCTCCGGGCGTGCTCTTCGGTTCCGAGATCAAGAGCTTCCTGGACTACCCGCACTTCCACAAGGCGGTCAACAAAAAGGCCCTGCGTCCGTACATGACGCTGCAGTATTCGGCAACCGAGGAGACCTTCTTCGAGGGTGTCTACAAGCTGCCGCCGGCGCATTACTTTACCGTCGATATCCCGACCGGCAAGATGAACATCGAGCGCTACTGGGATTGCGATTACTCTGCCGTCGAGAAGCCGTTCGAGGAGTACGTCGACGAGCTGGATGAGGTCGTGCACGAGAGCGTCGAGGCCCATCGCATCGCTGACGTCAAGGTCGCGTCGTTCCTCTCCGGCGGCGTCGACTCCAGCTACATCGCCGCTTGCCTCATGCCCGACAAGACCTTCTCGGTGGGCTTCGATTACAAGAATTTCAACGAGACTAACTACGCCAAGGAGCTTTCCGATAAGCTCGGCGTCGAAAACGTTCGCAAGATGATTACCGCCGACGAGTTCTTCGGTGCGCTCGAGGACATCCAGTATCACATGGACGAGCCGCAGTCCAACCTGTCTTCCGTGCCGCTGTGGTTCTTGGCCGAGATGGCCCGCAAGGACGTCACCGTCGTGCTTTCGGGCGAAGGCGCCGACGAGCTCTTTGGCGGCTACGCCTACTACGAGGACACGGTCCCAGTCCGCAAGTACAAAAAGATGGTGCCGCTGCCCATCCGCCGCGCGCTCGGTAACCTGGCGTTGCATATGCCGTACTTCAAGGGACATAACTTCCTGGTCAAGGGTGCCGAGATCCCCGAGAAGTCGTTCCTGGGACAGGCTCTGGTATGGCCGGAGCGCGAGGTCGACGGCGTGCTCAAGCCCGAGTACAACACCGGCGATGGCGCCTTCGAGCTTGCCGCTCCCATCTATGCGCGCGTGAAGGGTCAGCCCGAGCTGGTCAAGAAGCAGTACCTGGACATGAACATGTGGCTTCCGGGCGACATTCTGCTCAAGGCCGACAAGATGTGCATGGCGCACTCGCTGGAGCTGCGCGTGCCCTTCCTGGACCGCAAAGTCATGGAGTTCGCCGAGCACATTCCCGACCGCTACCGCATCAACGAGAACGGCAACAAACAGGTACTCCGCCACGCTGCCAACAAGTCGCTGCCCGATGAGTGGGCCACCCGTCCCAAGGTGGGCTTCCCGGTGCCGATTGTCTACTGGCTGCGCGAGCAAAAGTGGTACGACTATGTCAAGGAGTACTTCACCGCGCCGTGGGCAAGCGAGTTCTTCGATACCGACGAGCTCATGCACCTGCTCGATCTGCACTTTGCGGGCAAGGGCGATTTCCAGCGCAAGATCTATACGCCGCTCGTGTTCCTGGTGTGGTACAAGCGCTTCTTTATCGACGAGGACCAGCCCGCTGTTCAGGCTGCCTAGCCTCGGCTTACGAACGCCTGCGCGTAACGGCTCCTCCGGGAGCCGTTTTTGCGTGGGTGCGTTTCAGTTACTATAAAAACCGTCCCTGCCAAATGGCTGAGAAAGGCGAAAGATGCACCATTCGGATTCCGCGACCGTGACCACGGTCGATACGCTTGCCAAGCTTCTCGATGTGTGCGGCGAGCTGCGCGCATCAGAGCAGGTTGACGAGCGTGCCGTGACCGGCTGCTCGTTTGATTCGCGTGCGGTCTCGGCAGGTGACGTGTTCTTTTGCAAAGGCGCTGCCTTTAAGCCCGCGTTTTTGAGCATGGCGCTCGATGCGGGCGCCGTCGCATTTGTGTGCGAAGAGTCGCTGGTCGAGTCTCTGGAGCCGCTGGCGCAGGAGAGCGGTGCTGCGATGCTGGTTGTTGATAGCGTTCGCACGGCCATGGCCCTGTTGCCGCCGGAGGTCTACGACCGTCCCGACCACGACGTCAAGATCGTGGGCATCACCGGTACCAAGGGAAAGACCACGGCCGCTTTTATGCTCCAGTCCATCATCAAGGCAGCGGGCGAATCCTGCGGCATGATCGGCTCGGTGAGTACCGACGATGGCATCGAGTGCTACGAGAGCACCAATACTACGCCCGAGGCCCCCGAGGTCTGGCGCCATATCGCCAACTGCCGTGAGTCCGGTCGCCAGTCCATGGTCATGGAGGTCTCGAGCCAGGCACTCAAGTACCAACGCGTCGAGAATCTGCCGTTTGACGTGGCGTGCTTCCTCAACATCGGCCGTGACCACATCTCACCGATCGAACACCCCACGTTTGAGGATTATTTTGAGAGCAAACTCAGGATCTTTGACCAGGCAAAGACCGCCGTGGTGAATCTGGGCACCGAAGAGGTTGACCGTGTGCTGGAGGCAGCGTCGACGGCCGAGCGCTTGGTGACCGTTGGCGTCGAGCATCCCGAGGCAAGCCTGTGGGCAAGCGATGTCCGCGTGGTCGGCTTTAACATCGAGTTTAACCTGCATGGCCTGTGTGCCGACGAGTCCGAGGCGGGGGAGAAGGTCCTGCTGGGCATCGCGGGCGACTTTAACGTGGAAAACGCGCTGGTCGCTATCGCCGCTGCGCACGAGATCGGCATCGGTATCGAGGCTATCAAGAAGGGCCTCTCCAAACTGCGTGTGCCGGGCCGTATGGAGGTCGTGGAGTCGAAGGATGGCCGCGTGATCTGCGTCGTTGACTATGCGCACAACCAGCTTTCGTTCCGTTCGCTTTTCTCGTCGGTCAAGCGCGCGTTTCCCACTAGTCCAGTCATTGCAGTGTTTGGCGCTGCCGGCGGCAAGGCGCAGGAGCGCCGCGAGCAGCTTCCGCGCGAGGCCGCACCATATTCCGACCTGATGATCTTTGCCAACGAGGACCCGGCTCACGAGGACCCGATGAAGGTCTGTCGCGAGCTTGCCGAGCATGTTCCCGACGATACGCCGAACGAGATCATCCTCGACCGTGAAGCCGCTGTGCATGCGGCGTTCAAGGCGGCGCGCGAGGAGTACGTCAACCCCAATGCTCCCACCATTGTCTTGCTGCTGGCAAAGGGTGACGAGGAGCTCATGCACGTGGGCGACGAGTTCGTGCCCATCGAGAGCGACCTTTCGTTGGCCAATCGCCTGATCGATGTTACCCAGTTTGACTAATGAACCATGATGGCGAAGGCGCCCTGAGTGCGCTGTCGCCATAAACGTGTTCCCTCAATCAAAACATGCCGTCCAAGTCCAAACCCTTCTACGTAAACGGAGTAACCATGTCCCACAACACCCTGCCGACCGTTGCCGAGCTTTCGGGCGAGATGCGCGAGCGCTTGGCCAAGGTCAAGTACGTCTTTACCGACCTGGATGCCACGATGCTCGCACCCGGCTCGTGCGTGCTGTGCGACAACGACGGCAACCCCTCGACCAAACTCGTCGAGGCCGTCGTGGCACTTGCCCGCGCTGGTATTCAGGTGGTTCCCACCTCGGGCCGCAACCGTACCATGATCCACGAGGACGCGCGCGTGCTCGGCCTCAACTCTTACATTGGTGAGATGGGCGGCCTGGTCATGTACGACCTCAAAGCCAACGATTGGGAGTATCTGACTGGCGACATGCCTTACGACCCCGTCTGCGGCCTTACTCCGCACCAGGTGATCGAGCAGACCGGCGTGTGCGAGAAGATCCTCGCCCGCTGGCCGCACAAGATCGAGTATCACAACGACATGTCGACCGGCTACAAGTACCGCGAGGTCACCGTCGGCATGCGCGGCGATGTGCCCGACGATGAGGTCCAGGCCATCCTCGACGAGGCCGGCTGCGGCCTGGTGTGGGCCTGTAACGGTCACCTGACGCATCTGTCCAAGCCGACGACGCTCGAGCTCGATCGCGTCGAGGACGGTCGCGCGTTCAACATCAACCCCGCGGGTCTCAACAAAGGCGTCGCCATTGCGCGCTTCTGCGAGCACCTGGGGATCGAGCGCGAGGAGACGCTCGCGCTCGGCGACTCCGAGTCCGACTTCTACATGGCCGATCACGTGGGCACGTTCTGTCTGGTCGAGAATGGCCTGACGAGCGCCGGCGCGCCCGAGTTCCTGGCTGCTTGCGAGAACGCTTTCGTTACGCGCGGCAAAATTGTCGACGGTTGGGCGGCGACGGCAGAGCTGCTGGTCGCGGCGCGTTCGTAGCGCGGCGTCGCCGCACTTGGACATGTCTTTTCGAGAGAGACTGGTGAGGTAATGTCCGATATCGAGAATCCGACAGGCGACACGCGCCCGATTGGCGTGTTCGATTCTGGTTTGGGCGGTCTGACGGTTGCGCGCGCCATCGCGACGGCGCTGCCGCATGAGTCCGTCTACTACTTCGGCGACACCAAACGCTGCCCCTACGGCACGCGCACCGAGGATGAGGTGCGCTCGTTTGCGTTGCAGGCGGGCCGTTGGCTGTCGAAGCACGACGTCAAGATTATGGTCATCGCCTGCAACACGGCGACAGCTGCGGCCTTGCGTCTGGCCCAGCAGGTGCTCGACGTTCCCGTGATCGGCGTGATCGCGCCGGGTGCCCGTGCGGCAATCAACAGCACCCGCACGCGTCGCGTGGGCGTGCTCGCCACCAACCTCACCATTCGCTCGGGCGCTTACACGCGCGCCATTCAGGACCTAGATGCCGGCGTCGACGTATACGGCTGCCCCGCCTCGAGCTTTGTCGAGGTTGTCGAACACGAGCTCGCCTCGGGTGCGCATCTGCAAGAGCAGTGGCTTGAGAACGAGGACATCTTCGATACGCCTGCCGTGCGTGCGCTGGTGGGTGCCACGGTTGAGCCGCTGCGCGACCACGGTATCGATACCGTGGTGCTCGGCTGTACGCATTTTCCGCTGTTGGTGGGACCTATCCGTCATGCGCTGGGGCCTGGGGTGCGCGTCGTGAGTTCCGCCGAGGAGACCACGCGCGAGCTGACCGATATCCTCACGCGCCGCGAGCAGCTGGCGGGCGACGCCGCCGAGCCGCAGCATCGTTTTGCCACGACGGCCGATAACATTGCCGAGTTTGCGGTGGCGGGCAGCTTTATCTTTGGTCAGCCGCTCAAGAGCATTGAGCATATCGATATCGATGAGCTGAAATAGATGTAAGGCCGCCGCCAAAGCCTTCGCCACATTTTTTGCCGAAAGGATCTTTCTATGGAGTACATGCAGGTCAACCGCGCCAACGGCCGCGCCGCCAACGAGTTGCGTCCCGTTAAGCTCACCCGTGGCGTCATGAAGCACGCCCACGGTTCGTGCCTGGCCGAGTTCGGCGACACGCGCGTGCTGTGCGCCGCCACTATCGAGGAGGGCGTGCCGGGCTGGCGAAAGGGAGCTAAGGCCGGTTGGGTGACCGCGGAATACGCCATGCTGCCGACGTCGACCGGCAAGCGCTGCAAGCGCGAGCACGCCAACCGCAAAGGCCGCTCCATGGAGATCGAGCGCCTCATTGGTCGCAGCCTGCGTACCGTCGTCAACATGAAGGTGCTCGGCGAGTACACCGTCACCGTCGACTGTGACGTGATCCAGGCCGATGGCGGTACGCGTACGGCGAGCATTACCGGCGCCTGGGTGGCGCTGCACGACGCCCTCGCCATGTGGGTCGAGGCAGGCAAGATCGAGCGCATCCCGCTTACCGGCCAGGTGGCTGCCATCTCTATGGGCGTTGTCGACGGCAATACGCTGCTTGACCTCGATTATTCCGAGGACAGCCACGCCGAAGTCGACATGAACCTCGTCGCCACCGACACCGGCGAGATGATCGAACTTCAGGGTACCGGCGAGCAGGCGCCCTTCGACCGTAAGCGTCTCAACGCCCTACTCGACCTGGGCGACAAGGGCGTTGCCGAGCTCATCGAGCTTCAGCGCCAAGCCCTCGCCTAACCTGCCAAAAAGGGATGTTAATTTTGGTAGGTTTTATCTGGGAAAACGTCGAAGTATAAGGTTTCTGTCGCCAGGGAGGGGAGAGGGCTCGAGGCCAGTTTCCCTTGGGCGGCATTGCTATAGAGACAAGGAAGCCAGTCATGGCACTAGAGAAGATCGATATCGACACCCTCGACCCGGCGGCGACCATCGTCGTGGCAACGGGCAATGCCCATAAGCTCACCGAGATCGAGGCCATTTTGGGCAAGGTCATGCCCGAGGTTCGCTTTGTGGCGTTGGGTCAGCTGGGTGATTTTGAGGACCCCGAGGAAAACGGCACGACGTTTTTGGAGAACGCCATCATCAAGGCGCAGGCCGCGGTAGAGGAGACGGGGCTTATGGCCATCGCCGACGATTCGGGCCTGGTCGTTGATGCCCTGGACGGTGAGCCGGGCGTGTACAGCGCACGCTATGCGGGCGTGCACGGCGACGATGCCGCCAACAACGCCAAGCTCCTCGTGAATCTGGAGGGCGTGGCCGACGAGGACCGCACCGCGCGTTTTATGAGCGTCGTCGCGCTTATCGACACGGACGGCCTGGTCACTTATGGCGAGGGCGCCTGCGAGGGCGCTATCGCACACGAGGGCCGCGGCGATCATGGTTTTGGCTACGACCCACTGTTCCTGCCGGTCGACACGCCGGGCAAGACCATGGCCGAGCTGACGGCGGACGAGAAGAACGCCATCAGCCATCGATTCCATGCGCTCGAGCATCTGTCCGCCAAACTGACGGGCGAGGAGTAAGCCGTGCGTGCGGTGGTGCAGCGCGTACTCAACGCCGGCGTGACGGTCGACGGCGAGTGCGTGGGTAAAATTGGGCGCGGCTATCTGGTGCTGCTGGGCGTGGGCCACGGCGACACGCGCGCCGAGGCCGATAAACTGTGGGGCAAGCTCCGGGGCTTGCGCATTAACGAGGACGAGAACGGCAAGACCAACCTGGCACTTGCCGATGTCGACGGCGAGGTTCTCGTAGTGTCGCAGTTCACGCTGTTCGCCGATTGCCGTCACGGCCGCCGCCCATCGTTTACGGATGCCGGCGCCCCCGATGTCGCCAACGAGCTCTACGAGTACTTCCTGACGCTCGTTCGCCAAGATGTCGAACACGTGGCGCACGGCATCTTTGGCGCCGACATGAAGGTCGACCTCGTCATCGACGGCCCATTCACCATCGTCCTCGATACCGACAATCTGTAAGTAGCCAAATTAGCTACTTGCGCGTGTTTGTAACAGGGTGCTATAGTATTAGAGTTTTGTCTATCTTAGGGGTATTATCCCCTTTTTGAATTGCACCTTCTGGAGGCCCTGTTCATGGAAGAGATGGAAGTCAATCACGTCGACGACATCCACGAGAAGCTGACCGATATGGTGGGCGATCGCGTCAAGGTGAAGGCCAACATGGGCCGCACCCGCGTCGTCGAGCGCATGGGCACCATCAAGAGCGTCCACCCCGCCGTCTTTATCGTCGAGGTCGACGAGCGCCGCGGGCGCAAGTCGCGTCAGTCCTACCAGTATATCGATGTCCTCACCGGTCAGGTCGAGCTGTTCGATCCCGAGAGCGGCGAGCATATCTTTACCCCGCTCGGCAATCAGCTCGAGGAGCATTAACGGTGACCGATCGGTCCCTGACTCTTTCCGCGCCGGCAAAGATTAACCTCTACCTGGGGGTTCATACCGAGCGCGATGACCGCGGCTACCACAGGGTCGATTCCCTGATGGTAGCCGTCGGTCTTTCCGATGCCGTGACGGTCACGCCGGCGCAGGCGCTGACCGTCCAAACGGTTCCGGCATCAGATTTTCCCATGCAAAAGAATACGGCGTATCGGGCTGCGGTTGCTATGGCCGAGCATTATGGTCGCGAGGCAAACATCTGCGTGACGATTGAGAAGCGCATTCCATTGTGCGCCGGCTTGGGCGGTCCCTCGACGGATGCGGCCGCGGTCATTGTCGCCTTGGCGGAGCTCTGGGGAATTGATCGCTCCGACCCCGCGCTCGACGACATTGCGCGGGGCATTGGTGCTGACGTCCCGTTCTTTTTGCACGCGAGCCCTGCGTTCTACGTAGGTGGGGGAGACGTGCTGGCAACTGAGTACCCTGCGCTGCCCGCAACGCCCGTCGTGTTGGTCAAGCCGCGCGAGGCAAGTGTTTCGACAATTGAAGCCTATCGACGTTTTGACGAGGCCCCGGTGCCTGCGGACAAGCCCGGCGCGATAGCTTCTGCCTTGCGTGCTGGTGATGCCGAGACGGCATATGCGCTCATCCATAACAACCTGGGTGTCATTTCCGCACAGATGGAGCCGCAGATACAAACGGTTCTCGATTGTCTGCGTAAACAAGACGGCACCGTTGCTGTAGATGTGTGCGGATCGGGCGCCTGCTCGTTTGCCATTTGCGACACCGCTGCCACGGCCGAAAGGCTTGCCGACGCTGCCCAGCAAAACGGCTGGTGGGCCTGCGCGACGGAGCTCATTCCCAACACGGTTCGCATCGAAGTGCCAAAGAAGTAAAAATTTCTCTAGCACACGACGGAAATCTTTGTTACTATAGTCGAGCTAACGGGTTGTGGCTCAGTTTGGTAGAGCACTGCGTTCGGGACGCAGGGGTCGCTGGTTCAAATCCAGTCAACCCGACCAGAGCATGAGGAGGGACCGCTTCTTGCGGTCCCTTTTTTTAGCTATTGTTGTGATACCGCGATACCCGCGGTATACTCATTCGAGCTTGTCTCGCTGTATTGTGGAGGTCTACATGTTTGGACTGAGGGCTCCTGAGCTCATCATTATTCTCGTCGTTGTCCTGATTATCTTCGGGCCCAAGAACCTGCCGAAGCTCGGCAAGTCCCTCGGCTCTACCGTCAAGAATATCCGCGAGGGTATGGAAGGCGACGATAAGGCCGAGACCAAGCAGGCCGAGGAGGTCGTGGTCGAGCAGTCCGAGGAGGACAAGGAGATCGCTGAGCTCGAGGCCAAGCTCGCTGCTGCCAAGAAGAAGCAGGCAGAGGACAGCGACGCGGACGCAGAGTAGTCCCATCCCTTTGGGGTGAGCACCTGACCGGCTTGCCCGCAGGCTAGCCGGTCTTTTTCGTTTTGTTGACAGTTGATTGTTTGATCAGAGTTGGGGAGATATCCGTATGGACGCAAGCCAGATCGTACTGACCGCTGAGGGCCGCCAGAAGCTCGTCGAGGAGCTCGCTTGGCGTGAGGGCGATTACGCCAAGGAGATCGTCGAGGACATCAAGGAAGCCCGCGCGTTCGGCGACCTTTCGGAGAACTCCGAGTACGATGCCGCCAAGGACAAGCAGGCCCAGAACGCCGCTCGTATTGCCGAGATCCAGGCCATCCTTGCCAACGCTCAGGTTGCTGCCACCACAGGTGATCTGACCGTCTCCATCGGTTCCACCGTTTCTCTGATTGATCCCAACGGTGAGGTCATGGAAGTCACGCTCGTCGGTACCACCGAGACCAACTCGCTCGAGCACAAGATTTCCAACGAGTCTCCGGTCGGCCACGCCATCATCGGTCACGGCGAGGGCGACTCCGTCGAGGTCGTTACGCCTTCCGGCAAGACTCGCGTCTACACCATCGCCAAGATTGCACGCTAGACCACGGTCCCGCGTAAAGGTATGTTTTCGCTCCCTGGGACCGAATCCTGGGGAGCGTTTTAGTTTGAGGAGCTAACTTATGGCAGAGAACCAGAACGCCGCAGATCAGGCATCGACGCTCAACGACGAGCGCGCCACCCGCCTGGCCAAGCGCGCCGCCCTGTTCGAGGCGGGCCAGAACCCCTATCCCGAGCACTCTGAGCTTGAGGACTACGTTGCCGATATCGAGGCTAAGTATGCCGAGCTTGCCGATGGCGAGGACACCGAGGACGTCGTGAAGATCGCCGGCCGTGTGGTCGCCAAGCGCGGTCAGGGCAAGATCATGTTCATCGTCGTGCGCGATGCGACTGCCGAGATTCAGCTGTTCTGCCGCATCAACGACATGGACGAGGCTGCCTGGAATACGCTCAAGTCCCTCGACCTGGGCGACATCCTGGGCGTGACCGGCGTGGTTGTGCGCACCCAGCGCGGTCAGCTTTCCGTTGCCCCTAAGAGCGCGACCCTGCTTGCCAAGGCCGTTCGTCCGCTGCCCGAGAAGTTCCACGGTCTTTCCGACAAGGAGACCCGCTATCGCCAGCGCTATGTTGACCTGATCGCCAACGACGACGTTCGCGAGACGTTCCGTAAGCGTTCGCAGATTCTCTCCACCTTCCGTCGCTTTATGGAGTCCGACGGCTACATGGAGGTCGAGACCCCCATCCTGCAGACCATCCAGGGCGGCGCTACTGCCAAGCCGTTCATTACCCACTTCAACGCGCTCGATCAGGAGTGCTACCTGCGCATTGCTACCGAGCTGCACCTCAAGCGCTGCATCGTCGGCGGTTTTGAGCGCGTGTTCGAGATCGGCCGTATCTTCCGTAACGAGGGCATGGACCTTACCCACAACCCCGAGTTCACCACGATGGAGGCCTATCGTGCCTTCTCCGACCTCGAGGGCATGAAGGCGCTCGCCCAGGGTGTCATTAAGGCGGCTAACAAGGCCATCGGCAACTCCGAGGTCATCGAGTACCAGGGCCAGACCATCGACCTTTCTGGTGAGTGGGCCAGCCGTCCCATGACCGACATCGTTTCCGACGTGCTCGGCAAGCAGGTCACCATCGACACGCCGGTCGAGGAGCTTGCTGCCGCCGCGCGCGAGAAGGGCCTGGAGATTAAGCCCGAGTGGACCGCCGGCAAGATTATCGCCGAGATCTACGATGAGCTGGGCGAGGACACCATTGTCAACCCCACGTTCGTTTGCGATTACCCCATCGAGGTCAGCCCGCTTGCCAAGCGCTTTGAGGACGACCCGCGCCTGACGCACCGCTTTGAGCTGGTTATCGCCGGTCACGAGTACGCCAACGCGTTCTCCGAGCTCAACGACCCGGTCGACCAGGCCGAGCGCTTTGCCGCCCAGATGGCCGAGAAGGCTGGCGGCGACGACGAGGCCATGGAGTACGACGAGGACTACGTGCGCGCCCTCGAGTACGGTATGCCTCCCGCGGGCGGCATCGGCATCGGTATCGACCGCGTGGTCATGCTGCTCACCAACCAGGCTTCCATCCGCGACGTGCTACTGTTCCCGCACATGAAGCCCGAGAAGGGTTTCCAGTCCGGTGCCGCTGCCGCCAAGGCTGCCGAGGCCGGCAACACCGCGAGCCCGTTCGTCAAGCCGCTCAAGCCCACGGTTGATTACTCCAAGATCGCCGTCGAGCCGCTGTTTGAGGAGTTCGTCGACTTTGATACCTTCTCCAAGAGCGATTTCCGCGCTGTGAAGGTCAAGGCGTGCGAGGCCGTCAAGAAGTCCAAGAAGCTGCTGAACTTTACGCTCGACGACGGCACTGGCACCGACCGCACCATCCTCTCCGGCATTCACGGTTATTATGAGCCCGAGGACCTGGTCGGCAAGACCTTGCTCGCCATCACCAATCTGCCGCCGCGCAAGATGATGGGCATTCCCAGCTGCGGCATGCTCATCAGCGCTATCCACGAGGAGGATGGTGAGGAGCGTCTCAACCTGATCCAGCTCGACGCCTCCATCCCCGCCGGCGCAAAGATGTACTAATTGGTTCCGCCGTTCTACCGAACGGCGGACCGGCCGACGCTGCGCGGGCCGCATTTGGACAATCTGACGTTCAATTTCAAGGGCGCGACCAGAAGGTCAGCGCCCTTTCGTTTCACGTCACCTTGTCTCAAATGCGGCCCGCTCGCTGACGTTGCCAATACATCGGCGTTGCCTTGGCCGTCAATAGTCATTGGGGACGTTCTTAAACGACTACCCAACGGCTATTGAGCACATGGCTCGCATGGCAGCCGTCTCTTTTATGTTTCCTTTAGCCGTCGCTGCCTAGGATGGGGGTTAGTCGGTAGGAAGGGAGCGTCTATATGGACGACGCGAGCGAGCGTGCAATCGAAGAGGACATGCTCGATCAGTTCAATTACTTTGACGATGAGGATGAGGAGCTAATCGATCGTCGCGAGCCGGCATCGCTTGACTCATTTGATCTGGTCGATGAAGAGACTGATGAGGTTGAGGACGAATCAACGGAGCCCCCACAGTCTTCGCGCCTTGACTCGCTGCTTTCGAGAGCCCCCATGCACCACGGTGTTCGTGCCGGCGCACTCCATATGAAAACAGACTGGCACCAGATCGTGACGGCAGGCGATGAGCTTGCCGTCGATGCGCCGCTCACCGATAAGTCATCCATCATCTGCCGCACCGGTATGCTTATGCTCGCGAGCGGAACGGGTGCCTGGCGTGTACGCGATACCATGAATCGCGTTGCCGCCGTACTCGGTGTCACCGTCCACGTTGACTTAAGTCTTCTGTCGTTTGAGTGCACCTGCATCGAAGATGGCCACTGCTTTAACGAGGTTGTCAGCCTGCCCACAACGGGAGTCAATACCCATCGCATTTGGATGATGGAGAGCTTCCTAAAGGAAATCGAGACGTATGGGCGCCGGTTTACCGTGCACGAATACCACGAGATGCTCAAGACCGTTGAGAGTTCAAAACCCGATTACTCTCCCTGGCAACAGGGCCTTGCGGCAGCTTGTGCTTGCGGCGCCTTCGTCTTTTTGCTCGGCGGCGGCCCTATCGAGATGGCCTGCGCATTCGTAGGCGCTGGTGTTGGCAACTTTGCTCGCTCTCATATTCTCAAGCAGGGTCTTGGCCAGTTTAGCGCGCTGACGATTGGCGTTGCGCTCGCTTGCGTTTCGTATCTGCTGGCATTGCTCGGCCTTGGCCAGGTCGTACCGGGGGCAATGTCGCACCAAGAAGGCTATATCGGCGCCATGCTCTTTGTGATTCCCGGCTTTCCCCTCATTACGGCAGGCCTCGACATCGCTAAGCTCGATATGCGAAGCGGCATTGAGCGTCTTTCGTATGCCGTGTCGATTATTGTGATGGCGACCCTTGTGGGCTGGATGGTTGCCGAGTGTGTGGGGCTGGCACCGGATGATTTTGCCCCGCTCGGCCTTTCGCCGCTTGCCCTTACGCTCCTGCGCGTGGTGATGAGCTTTGTTGGCGTATTCGGCTTCTCGGTGATGTTCAACAGCCCGGTAAAGATGGCCGCGGCAGCTGGGCTGATCGGCGCCGTGTCCAATACCTTGCGCCTTACGCTCGTCGATGCGCCGATGCTGTTTCCCTTTCTGGGCCTGAGCGTAGGTATGCCTCCCGAGGCGGCAGCGTTTATCGGCGCGCTGGTATCGGGGCTGCTCGCGAGCTTAGCCGAAATCAAGCTCACCTACCCACGTATCGCCCTCACGGTGCCATCGATTGTCATTATGGTGCCGGGCTTGTATCTGTATCGCTCGATGTATTACATGTGCACCTTCGACACGGTCAATATGCTCGGCTGGTTTGTGCGTGCAGTGCTCATTGTGGCGTTTCTGCCCGTTGGCCTGGGCGTGGCGAGAACCCTCACCGACTCTCGCTGGCGCCACACCAGCTAATTGGTGCAAGGGGGGACAGGTTACTTTGCACCAAATGAGTTGCGGTGAAATAGGGACTGAATTGCTGCTTAAAGGGTCAAAACAGTCCGTATTCCACCGCAACTTATGGGGTCGGGGGATTATTGGTGCCCTGCATCTCCATAAACTCAACGCTTACGAAGCGCGGGGTTTTCGTGCTAGGCTGGTTCCACCACATAAGTAGTCGCAGACGCACGTATCACGGGCGGGCGAGATGAAGTCCCAACAGCTCCATCTTGCCCGCCCGTTTTTGTTGCGTGGCGTAGCGGCGTAACACAGAAAGGACCATGCCCTTTATGCCTATCAACAAACGAGAGAGCCTGCTGTTCACCTTTATCATGTGCTTTTGCATGGTGCTCTGGATGAGCATCTACAACGTTGCCCTGCAGCATGGGGCCATCAACGGCGAGGTTGTTGCCGCCGCGTGGCTCGGCTTCCCCGTTGCCTACGTTTTTGCCATGTGCTGCGACTGGTTTGTCGCCAGCCCGCTCGCCAAGGGTTTCGCCTTTAAATTCCTGGTCACGCCGGGCAAGAGCTCGCCGATTGCCATGACGCTCGCCGTCAGCTCCTGCATGGTCGTTCCTATGGTCATCATCATGTCGCTCTACGGTGCGTGCGAGGGCCTGTTCCACATGCCCGGCGGCCCGCTCGCCAACCTGCAGCTGCTGCCGATGATGTGGCTCGTTAACATTCCGCGCAACTTTATCATGGCCCTGCCCTGGAACCTGCTGGTGGCCGGTCCGGTTGCTCGCTTTGTCTTCCGCCGCGCCTTCCCCATGGGCACGGTCTTTGCCGAGCCGCACATGGAGCTCGTGCGCATGCCGGGCGCTCCCGTTGCCGATGCCGTCAATGACGTTGCCGAGAGCATGGACGCCGAGCCCGCCTGCTAGACAGCAGCTCAAAACCAAACCGCCAAACGGACCCGAGCAATTCCTTTTTTGTAGACGTTGTCGCGCGGCTACGGGCAGGAAAGGTCCCAACGGTTAACATATACTCCATATGGGTAAAGAGACCAAAGCGCTGCCGCGGGCGGCGCTTTGCGTTTGAAAAAACTAGCTCGTCTAAGAGGAACTAGCATGTTAGACCGTTTTACCGATCGCGCGCGCAAGGTCATGTCCATGGCCAAGCAAGAAGCGCTCGATCTTCACTCAAATAAGGTGGGTACCGAGCACCTGCTGCTCGCACTCGCCAAGGAGGACGAGGGCATTGCCGCCGAGGCACTGCGTTCGCTCGATATCTCCTACGACGACATCATGGATACTCTTAAAGAGGTCCAGACCACGGTTCCCGAGCCCAGTGAGGAGACCGAGGCGGCCAAGCTCGCCTTTACGCCGCTCGTCATTAGCGTGATGGAGCGTTCATTCCGCGTGGCGCGTGAAAACAACCAGACCTACGTGTCGACCGAGCACTTGCTGATCGGCATCGTCGAAGAGGGCAACGGCATGGCCATGGACATCCTCATGCGCCTGGGTGTGTCGTCCGCCTCCATCAAAAAGGCTATCGAGAAACTCACCGCCAAGGACCAGGATAAGAAGCGCCCGCTCGCTGGCGCCGGTGCTGGTCGTCCCGGTACGGGCCTGCCGTTCTTTAGCGGCTCGGATGCCTCCCAGCAAAAGGGGAGCGGCACCGATACACTTAAGCAGTTCGCGACCAACCTTACGCAGAAGGCGCGCGACGGCGAACTCGATCCGGTGATCGGCCGCGAAAAGGAAGTCCAGCGTATGATGGAGATCCTTTCGCGCCGCACCAAGAACAATCCTCTTATCCTGGGCGATCCCGGCGTGGGCAAAACGGCCATCGTCGAGGGACTGGCGCAACAGATTGCTGCCGGCAACGTGCCCGAGAACCTCATGAACCAGAATATCTGGACGCTCGACCTGCCGGGTCTCGTTGCGGGCGCCAAGTATCGCGGTGAGTTCGAGGAGCGCCTCAAGAACGTGATCCAGGAGGCAACCGAGGCCGACGACGTCATCTTGTTTATCGATGAGATGCACACCATCATCGGTGCCGGTTCTGCCGAGGGCTCCATCGACGCGAGCTCCATGCTCAAGCCCGTGCTCGCGCGCGGTGCCTTCCAGATTATCGGCGCCACCACGGCCGAGGAATTCCGCAAGTATCTCACCAAGGACCCGGCCTTCGAGCGTCGCTTCCAGACCATCGATGTCGAGGAGCCGAGCGTCGAGGACACGGTCAAGATCCTGACCGCGCTCAAGCCGCGCTACGAGGAGCACCACCATGTGCGCTATACGCAGGGTGCTATCGAGGCCGCCGCGAACCTTTCCAACCGCTACATCCAGGATCGCTTCCTGCCCGATAAGGCCATCGACCTCATTGACGAGGCCGGTGCCCGCGCCCGCATCGCCGCTAACCGCGCGCCCGAGCCGGTGCGCGAGGCCGAGCATCGCATAGAGGAGCTCAAGGCCGCCGCGCAGGAGGCCACCGAGAGCGACGACATGAACAAGGCTGCCGAGATCACCGAGCAGCAGAAGGCTGCCGAGATTGAGCTCGCCGAGGCCAAGGCTGCCTGGACGGCCGAGCTCGACGCCAACCCGCTCACCATCGATGTCTCCCAGATCGCCGATATCGTGTCCGTGACCTCGGGCGTGCCGGTGTCCTCGCTTACCGAGAGCGAGAGCCGTCGCCTGCTGCAGGCCGAAAGCGTGCTCAAGACCCGCATTATCGGTCAGGATGAGGCTGTCGAGGCAGTTGCCAAGGCCGTGCGCCGCAGCCGCTCGCCGCTCAAGGATCCGCGTCGCCCCGGCGGCAGCTTTATCTTCCTGGGTCCCACCGGCACGGGCAAGACCGAGCTCGCCAAGACGCTCGCCGAGTACCTCTTTGGCAGCAAGGACGCGCTCATCAGCTTCGACATGTCCGAGTTCGGTAGCGAGTTCGAGGTCTCCAAGCTCATCGGTAGCCCTCCGGGTTACGTCGGTCACGACGAGGGCGGCCAGCTCACCAAGGCCGTTCGTCGCCACCCGTACTCGGTCGTGCTGTTCGACGAGATCGAGAAGGCGCACCCCGATATCTTCAACATTCTGCTGCAGGTGCTGGAAGAGGGTCGTCTGACCGATAGCCAGGGCAAGACGGTCGACTTCCGCAACACTGTGATCATCATGACGTCCAATGTGGGCGCCCGCGAGATTGCGCAGGATGCGAGCGTGGGCTTTGGCACCACCGGCGAGCAGGGTCTCACGTCGAGTGAGATCCGTGGTCGCGCGATGGGCGAGCTCAAGCGCCTGTTCCGCCCCGAGCTGCTCAACCGTATCGACGACATCGTGGTGTTCCAGAAGCTCTCGGGCGAGAATCTCACCAAGATCGCGCACCTGCTGGTGGACGACCTGCGCCAGCGTCTGATTGCCAACGGCATGAACATCAAGCTCACCGATGCGGCCTATGACAAGATCGTGGCCGAGGGCACCGACCTCACCAACGGTGCGCGTCCGCTGCGCCGTGCTATTCAAAAGCTCATCGAGGACCCGCTGTCCGAGGAACTTCTGGCCGGCGAGTGGGGCGAGGGCGATACCGTCCTGTGCGACGTGGCCGATGGCAAGTTTGTCTTTAGCCACGGCACGGGCGAGATTCCGGCACCGCGTCCGGCAGGTACGCTCGGTGGCGATACCACCCCGGCGGCACCGCACACTGGCAGCGCCGCGCCCGTGAGCGGCGGCGTGACCTCGGGCCCCGGCGGCATGATGCAAGCCGGTTCCGGCGCGCTGTAGGGCGTAACAAAACCTTGTGTCCACGAGGGCGTTCCAAAGGAGCGCCCTTTTTCTGTTGGAAAGCCCCCTTCGTTCAAAGTAGATCTCATTAAACATATCAATGGCGTATGCATAAACGTTGATCAAGCGTTGAGGTTGGTTGAAGGGTCCAACGTTCCTTCGGCGCGGCCCGTCTAACCTGCTTTACCTTAATAAAGTGGCGTCTCCCCACCGTTAGCCGATGATGCGAGAACGCTCGGCGTTTTCGACTGGTTTATGCAAACGAAGTCTGGGAATATACAAGTCGCATGTCTTATTGTCTAACCAGTTGCGCCAAGGAGGCACCATGGACTACAAGATCACCGGCTACGAGCCCGCCCAGCTGTTCCATTTCTTTGAGGAGGTCAGCGCGATTCCCCGCGGGTCTGGCAACGAGAAGGGCATCAGCGATTTCTTGGTTGCGTTTGCCAAGGAGCGCGGCCTCGATGTGTACCAGGACGAGGTCTACAACGTCATCATTCGCAAGTCCGCATCTGCCGGTGCCGAGAATGCCCCGACCGTGATGCTGCAGGGCCATATCGACATGGTGTGCGACAAGCTGGGCTCCGTTGAGCACGACTTTACGACCGATGGTATCGACCTGGTCGTCAAGGACGGCGTCCTCACCGCTAACGGCACCACCCTGGGCGCCGACAACGGTATCGCCGTCGCGCTTATGCTTACCGTGCTCAACGACGATTCGATTGCTCATCCGGCCCTCGAGTGCGTATTCACCACCGACGAGGAGACTGGCCTGGTCGGCGCCGAGACGCTCGACAAGTCCCAGATTAGCGCCCGCACCATGATTAACCTTGACTCCGAGGAAGAGGGCGTTGCCACCGTCAGCTGCGCCGGCGGCGTCGTCGTTACCTACACCTGCCCGATCGCGCGCGAGCATAAGACCGGTAGCACCCTCACGCTTGACATCTCCGGCCTGCTGGGCGGTCACTCCGGCAGTGATATCCACCTGGAGCGCGGCAACGGCAACCTCATCATGGCCCGCATCATCGACCGCCTGATGGTTGCCGGCGAGCCCGCCATCGTTAGCTTTAACGGTGGCACCAAGGACAACGCCATCAACCGTGAGTGCAAGGCCGAGCTGGTCTACGCCGACCACGCTGCCGCCGAGGCCGCGGCCCAGATCGCAAAGGGCATCATCGCCGACGTCACCGCCGAGCTCGAGGTCTTCGACCCCGGCTTTACCTGCACCGTCGAGATTGCCGACGACACCGAGGTCGAGGCCATGGACCAGAAGTCTGCGCTTGCCCTCATCCGCGCCCTGCGTCTTGCCCCTAACGGCGTGATCCGCCGCAACGTCGCCACCGACGGCTCCGTCGAGGTTTCCTCCAACATCGGTGTGGTTGCCACCTCTGACGACCAGGTCAAGATCATGCTGTCCCCGCGCTCCTCGATCACCTCGCTGCAGAACGAGTTCAAGGACCGCCTGCAGACGCTGGCCGATGTCTTGGGCTTCGACGCCAAGTTTGAGTTCGAGTATCCCGGTTGGAGCTATGCCGAGCATTCGCCGGTCCGCGACGTCTTTGTCGAGAGCTATCGCGAGCTCTTTGGCTCCGAGCTGCGCATCGAGTCCATCCATGCCGGCCTTGAGTGCGGCCTGTTTGCCGAGGCCCTGCACGGCCTGGACGCCATCGCCGTGGGCCCGACGCTCTCCGATGTCCACACCCCGGACGAGAGCATGGAGCTCGCTTCTGCCGAGCGCTTCTATGAGCTGCTCATCGACGTTCTCAAGCGCCTCGCTGCGTAAAGATTGCGCTAGCAGCAGTCTGAGCTACGTGCTAGCGGATTGCAAATGACATTACGAGAGGGGGCATCCGAGCTTTTGCGACGGGTGCCCCCTCTCTTCTTTTAAGAAATGGGAAATTGATTGGCGTCTAGCCCATATCCGCCTTGATGAGGTCGAGGGTGCGCTGGCAGTTTTCGCGGACGGGGCCGAGCATATGCTCGCGCAGGTCCGCCATGCCGGGCAGGTCGGCGTATTCGTCCATGACCTCTTCCATGCAAATGGGTACCTCGTGGGCGAGGTCCATCATGGTTGCAAAGCAAAACTTCTCGGATAGCCCGGCATCGGTAAGCGCCGCCTCCAGCGCGGGGTCGCCCATACCGTGGTATCGGCGGATAGCGCCTGGACCGATGCGCCCCACACGATTTTCGCCGCCAACGCTCATGGCGAGGCGCGCCCGGCGGCGCATGCGCTCATACGCCAAACCCGACGCGACATCGTACATACGAGCCATCATGGCTGCGCCGTCGTTTCCAAGGAGCAGGGAATAGTTTTTCGCGTGCGCATCCGGTGCGCCGATAATGGCGTTGAAGAACAGTATCTGCGTAAACAGATACAGGTTAAGTTGATGGTGGCTCGTATTTACGAGGAGCTCCTGAATATCGCGTGTGGTCGGGCCGCCGTCTGCCGTGTACTTTTGGGCGGGCATCACCCCAAGTGCCTGACAGAGGTCTTCTTGATGTAGACGCCTGATCGTTCCGTCTTTGACTTTCACGCGGTCATAGCGCTCAACAATGAGGGCAGGTTCGTCCTCAAACATTCGATATTCGACGTTTGCCGTTGCGATACCGGCGCGCTGGGCGCTTTTCATGCAGACAAACTCATTGAGAGCCTCGAGTTTAAATCCGATAACGCCATTTTTTAAAATATGCGTCGTGGGCGAGGAGCCCATGCATTCGCACCAGCGGCCGTTTATGAACGCGAGCGCGAACTTGCCCTGGTTGCCTCCAAGTGACCAACTTTCATCTAGACCCATCCACGATGCATCGCGGTCATCTCTGATCGACTTGAGACGGAGAGCAATTTCGTGGTCGTCTATAGGGCGGTATTCGCCAACGCGATGCAGGACGGCGTCGGCATCTTCTTCGGCACAAAACTGCACGCCGCCCGGACAGTCGAGTCCGATATGGCTGAGCAACGCAACGGGATTGTTGGGCCTAACGTCGAATTCGGCGGCAATCGCTTTTCGTTGGTCTTCGCTGTCGGGTAGAAGGCCAAACAGGTACGGATTCATGACCTGTTGTCCGTATGTGCGATTCGATACGGGTATGTTGGTCGATAGGGCTGGCCCGTCATAGTCATGATCGTAGGTAAAGCTGATAAGACCGTTCTCATCTTGCGTGAGCGTTCCCGCAGGCACGCCGCAAATAATGGTCCGAAGTGATGTTCTGGCCATTGGCTATTTCCCTTCGGGCTTGGTTTGGCTAGATGCGTTTGCGGCAATCGAGACTCCGAGATTGGACATGGCGAAATCGGCGAAGACCTCGTCGTAGAGTGCGGATGTAAAGGGGACATCTGCAAGAGCCGGAATGGCGGTACTACGACGGTTGCGATGATGAGGACGTTGAGCGTGATGGCGCCTAGGGATGCTGCGAGGCAGCGGATTGGCATGCGGGGCGTCGACTGGTCGCTCGTTTTTCGCTTCGCCGATATCCCCTTGAGCGGCGAGTGCCAGTCCAAGAGCATTGAAAATCATCAGCAACTTATCGAGCCGAATACCCGTAGCGTCGCCCAGCTCGAGCGATGCGAGCAGGCGCTCCGAAACACCGGCTTTTTTAGCGAGGGCCGCACGGGTGATTCCCTGCGACTCGCGTGCCTGGCGCACGTAGATGCCAGCTTGGCGCGGTGTGGTGATGGGAAGGGTATCCACGGCGATCTCCTAACGTGCAGACTTTTGCATATCAGTATGACATGCAAAAGTCTGCACGAAAAGGCCTCATGCAAAACTCTGCATGAGGCCTTGCACGGACGTTTAGTTTTGAAGGGTGTTTTACAGCGCCAAAATCCCCAGATGTTCAAGCAGGATTTTAAGCCCGATGAGGATAAGCACGATGCCGCCCACGATGGTGGCAGGCTTTTCGTAGCGCGCACCAAAGGTGTGGCCAATCGCCACGCCGGCGACGGAGAAGATAAACGTTGTGATGCCTATAAGCGATACAGCGGGCACGATGTCGACCGAGAGCGCGGCAAATGAGATGCCCACGGCTAGGGCGTCGATTGAGGTGGCGATAGCGAGGATCAGGTACTCGACCAGGTCAATCTTTTCGGCATCCTTGCCGTCGCCTTCATCCTCGTCCTCGGTAAAGGCCTCCCACAGCATTTTGCCGCCGATGAAGGCGAGCAGGATAAAGGCGATCCAGTGGTCGATGGGGCCGATGATGCCCATAAACTGGCTGCCAAGCGCCCATCCGATTACGGGCATGCCGGCCTGAAACCCGCCAAAGAACAGGCCGAGCACCACGGCGACTTTAAGGTTGATCTTTTTCATGCCAAGGCCCTTGCAGATGGAAACGGCAAAGGCGTCCATCGAAAGGCCGATGGCGAGCAATACGAGCTCGGCGAGTCCCATGGTTTGGCTCCCTCTCTGCGGGCGAGCCCGATTACGCGACTACTCCCTCATTTATGCGAATCCCGATGCTACCACATGAACAGCTGATTTGGGCTGGGCTCTCAGCTGTGTTCGCTCATTCTGTAAGCATCGTATTTCGCAAGCGCCGCAGGGACAAACCGTGAGAAACTATTTAGCGTTTATGGAGCGTATACGATGGGAGCGATGCCTTGGATAAGAACGAGCTGCAAAAGCGTATGGAACAGGCTATTCGCCTGACGGCACCTGGTCAGCCGATCCGCACCGCCCTCGACATGATCATCGCCGGGCACCTGGGTGCCCTTATCTGCGTCGGTGACACCGAAAACGTGCTCGCTGCCGGTAACGACGGCTTCCCGCTCAACATTTCGTTCACCTCGAACCGTCTGTTCGAGCTCTCCAAGATGGACGGTGCCATCGTCATCGACGGCGACCTCACCCAGATCCTGCGCGCCAACTTCCACCTCAATCCCGATCCCTCGCTTGCCACGAGCGAGACGGGCATGCGTCACCGCACCGCCGCTCGCATGTCGGTGCTCACCGATGCCATCGTGATCTCGGTCTCGGCCCGTCGTGCCGTCGTTAACGTGTACGTTCACGGCAAGAGCTACGAGATCCAGCCCGTCACCACCATCATGAGCTCGGTCAACCAGCTCGTCGCCACGCTCCAGACTACCCGTCAGTCGCTCGATCGCTCCCTGTTGCGCCTGACGGCCCTCGAGCTCGACGACTACGTTACGCTCGCCGACATCACCGGTATTTTCTCGAGCTTCGAGATCATGCAGCAGGCAAAGACCGAGCTTAAGGATTGCATCGTCAAGCTGGGCAACCAGGGCAAACTCGTGCAGATGCAGCTCGAGCAGCTCGCCGGCTCCAGTATGGATACCGAGTACGACCTGATGATTCGCGACTACGCGAGCGATTCCTCTGAGGCCAACGCCGAGAAGATCCGCGCTGAGCTCGCTCGCATGACGCCTAAGGATCTGTCCGACCCGCAACACGTGGCGGCGGTTCTGGGCTATGACGACCTGGACGAGGACTCCGTCATGACGCCGCTGGGCCTGCGCACGCTTTCGCGCGTGTCCGTCGTGCGCGACGGCGTGGCCGAGAAGATCGTCGACGAGTACGGCTCGCTGCAGGAGCTCATGGACGACATCAGCGAGGATCCGGAGCGCCTGGGCGACTTTGGCGTTAACAACCCTGCCATTCTTGCGGACTCCCTGTACCGCATGAAGGGCACCAAACAGGGGAACGCATAATGGCGCCCGTATGCGCCGTGGTCGTTGCCGGCGGCAGCGGCCAGCGCTTTGGAAATCCCGGCGGCAAGCAGCTCGTTAACGTGGCGGGCCGTCCGCTCATGAGCTGGTCCATCCGCGCGTTCGATCGTAGCGACAAGGTCGGCCACATCGTCGTGGTTTGCCCTGCCGAGCGCCGTGCCGAGATGCGCCGCCTGGCCATCGACCCGTTTGACTATGACACGCCCATCAGCTTTGCCGATGCCGGCGATACCCGTCAGGATTCCACCCGCGCCGGCGTGCATGCGGTTCCGGCGGGTTTCGAATATGTCGCCATTCACGACGGCGCTCGTCCGCTCATTACCACCGAGGCCATCGATCACGCTATCGACGTGCTTGTGGGCGACCGCTCGCTCGACGGTGTCGTGTGCGGTCAGCCCGCGATCGACACGCTCAAAATCGTCGACGGCGATAATATCGTTGAGACGCCGCCGCGCGAGCTCTATTGGGCTGCACAGACGCCGCAGATCTTTAGCGTCGACGCCATGAAGCGCGCCCACACCGCAGCTATCGTCGAGGGCTTTATCGGTACCGACGATTCATCGCTGGTCGAGCGCATGGGCGGGCGCGTCCGCTGTGTCCAGAGCCCGCGCGATAACCTTAAGGTGACGGTGCCCGAGGACCTGCGTCCCGTAACCGCGATTCTGCTTGGCCGCATGGCCGAGGGAGAGGACCTTCCCCATGTTCAGTAACCTGCGCATTGGCCACGGCTACGACGTCCACCGTTTGGTGGAGGGGCGTCGATGTATCATCGGCGGGGGCGACATTCCCTACGAGCGCGGCCTGCTGGGCCACTCGGATGCCGACGTACTCGCACACGCCTTGGCCGACGCCATTCTGGGCGCCTGCCGCGGGGGAGACATCGGCAAGCTATTCCCCGACACCGATCCCGCCTACGAGGGTGCCGATTCGATGGTGTTGCTCGCTCGCGTGATGGACTATGCGCGCGAGCTGGGCTTTGAGTTTGTCGATGCCGATTGCACCATTGCCTGTCAGCAACCCAAAATCACCCCGCACCGCGATGCCATGCGCGCCAACCTTGCCCATGCCCTGGGCGTTGACGTCGAAAATGTGGGCGTCGCCGCCACCACGACCGAAAAGCTCGGTTGGGAAGGCCAAGGCGAGGGAATCGGCGCCTGGGCCGTCTGCCTGCTACAGAAAACCGTTAAGGAGTAACGAATGCGTATCTACAACAGCGCTACCCATAAAAAGGAAGAGTTCCAGCCCATCGAGTCCGGCAAGGTCCGCATGTACGTGTGCGGCCCCACGGTCTACGACAACATCCACATCGGCAATGCCCGCACGTTCATCAGCTTCGATGTGATTCGACGCTGGCTCATCGCGAGCGGCTACGAGGTCACGTTCGCCCAGAACCTCACCGATGTCGATGACAAGATCATCAATCGCGCCAACGAGCAGGGCCGTACGGCTGCCGAGGTCGCGACGGAGTTTTCCGACAAGTTCATCGGCGTCATGCGCGCCGCCAACGTGCTCGATCCCGATGTGCGCCCCCGCGCCACCAAGGAGATCGGCCCCATGATCGCCATGATCAAGACGCTTATCGAGCAGGGCCACGCTTACGCAGCCGATAACGGCGATGTGTACTTTGCCGTGCGCAGCGATCCCAACTATGGCCAGGTTTCGGGCCGCAACATCGACGACCTTATGGTTGGCGCGCGCATCGAGGAGAACGAGGACAAGAACGACCCGCTCGACTTTGCCCTGTGGAAGGCCGCCAAGCCCGGCGAGCCCAGCTGGCCGAGCCCCTGGGGCGAGGGCCGTCCCGGTTGGCACACCGAGTGCGCCGCCATGGTGCACCGCTACCTGGGCACCCCGATTGACATCCACGGCGGTGGCTCCGACCTTGCCTTCCCGCATCACGAGAACGAGTGCGCCCAGGCCACCTGCGCCTGGCACCAGGGCTTCTCCAACACCTGGATGCACACGGGCATGCTGCTGGTAGACGGCGAGAAGATGTCCAAGTCGCTCGGTAACTTCTTTACGCTGGCCGAGGTGCTCGAGCAGCACTCTGCCGCGGCCCTGCGCCTGCTGATGCTGCAGACGAGCTATCGCTCGCCGCTCGACTTTTCTTGGGAGCGCCTGGAGGGTGCCGAGAATTCGCTCACGCGTATCGCCGGTACGGTCGAGAACCTGCGCTGGGCCGCGAATCACGCAACGGCCGACGCCGATGAGGCAGCATCCGAGGCGTTTGCCGACAAGGCCGCCGAGACCCGTGCCGCCTTTAAGGAGTGCATGGACGACGACTTTAACACCGCCGGTGCCATGGGTGCCGTCTTTGGCTTTGTGACCGAGTGCAACCAGTACCTGGAGCAGGCGGGCGATGCTGCCGACAAGGCCGCAGCCCTGGCTGCCGCCGATACGCTGGCCGAGCTGCTCGATACGTTTGGCATCGAGCTTCCCGAGCCTAAGGTCGAGTTGCCGTTGGGCCTGCTGGGCGTTGCCGCCGGCCTGGTTGCCTACACGGGTGACGACGTGGACGAGGCAGCTGCCAAGATTCTCGAGGCTCGTGCCGAGGCCCGTGCCGCCAAGAACTGGGATCTGGCAGATGCCATCCGCGATCAGCTCAAGGACCTGGGCCTGACGATTGAAGATACTGCCGCGGGCACTCGTATTAAATCTCTCTAATCCCTGCGGGTTTTCCAAGTGCCCGATCTTGCCGTTCAAACCGTCGCTCGCGTACTCAAGTACGCGTCGCTCCTCTTTCACGGCAATCTCGGGCACTTGGAAAACCCGTACCGACCGCCCGAATTAATATTCATGGGCGGTCGTTTATTTTGTTTCGTTTGATAGTTGTATTTAGGAGGTCGCTTTATGGCCGACAATCGCAGGCGTTCGCCTCGTGGTGGCAAGCAGACTGCTTCTGGCTCGCGTCCGATTCGCCGCAATGACCGCGCTGCCGCTCCCAAGGGCCAGCGCGATCGCACCCAGGCCGCGCGTCCGCAGCGCGATCGTAATCGCGAGGGCGCCCAGGCTCCCAAGGGCGAGTTTATCGAAGGTCGCCGTGCTGCCGCCGAGGCGCTGCGCACCGGTTTTCCCATCAAATGCGCGCTCATTGCCGAGGGCGGGGAGCGCGATGCCGCCTTGTCGCGCTTGGTCGACGACCTCAACGCCGCGGGTGTCCGCATTAAGTATGTGCCGCGCGCGCAGCTCGACGCACTGTCGAGCCATGGCGCTCACCAGGGCATTGCGCTCGAGGTTGGCAATTTCCCCTATGCGGACGTCGCCGACATCCTCGACCGCGCGGGCGATGGCCCGGCGCTCGTCGTCGTGCTCGACCACGTGACCGACGACGGCAACTTTGGCGCCATTGTGCGCTCCGCCGAGGTCGTGGGTGCTGCGGGCGTCATCATTGCCAACAAGCGTGCCGCCGGCGTGACCGTGGGCAGCTACAAGACCTCTGCCGGTGCCGTCATGCACCTGCCTATCGCGCAGGTGCCCAACATCGCCCGTGCGCTCGACGACCTCAAGGCCGCTGGCTTTTGGGTGGGCGGTGCTTCCGAGCACGCCGAAGGCAGTTGCTGGGATGCTCCCTTCGAGGGTCGCGTGGCGCTCGTCATGGGGTCCGAGGGCGACGGCATCTCGCGCCTGGTGCTCGAGAAATGCGACTTTTTGACCAAGCTTCCCCAGCGCGGCATGACCGAGAGCCTCAATGTTGCCCAGGCGACCACGGCGCTGTGCTTTGAGTGGCTGCGCCGCAACGCCGGCGAGCTCATGGGGGAGGAGTAGCGCATGTCCAAAAAGAACCGTGCCAAGTCCAAGGCCAAGCGCTTTGGCGAGGGCTCGGCCAAGCCGATTGTTTCGGCCGCGACCTATGGCGTGGGCGGCAATGCGTTTGCACAGGCCATCGCCGATCCGGTCTCGACGGTGCACTCCAATAAGCCCGAGCTGCTGGTGGTCGACGGTTACAACGTGATCCACTGCACGCCGCGCTACGAAAAGCTCGTATACGACCATTCCGACGATCCGTATTCCAGCGACGTCCACGATATGGCGCGCACGGCGCTCATCAACGACGTCGCCGCCTTTGCCCAGGGCCGCTACGAGGCCGTAATCGTGTTCGACGGTGCGGGCAATATCTCCAGCGAGCGCCCCAACCTGCCGGCCCGCGGCGTGCGTATCGAGTTCTCGCCGACGGGCGTCTCTGCCGACACCGTGGTGCAGAAGCTCTGCATCGAGGCACGTGAGGAGGGCCGCGCGTGCTCCGTGGTATCGAGTGACGGCACAATTCAAGCCGTCGTCATGGGCAAGGGTGTCACGCGTATCTCGAGCCGCATGCTGGTGGACGAGATCAAACAGATCGATAACGACGTTCACGAGGCCGAGGAAGCTCCGCAGATCAAGATGACTCTGGGCAGCCGCCTGAGCCCCGATGCCCTGGCCAAGCTCAAGGCCCTGCGCGGGAGGTAGGTAAACCTTCTATGGGGAGCTGCTTTCTCGATTGACCAACCAACTGGTTTGTGATCAATGGGTTGCGGCTTGGCATCGCCAAAACGAATAGTTTTTGGTTCTGGCGAACAGATAAAACTATTCGTTCTGACGAATAGTTTTGAGATGTGGTCGGTCGAAGGGTCTGTTGCGCCCCGTCCGTAATTCCTTTATTCTTAACTGGCTTCGCGCGAAAGCGCCAAGTGTGCCAGTGTGGCGCAACGGTAGCGCAACTGATTTGTAATCAGTGGGTTGCAGGTTCGATTCCTGTCACTGGCTCCATGAGAGTTTCGGGCCCTGTCCCCCTGAGGGACAGGGCCCGTTTCTATTTATGTCGATAAGTCAGCGTGTTTGGCGCCAACCAAGCTTCAGGTTTGACTCGATCTGTAACACGAAGAAGCTGAAAACCTTTCTTACTGTTACAGAATGAGACGTAAGCGGAGGTCTCTGCGTAATATCTCGACCTGTAACAGATAGGGGAGAAAATGTTCTCTATATGTTACAGATCGAGACAAAAGCCGTGTCGAGCTCGGCTGCCCCCCCCTGAGCGTGGATTATCGGACGTACGAGCGTGGAAAATCTCCCGCTTAGTGAATGATCGTGGATAATCTGCCACTTTGGCCTTGGGGGCACGCCAATAGTGGGAGATTATCCACGCTCGATTTCAAACGGGAGAAAATCCACGCTCGAATCTGCCACGGAAGCCCGATCTCGACCTATATATAGGTGCAAATAGGCTGTTATCGAAGTCCGATCCTGAAGGTGTACTCCACTACACCAAAGTATTCGCTCGGGAAATGTCACCAGCGCAGCCAAATCCACCGTCCTTCACATCCAAACTCAACAAAACCGCAGGTCACGGCTATATAGATACGCCCGGAACCGTGTATCTAGAGGTTTTCGTTGACAGCCCCCAAGGTTGCATCGTATTATCTTTTTCGTTCGCGGGGGCGGCGGTCCAAAAGACCAAAGGACCTGCGGATACTTGAACGATTGGGAGTTTGCCCGAGTGGTTAATGGGGACGGGCTGTAAACCCGTTGGCTCTGCCTACATAGGTTCGAATCCTATAGCTCCCACCCGTCAAGTGCCTGTATAGCTCAGTCGGTAGAGCACTTCGTTGGTAACGAAGAGGTCACCAGTTCAAGTCTGGTTGCAGGCTCCATCCGGCGGTGTAGCTCAGTTGGTTAGAGCACACGGTTCATACCCGTGGCGTCACTGGTTCGAATCCAGTCACCGCTACCATAGGTAACACGGTGGCTTCTCAATAGTATGTTGAGAGGCCACTATGGTATAAAGGCAAAGTCCCGTCCGGGGACGACCTGTTTAGAGGAGGGCTTTATGGCCAAAGAGAAGTTTGAGCGCACTAAGCCGCATGTTAACATCGGCACCATTGGTCACGTCGACCACGGCAAGACCACGCTGACCGCCGCCATCACCAAGGTTCTCTCCGAGACCGAGGGCTGCAAGGCTGACTTCACTGCGTTCGAGAACATCGACAAGGCTCCCGAGGAGCGCGAGCGCGGCATTACGATCTCCGTCTCCCACGTCGAGTACGAGACTGCTGCCCGTCACTACGCTCACGTTGACTGCCCGGGCCACGCTGACTACGTCAAGAACATGATCTCCGGTGCTGCTCAGATGGACGGCGCTATCCTGGTCATCGCCGCTACCGACGGCCCCATGGCTCAGACCCGCGAGCACATCCTGCTCGCCCGTCAGGTCGGCGTTCCCTACATCGTCGTCTTCCTGAACAAGTGCGACATGGTCGACGATGACGAGCTTATCGACCTCGTCGAGATGGAGACCCGTGAGCTCCTCTCCGAGTACGATTTCCCCGGCGACGACATCCCCGTCATCCGTGGTTCCGCTCTGGGCGCTCTCGAGGGCGACGCCAAGTGGATGGACGCTATCCGCGAGCTCATGAACGCCGTCGACGAGTACATCCCGACGCCTGCTCGTAACAACGACCTTCCGTTCCTGATGGCCGTTGAGGACGTTATGACCATCTCCGGCCGTGGTACCGTTGCTACCGGCCGTGTCGAGCGCGGTGAGCTCAAGCTCAACGAGCCCGTCGAGATCGTCGGCATCAAGGATACCCAGAACACCGTCGTTACCGGTATCGAGATGTTCCGTAAGTCCATGGACTTCTGCGAGGCTGGCGACAACGTCGGTCTGCTGCTCCGCGGCATCAAGCGCGAGGACATCGAGCGCGGCCAGGTTCTCTGCAAGCCCGGTTCGGTTACCCCGCACACCAAGTTCACCGGTGAGATCTACGTTCTGACCAAGGAGGAGGGCGGCCGTCATACCCCGTTCTTCGATGGTTATCGTCCTCAGTTCTACTTCCGTACCACCGACGTTACCGGTACGGTCAAGCTCCCCGAGGGCACCGAGATGGCTATGCCTGGTGACCACATCACCATCGAGGGCGACCTCATCCACCCGATCGCCATGGAGGAGGGCCTGCGCTTCGCTATCCGCGAGGGTGGCCACACCGTCGGTTCGGGCATCGTCTCCACGATCATTGAGTAAATTAGCTCTTTGATATAGCTGACTTAGAGAACCCGGCACTTATTTGGGTGCCGGGTTCTTTTCTGCAATGGATATTGAGCCGTTGCTGGTGTCGAGAGGATCGATAATGGTCCTGGATGCACCGTCGATTAGATCTCGATGGCTTCATTGATGTGTTCCAAATATGAATGGATCCACCGAGAACCAATTGACTCGAGGTTTTCATTGACAGCACTTACGTGGAGCTGATAAAGTAACAACTCGTGCCCGTACGGGGCGGAAATGAAAGGTTCAGGATACATGCGTACTCTAGTTACTCTTGCGTGCACTGAGTGCAAGCGCCGCAACTATACGACCACCAAGAACAAGTCGACCATGCCTGATCGTATGGAGATCAAGAAGTATTGCCCCTGGTGCCGTCACCACACGCTGCACAAAGAGACTCGCTAGTCTCTAGTCATATACGCCAGTAGTTCAATTGGTAGAGCATCGGTCTCCAAAACCGAGTGTTGAGGGTTCGAGTCCTTCCTGGCGTGCCAGTCATTATTCCGTAAGCTCCCACTTGGGGGCTTACGGTTTACTCATGTATAAGCGCATTGCGCGGAGGTAACCCAAATGGCCAACAAGAAGAACAAGAAGAAGGCACAGCAGCAGGCGCCTGCCAACAACGCTGCCGCCAACTCCAAGGTTGAGGCCAAGAAGGCCGTTGCCAAGAAGAGCGAGAAGGCTGCGAAGTCTAAGAAGAACGAGAAGCCTGGTTTCTTCGCCCGCACCAAGAAGTATTTCGCTTCGGTGAAGTCCGAGATGAAGCGTGTCACGTGGCCCGATAAGAAGGAGCTCGTGAACTACTCGGTCGTCGTTTGCGCTTCTCTGATCGTCGTCGGCGTCGTCATCGCTCTGCTCGATGCTGGCTTTGGCGAGGCTCTTGCTCTGTTCTCTGGATTGAGGGGCTAAACCATGTCTAAGCGTTGGTACGTCGTTCACACTTACTCTGGATACGAGAACCGCGTTAAGTCCGATCTCGAGCATCGTATCGAGACCATGGGCATGCAGGACCGTATCTTTGATATCGAGATTCCTATGGAGCGCGTCACCGAGATCAAAGAGGGTGGCAAGCGCGAGACCAAGGATTCTAAGATCTTTCCGGGTTATGTCCTGGTTCGCATGGAGATGGATGACGATGCGTGGACGTGTGTTCGCAACACGCCCGGCGTCACCGGTTTCCTAGGCGGCAACGGCAAGCCCGCTCCGCTTTCCCGCGACGAGTACAACAAGATGACTCGTCGTCCCGGTAAGGGCGATTCGCCCAAGCGCACCTCGGTTGATATTCAGGTCGGCACGTCCGTCCGCGTCACCGATGGCCCGCTTACCGACTTTGATGGCAAGGTCTCCGAGGTTAACACCGAGGCTGGCAAGCTCAAGGTCACGCTGATGATCTTTGGCCGCGAGACGCCGGTCGAGCTCGACTTTAACCAGGTCGCTGTCATCGCTTAAGTTTTCGTCCGTTCGCGCGAGCGTGCTTCTTCTGTGACTGCTCATCTCAGGAGTGCTTCTAACACGTGCGTGCTTACGATATAGCAAGTACTTCACACTCGTGATTCGAAAGGAATGACCATGGCTGAGAAGAAGGTTGCCAACGTCATTAAGCTCCAGATTCCTGCTGGTGCAGCTAACCCCGCTCCTCCCGTCGGCCCCGCTCTGGGCGCTGCTGGCGTGAACATCATGCAGTTCTGCCAGGCCTTTAACGCCGAGACGCAGGACAAGAAGGGCGACATCATCCCCGTTGAGATCTCTGTCTACGAGGACAAGTCCTTCTCCTTCATCACCAAGACCCCGCCGGCGGCTCACCTCATCAAGAAGGAGCTGAACCTCAAGTCTGGTTCCGCTAAGCCCCAGGCCGACAAGGTTGGTCAGCTCTCCCAGGAGCAGCTCACCAAGATCGCCGAGATCAAGATGCCGGACCTCAATGCCAACGACATTGACGCCGCCAAGAAGATCATCGCCGGTACCGCCCGTTCCATGGGCGTCACCATCGCTGAGTAGCGATTTCTTTAGGTAATGACGGGTGCTCCGACCGGGGCGACCGTTATATGTGTGCAATAGGGCACACGATACGATGTGGGAGGGCTCACGCCCGTTTAACCACAGGAGGTAATGCACATGGCTAAGCATGGTAAGAGCTATAACGCCGCTGCCGAGAAGATCGACCGCGCCACGCTCTACACCCCCCTTCAGGCTGCCAAGCTCATCAAGGAGCTCGACACCGCCAAGTTCGACGAGACCGTCGAGGCCCACTTCCGTCTGGGCATCGATACTCGTAAGGCTGACCAGAACATCCGTGGTTCCATCTCCCTGCCTCACGGCACCGGCAAGACCGTTCGTGTTGCTGTCTTCGCCGAGGGCGAGAAGGCCCGCGAGGCCGAGGCTGCCGGCGCCGACATCATCGGTTCCGACGAGCTCGTCGCCCAGATCCAGAAGGGCGAGATCAACTTCGACGCTGCTATCGCTACGCCGAACATGATGGCCAAGGTTGGCCGCATTGGTAAGATCCTCGGTCCCCGTGGCCTCATGCCGAACCCCAAGCTCGGCACCGTGACCATGGACGTCGCCAAGATGGTCTCCGAGCTCAAGGCTGGCCGCGTTGAGTACCGCGCCGACCGTTACGGCATCTGCCACGTGCCCCTGGGCAAGAAGTCCTTCTCTGAGCAGCAGCTTGTTGAGAACTACGCTGCCCTGTACACCGAGATCCTGCGCGTCAAGCCCTCTTCTGCTAAGGGCAAGTACGTCAAGTCCATCTCCGTGTCTTCCACCATGGGCCCTGGCGTCAAGGTCGATCCCGCTGTCCAGCGCGACTTCCTGGCTGAGTAACTTTTAGTTACTGCCTGAGCAAAGCAAGCATTGCTAAAGAAACCCGGTTCTGCCTCGTGCAGGACCGGGTTTCTTGCTTTTGAGTCAACGAAACCACCACGAAGGGGACAGGCACCCTTGTGGTGGTTTTACTTGTGTTGTACTTTAGCGCGATGTAGTACTACCCGAGGCCGAAGGGAGCCCAACATGTTTAAGAACACGCAACAGCTCCTAGGCCTAGCGCTACTAGATTGGATAGCGCGCTAGGGTTGTAATCTCGCTATAACGATTTGTTGTACCCGGGTGCGCTATCGTCTGCCGCTTTCAGGCGTGATGAGCGACACGGGTATTTTTCTATCTCTAGGCCTTCTCTCTCTCCTGAAAGCCATCTGTCATAAAACGGTCAATCAGGAGGAACATATAAGCCGCAAAATCACAATCTTTGACGCCACCCTGTGCGACGGTGAGCAGTCGCCGGGCGCCAGCATGAATACCGAGGAAAAGCTCTTCATCGCCCGCCAGCTGGTGCGCATGAACGTGGACGTTATCGAGGCGGGCTTTCCCATCTCGAGTCCTGGTGACTTTCGCTCCGTACAGGAGATTGGCAAGATTGCGGGCGACCGATGCACGGTATGCGGCCTGACGCGCACTGTCGACAGGGATATCGAAGTGGCTGCAGAGGCGCTCAAAACGGCCCAGAGGCCCCGTATCCATACAGGGCTGGGTGTGAGCACCAGTCACCTGCGCGACAAGCTCCATATGACTGAGGAAAGGGCAATTGAGTGAGCGATCCATGCCGTCAAACATGCTCGCAAGTTCGTTGACGATGTTGAGTTTTATGCTGAGGATGCCGGCCGCTCCGATCAGGAGTTTCTGGTGCGCATTATCGAGGCGGCCGTAAAGGCCGGTGCCACGGTCGTGAACATCCCCGATACGATGGGCTACAACATGCCGTGGGACTTTGGCGCCCGCATCCGTGACCTGCGCGGGCGCTGCGGGTGCGGCCGGTCAGCGTGCGGTCGACGTGATGGAGTATCGCGAGTACGAGATTGAGCGCATTGCGCGCCAGGCATTTGAGGCGGCGCGCAAACGTCGCGGCAAGGTGACGAGCGTTGATAAGCGCAACGTGCTGGAGACGAGCCGCATGTGGCGCGAGATCGTGCATCGCGTGCAAGACGAGGAGTACTCCGACGTGGAGCTTGAGGACCTGCTCGTCGACAACGCCGCCATGCAGCTCATCAGTCGACCGGCAGACTTTGACGTCGTGGTGACGGAGAACATGTTCGGCGACATCCTGTCCGATGAGGCGGCTCAGATTACCGGATCGCTCGGTATGCTTGCCTCTGCCTCGCTGGATGATGGCGTATCGCTGTTTGGGCCGAGCGCTGGCAGCGCTCCTGACATCGCGGGGCTCGGCGTGGCCAATCCGCTGGCTCAAATCTTGTCGGTGGCGATGCTGCTGACCTACGCGCTCGACATGGGCGAGCAAGCCGCGTGGATCGAGAGCGCCGTGGCGCGCGTGCTCGACGAGGGCTGGCGCACCCGTGACATCGCCGATGTCAACACCCCGGCAGATAAGATCCTCGGCACCACGACGATGGGCGACAAGGTCGTCGCCGCGCTGTAGGCGATGCCGATTCAAGCTGTCAAATATCTCAATCTGTAACATCTAAGGGGCAAAATCGTTCCTACCTGTTACAGATTGAGATTTTCGGCTGAGCATCCGTGGTCTGTCTCGATCTGTAACAGCTAACCGATTATTTGGGCCCTACCTGTTACAGATTGAGACAAACCGTTGGGACAGGTCGGACGAGTCAGCAAAACCACCACAAAGGTGCCGGTCCCCTTCGTGGTGGTTTTTAGCGCAACGAGGTGTTCCCAGCCGACCATACGGGCGGCCTTGCGCTCACGCTGCTCGATGACAGCGCATCTTTAGACGCGAAGTGCGGAACCGGGTGCATATACGAGCCGCGTAGCGTTACGAATTCATGGGAATGACCGTATCGCCAATTTGTACGCTTGCAATCTTGTCTGTGTCACAAACTTGCGAGAACGGCCAGGTCTTGTGGACATCAGTGGTGCCGTTATCCAGTTTATTTGCGAAATAGCCGCTGTGGCTGGTTGCGTCCTCAACATGACCGTCTTTGAACGTCACGATGAGGGGTATGTTGCCAACGGCATCCATAGACTCCTCCATGTTTTGAGACATCTTGCCGCTGTTGTTGTCGTGTTCGATGGAACGATTTATGTTGTAGCGGACTGAAACGCCAACGCAGGATACGGTGGCCTCTTGAATCGTCGCCTTGGTGCCGTTAAAGTTGACCGATTTGGGCGCGGGAATCGTAACGGATGTATCTTCGTAATTCAGCTGGAACTTAAGATCCCATGGGCCCGTAAGTATTTTCTTATACTCGGGAAGCTCTTTGCCAGCACGTGGCACAACGAGAGAGTTGATATGCGTGCGGACGGTCCTGCCCATAAGGCCGGGTGATTCAACGCTGAACTGTGCAAAGTATTGAATGCTGGAGTCATTGGGGTTCTTGTCAATGAGCCATGATTGGCCTTGGCCGCCATGCTCGCCATCAACGTATACGTTTCCATCGACACTTCCGGCGATAGTTCCGTTCTCGCCCGGCTCGGAAAGCTTTTTCAGGGCAGCGGGATCGTCGAACGTAAGCGTATAGGCGATGGTAACCATATCCTTGTCGCCCATGATGGCGTCGGCGGTCACGGTGACTCCGTTGTTGGAGCAGCTAGCACCGACGGGCCGGCCAATACGGTCGATGATCTCGGTTTGAGAAGCAGGTCCGTCAAAGATGTCGGAAAGCATGTCAGAAGGAAGCGGCAGGACGCCTGTTGCCATAGCCGTGCCAGCGCCTCCAATGACGATAGCGAGGACTGCCGTTACAGCGGCAATGCGAGCGACTGTTCTTACGGGATGGCGGGCGATGCGCGGCTTGCGTCGCGTGCCATTAAAGTTGCTTTGAGCGGTCGCCGCATCGCTTGAGGCGACGGACTGAGCAATCGAGTTTGCCATGTGCTGCTTCGCATTATCGGTAAACGAAATGTGCTCCAGGGCGTGGCGATAGTCATTCGAATTCGTAGTCATTGTGGTCTCCTTTCAAGGAAAGCCGAAGTGACGCACGTCCGCGGCTAAGGTGCTGGGCGGTTGCAGCTGGCGTCGCGTGAACGGCGTCTGCGATTTCCCTGATGCTCATGCCTGCGTAGTAGTGCAAAAAGATGGCGATGCGCTGTGCTTGAGGCAGGGCCGTGACAGCGGAAAGAATGGCGCAGTCGCGTTGCGCGAATTCTTGCTCGGTATGTGTTACGGGTGCGCAGAAATCGGGGAGCGAATCGAGGTCGACAACCGGGTGATTCGCGTGCGTACGGCCGATATCGCGACATGCGTTCAGTGCGACTCGGATCACCCAAGCACGTTCGTGTTCGAGCGAGTCGAACGGTTGAGTGCGTTGGAGAATCTTGATCAGCGTGTCCTGGCAGATGTCTTGAGCGTCGTCAGCGGATCCAAGGGCCGAATAGCACAATCGAAGGATGAGGTCGGAATACGTGTCGACCAAGCGCTTTGCTTCCCGCTCGATCTGATCGGCATCGCATCGGAGCGTGCTATTGCGGTTACGGCGTGCAGGCATAGTGTCACCTCCAATTGGTCGTGGTGGATATAGGGAAGGCGTCTCGCGAGGTCCCTCTACATACAACACGGTCGAGACTGCATAAGTTGACAAAAAAGACGGCACGTGAGCGCCGTCCTTACAAAACAATGAGTGTTCTCGTTAATTACACAAGCACCGTGATGGACAGGTCGGACGAGTCAGCAAAACCACCATAAAGGTGCCTATCCCCTTCGTGGTGGTTGTTGGCAGTTACCAGGGGGTTCTGGCGGTTGAAGACTCGATTGCTTCGTGGCGTTTGAGCTCGCGGCGCATGGTTTGCGAGTTGAGCCAAGCGGCCTTCCAACCGCGCGTGGGGTAGCGCGCCTCGTCAATTTCGATCTTGGTATAGCCGCAGGCGTTGACAATCTTCGTTCCGCATGGGTGTTGGCGCTCGCGTTGAAAGTTGGGGCCGTAGCTTTGGTGCACATGCCCGTGAATCATATAGTCGGGACCCCAAGACTCAAGAGCCGCATTAAAGCACTCGAATCCTCGATGCGGCAGGTCGTCCAGGTCGCCCATGCCTGCGACGGGTGCATGGGTAAGTAGAATATCGCATCCGTCTACCAGTGCGATTTTTCGCGATAGCTTGCGCATGCGTTTTGCCATCTCGCGCTCGGTATACATGTTCGCGCCGTCGCGGTAGCGCATGGAACCGCCCAGACCCGCAATGCGAATACCTCGGTACACATATACGCTGTCCTCAACACAAATGCACCCGCCCGGTGCATGGCGCGCGTAGCGGTCGTCGTGGTTGCCACGAACGTACACAAGCGGTTTGTTGATGACAGTGACCAAAAACTCAAGATAGTCCGGATCCAGGTCGCCTGCGGATAGAATCAGGTCAACGTCCTCAAAGCGCTCCTTGCGAAAACATTCCCACAGGCAGCGCTCCTCTACATCGGCAATGGCTAGGATATTCATAGGGCACGGACCTCCGGCTTGTTATCGAGCTGCGGAATCGAGCCTATAACGTTGTCAGCCAGCCAGTTCATCTCGACAATCTGCGTACTCGGCAGGGGAGGGAAGCCCTCAATCTGAACCACGCCGTCCTGGCTGTGGAGCTCGCCGCCAAATGGGTTGATGGAGCCCTCGACAATGCCGTTGCGAAGCAGCTGCACAAGTTTACGCGTCTGATAGGGTAGGCCCGGAGCGTAGCGAATATCGATGACGCCGGAGCTCATACCGTACCAGTAGTTGACGGCGCGCACCTGCTGGTCATCGGCGGTCTCGTCCCATGTGCCGTGCAGTAGGCTGCGTACGATGAGTTCGTAGTAACGGCCCCAGTTCCATACCGGCATAGCAATACCGGTAACTTCCTTGCCGTTTACCAGACGGTGAAGCCCGTAGGCGGTGGGGTCCTCGAGAGACTTGGACATATCGGCGCCGGTCATGACGCTCACGCCCTCGCGACACATGGCTTCGGCAAGACCGCCGGCGGGAACATCTCCCCAAGTGAGGATAATCTGCGCACGAGGGTCGAGCAGCGAGGCACCGATAGCGAAGGCGTTGATTTCGCTCAGCGCGCCCGAGGCGAAGACCGACGCATGGTAGCCAATACGGTGGTTGTCGGCCATGCTGGCGGCAAGGGCGCCCAGTAGGAACTTGGCCTCGTACATCTTTCCAAAGTACGAGCGGACGCTTTGGTGGGGAAGGCCGATTGAGCAGTTAAGGAACCGCACCTGGGGATACTCGACTGACGCCCTGAGCGTGTATTCCATGAGCCGGTGTGAGGTCGAGAAGATGACGTTCGCCCCGTGCTTTACGGCTGTCTCGACGGCGGCGTAGAACACGTCCGAATCGTGGCAGTCCTCGAACGCCTCGGTGCGCACGATGCCGCCAAAGTGCTCATCAAGATACCGGCGGCCCTGGTCGTGTAGGCTGTCCCAGCTCGACGTGGCACAGGGAAACTCGTGGATAAAGGCGATTCGCATGGGATTGGCAGTGGAGTAGACGGTCTTGCTCATAAAGAAGTTGAGCACGCCCGAGGTAGCTTTTGTCGGTGCGCCCTCTTTCTCGTTGGGCTGCGGCGCTTCGACAAGATCGACTTTGTCCTCGTCGCTTTTGCCGGCAATGACAAGCTCGCGCCAAATCTTGCACAGACGGTTGACGACGATATCCGTCGGCGTATCCAGCAGACGGTCCTGGTTGTAGACGTTGAGGTAGACGAGCATGGCATCGGCAGGCGTAATGTCCAAGTGGTCGCCGCCCGCGCGAAGATAGGCGCGCTTAAAGAGCAGGAAGGTGTGACGTAGGTAGTCGACCTTCTTTTGAGGCCATTTTTCGACAAGATCTTGGCCGAGCATTTTGGCAAGCATCTCGTAGCTGCCCTCGCGCGAAAACTCAATCTCGTACAGGGGGCATACGTACCAAAAGGCGCAAAACTCACCGTACAGGCGGCTCTCGACGGAATCCCACTTACCGGGGTACAGACGCGTCACCTTGGCCGAAACCGTCGGAGCGTCAAGGAATTTGAGGACGCTGACACGCTTGTTGCCCTCTTGGACGTAAAAGCGGTGCATGAACTCGGTGACGATGATGGGGTCGCGGTAGCCCTCGGAGATTTGGATATCGTAGAGGTTGGACCATTTGCGGGCGAATTCGGTATTCCAGGGGAGCAGCGGCATAAAGTTACACGAAAAGGCGGACTGGCGACCTTTGGTAACCGTGCCGACGACCATTTCGAGCGGAATGTCCCGCAGGCCGATGTTCTCGCGCTGCCCGCAGGGAAGCTGGGCGACCAAGCTGTCGAGGTCCGTAAGATATGGATGCTCGCTTTGGCTGATGGCGCGACGGCGTCCCTGTTCGCCGCGCTTGCGCGCTTGACGATAGGCCTCTTCCATGGTGTCTACTCCCTTAGTCGTTTAAACAACGATATGAACCATGGTACCACGATGCGAAACCACCACAAAGGTGCCTGTCCCCTTTGCGGTGGTTTTAGGCGATGATGGGGGCGATGGCGCGGATGCAGGCGTCGGCTGCCGTAAAGGTGGTGCTGTCGTCACTGACGATAAAGATGATCTTACCCTTAATGCCAAAGTCGCCGATCTCGCTAAAGAGCACGTAGGGTTCCTTGTCAAAGCCCGAGATGGGTGAAACGGCGACCTTGGTGGCACAGGCGAGCTCGTCTGCCAGCGCATCGAGCGAGTCCCACTTTGACGTGTCCTTCACCGCGACGGGAACGACAACGCGTCCAAAGGGCATGAGGTGCACGAGTGTGTTCTTGGAGATGTTGGAGTTGGGGACGATGATGGTCTGTCCGCAGGCGTCCTCGATGGTCGTGTGGCGCCAAGTGATGTCCTGGACCACGCCCGACACGCCGCCGACCTCGATATTGTCGCCGGGCTTGATGATGCCCATAAAGGTCACTTGCATGCCGCCGATAAGGTTTGATAGCGTGTCCTGAAAGCCGAGCGAGATGGCGATGCCGCCGACGCCAAGAGCGGCGACGAGCGCGTTTGCGTTAATGCCAAAGCAGTTGTCGAGGATAAAGCTGCCGCCGATCATCCAAATGACGGCACGCGCGATGTTGATGAAGATGCTCGATGCGGGAAGCGGGTTGTCGTCTCGGTTGAGTAGGTGGCGCAGGGTCTTGGATGCCACCTTGGCGGCGATGGCGGTGACTATTACCAAGATGACGGCCCAGATGATGTTGTGGACCCAGCGCTGCTCAAAGAAATGAAGAATCGGTTCAAACAATTCCATGTAGGGAAAACCTCCTAATGATCATTCAACCATGATACCCACCAAAAAGCCCGTCCGATCACATCGGACGGGCCGATAACTTGAGATGGGGTGGCCGCGGTGGCGTAAGCTGGGCCGCCGGCGAGCACGCCGGCAAGGAGTGCGGCGGTCAAGCAAGACGGGGAAGGAGTCTTCTCATGGCAGTTTCCTTAGTTCTTAACCAGTGGTTCCTGCTGACGCTGGATTATCGACATGATATGCGAAAACCGTCGCAAAGGTATCTGTTCCTTTGCGGCGGTTTTGACGTTTGCGCAGATAAAACCTGCCAAAATAAACCTGTCCCTTATTGGCAGGTTTTAGCTCAGCAGCATGCGGTCGTTGGCGAGCTCGCCGCCCGAGACCTCCTCGAACTTCTGCAGCAGGTCGGCGACGGTGAGCGACTTCTTCTCGTCGCCCGCCACGTCGTAGATAACGTGGCCCTCGTGCATCATGATCAGGCGATTGCCCAGACGGATGGCGTCATTCATGTTGTGCGTGACCATGAGCGTGGTCAGGTGGTTCTCGTCGACAATCTCCTCGGTCAGATTGAGCACCTTAGAGGCGGTCTTGGGGTCGAGTGCCGCGGTGTGCTCGTCGAGCAGCAGCAAGCGCGGCTTGGTGAGCGTGGCCATGAGCAGCGTGAGTGCCTGGCGCTGGCCACCCGAAAGCAGGCCGACCTTGGCGTTGAGGCGCGTGTCCAGGCCAAGGTCCAGGCGCTTGAGCAACTCAACGTACTCGTCCTTCTCGGCCTTGGTGACGCCCCACGAAAGGCCGCGACGCTGGCCGCGACGCTTGGCGAGGGCCAAGTTCTCGGCAATCTGCATGTCGGCTGCGGTGCCGCGCATGGGATCCTGGAACACGCGGCCCAGGTACTTGGCGCGCTGCGACTCGCTCAGGCGCGAGATGTCGGTGCCGTCGAGCTCGATAACGCCCGAATCGAGCGGATATACGCCGGCAATCATGTTGAGCAGCGTGGATTTGCCGGCGCCGTTGCCGCCGATCACAGTTACAAAGTCGCCGTCGTTGAGGGTAAGGTCGACGCCGGTGAGCGCGCGCTTCTCGGTGACGGTGCCCTTGTTAAAGGTCTTCTTGACGTGCGAGAGCTTAAGCATCTGCCTCATCTCCCTTCGTGTAGGAGCTGCGGAGCTTATAGCGCTCCCAAACCACGGGCACGCACAGGGCCACGGCGACAATCACAGCAGAGAGCAGTTTCATGTCGTTGGCGTCCATGCCCAGCTGCAGCACGATGGCGCGGATAAGGAAGTACACCACGGAGCCAAAGACGGCGGAGGCAAGACGGACGCTAAACTGCGTGAGACCGCCGGGCAGCAGGCGGCCGAGCACCTCGCCGATGACGATGGCGGCAAGACCGATAACGATGGCGCCGGTGCCCATGCCAATGTCGGCATACTTCTGGCTCTGGCAGATAAGCGCGCCCGAAAGGCCGATGAGGGCGTTGGAGAGCACGAGGGCGATCATCTTGGTGGAGTTGGTGTTGACGCCCAGAGCGCGGATCATGTACTCGTTGTTGCCGGTGGCGCGCAGCGCCGAGCCGATCTCGGTGCCAAAGAACCAATACAGGATGGCAACGATAGCCACGGCGAGCAGGATGCCTAAGATGATGGCAACGGTGGACTGCGGCAGACCGGTCATATTGCTGACGGCCGAGAACACGGTGCCCTTGGCAAGAATTGGCGTATTGGACTTGCCCATGATGCGCAGGTTGATGGACCACAGGCTGATCTGGGTGAGGATTCCGGCGAGGATCGCGGGAATCTCGAAGACGGTGGTCAAAATGCCCGTGACGGCACCCGCGATGGCGCCGGCGCACATACCGGCCAGCACGGCGAGCAGCGGGTCGACGTTGTTATTGACGATGAGCACAGCGCAGACGCAGCCGCCGAGGGCAAAGCTGCCGTCGCAGGTCATATCGGGAATGTCGAGCAGGCGGAACGTGATAAACACGCCAAGCACCATAATGCCCCAGAGGACGCCCTGCGAAACGGCGCCCTGCAATGCAATGAGCATGCTTCATACCTCCTAGGATAGGGTGGACACGTGATTCACCATAATAGCGGTAACAATGCATAGAAGAGCTGCGGACAGACGTTTTGTTTTACCTGAAACAAGCAGGGCGGACGCCGGTCTACAGCGCCCGCCCCTGTGGCTCAGATATTGAATAACGCAGCTAAAGCGCGAGCACGGGCTCTAGACGCATGCCGCGTATAGCATTACGCGTCCAGAGCGGAAAGGTCGATGCCCAGGGCCTCGGCCATCTCGTCGTTCTTGACGACGACCAGGTCCTTGCTCGAGAGGTGCTTGATAGGCATGTCTTCGGGCTTGGCCTCGCCCTTCAGAATCTTGACGGCCATCTCGCCCGCGGCGTAGCCCAGATCCTCGTAATTGATGGAGAGGGTGAACAGGCCGCCGGCCATGCACATGCCCTCCTCGCCAGTCACGAAGGGAAGCTTGTTCTCCTTGCAGATCTGGCCGACCTGCGAAGCGCCCGCGGCGATGGTGTTGTCAGTGGGGGAGTACAGCGCGTCGACCTTGCCCACGGCAGACTCGACGACGGACTGAATCTCGTTGGAGCTCGAGACGGTGAAATCGGTGTACTCGAGGCCCAGCTTGTTGAGCTCCTTCTTGGCGGCTTTGATCTGGACGTCGGAGTTGGACTCGGCGGTGCAGTAGAGCAGGCCGACCTTTTTAACGTCGGGCAGGACCTTCTGCATCATCTCGAGCTGCTCGGCGACTGGGGTGAGGTCGGAAGCGCCCGTGACGTTGGTGCCGGGCTTGTCGTTGTCCTGGACCAGGCCGGAGGCGGCGTAGTCGGTGATGGCACAGCCCACGATGGGGATATCGGCCGTGGCGCCGGCGGCAGCCTGCGCGGCGGGCGTGGCGATGGCATAAATCAGGTTGACGTTGTCGCCCACAAACTTGTCGGCAATGGACTTACACGTGGACTGGTCGTTCTGGGCGTTCTTCTGGTCGATCTTGACCTTAAGGCCGCTCTCCTTGATGGCCTTGACAAAGCCGTCGTTGGCGGCATCGAGTGCGGAGTGCTCGGTGAGTTGCAGAACGCCGATGGTGTAGTCGGAACCGGCGGCAGCAGAGCCGGAACCAGAGTTGCCGCCGCATCCGGCGAGCGGGGCGAGCGCGAGCAGACCGGCGGAGACCAGAAGGCTCCTGCGGCTGATGGTGATGTCCTTCATATCATTACCCCCAGTATAAAAATGGCTGGAAACACTGCACTGGGACAAAGTGCAAGTGGAACTATAGTAGCGCTGATGTCCATTTTTACAACAGCCTGGCGGGTTTTTTAATACAGAATCGGATGGGCGGTACGGGTAGTCGAATGGGCGGCGGAGGGTCTTATGCGGCGGAGGAGGCATCGTCCTCGTCCAGGACGGCGAAGAGCTTCTTGCCGTCGAGGAGACGTGTGGTGACGTTTCTCATGCGGCCGATCTCAACGGTACGCAGCGTGTCGTCGGCGCCTCGCGCGTCATAGACCGTTCCCAGCAAATACGAGATGCCGTCTCGTTGCTTGATGGCAAAGGGCCGGAGTGTCATCCGCGCCACTTCGACCTCTCCGCGTGCCGTGACACTCGAAATATCAAAACTCACCGTGGTTCCGTGGTCGATGGCCTGCTCGATGAGCTCGCAGGCATCGATGCGCTTGACGGGCGTGCGTATGGCCTTGGTGGATTTGTCGCCTGCGCTTGGAGCAGGCTCGGGTGCATCGAGGTAGCCGCGAACGTCGGCACTCGCCATGGCGACCAGGTGCTGCGCCATGCTTTTTCGAATGGCGATGGGCGTAGAGCGGTTGCGCATGACCATGCCGTGGAGCCGGATGATCTCTTCGTCGGTGAGCGGACGGGTCAAGAGCCGATACCCCACGCCGCGCTTGTATTCAATTTCGTATCCGGCATGGCGAAGTGCGGAGATGGCGGTGTAGATGCTGCGCCGCGCCGCCGAGATGGGCATGCGGGCGGGGTCGTCGGGATGGGCGAGACGCCGGATCAACTCATCGGAAAGCATGGCCTTGTCCTCGCCGGTGTTTTCGCTTAATAATTGCAGGATGCGAACGGCGCGATAGGCTGCCATCGAGGCGGCGCCCCTCGTCGTGGTCTCGTAAGTTTCAACAGCGGTTTCGGTCATGGCGTCCACGTCCTTTCCGTTTTGGGTGGCGACGGTATGGAGCCTAGGGCGCGGGGCTTTCCCAGGGGTGCAGGACACTCCGGGCGGTCGGTAGTCGTCGGCAAGCGGCGGGTCGAGTTTTCAACAGCCCTGCTCAACTGACCAAAATCTTGCCAAAAGCTTGACGGATACTGTTGAAAAAAGCGCCCCTCGGCTTGCCGAGAGGCGCTGGCGTGATGCGCTGGAACGCGTTCGGTGGCGCTGTGGCGATTAGAAGTCGGCGTTGCCCACGGTGCGCGGGTGCGGCAGGACGTCGCGGATGTTGCCCACGCCGGTCAGATACATGACCAAGCGCTCGAAGCCCAAGCCGTAGCCGGCGTGCTTGCAGGAACCGTAGCGGCGCAGGTCAAGGTAGTACTTGTACTGCTCGGGATTCATGCCCAGGTCCTTGATGCGGGCCTCGAGCAGATCCAGGCGCTCCTCGCGCTGGGAGCCGCCGATAATCTCGCCGATACCGGGAACCAGGCAGTCGGCGGCGGCGACGGTCTTGCCGTCCTCGTTCATGCGCATGTAGAACGCCTTGATCTCGGCCGGGTAGTCGGTTACGAAGGTCGGTCGCTTAAAGTGCTCCTCGGTCAGGAAACGCTCGTGCTCGGTCTGCAGGTCGATGCCCCAGCTGACGGGGTAATCAAACTGGTGGCCAGCAGCGACTGCCTGCTCCAGGATTTCGACAGCCTCGGTGTAGGTAACGCGGGCAAAGTCGGAGTTTGCCACATGGTCCAGGCGCTCGATCAGGCCCTTGTCCACAAACTTGTTGAGCATATTGAGCTCGTCGGGGCAGGTGGCCATAACGTCCTTAAGGACGTACTTGAGCATGGCCTCGGCGTTATCCATGTAGTCGTTCAGGTCGGCAAAGGCCATCTCGGGCTCGATCATCCAAAACTCGGCGGCGTGGCGCGTGGTGTTGGAGTTTTCGGCGCGGAAGGTGGGGCCAAAGGTGTACACGTCGCCAAAGGCCATGGCAAAGTTTTCGGCATTGAGCTGGCCGGACACGGTAAGGCTCGCGTGCTTGCCAAAGAAGTCCTGGCTCCAGTCGACCTCGCCGGACTCGGTGAGGGGCGGATTTTTGGGGTCGAGCGTGGTCACGCGGAACATCTCGCCGGCGCCCTCGCAGTCACTCGTGGTGATGATGGGGGTGTTGACGTAGACAAAGCCCTGCTCCTGGAAGAAGCGGTGGATGGCGGCAGCCGCGACAGAACGGATGCGGAACACGGCGCGGAACAGGTTGGTGCGCGGGCGCAGGTGCTGCTGGGTGCGCAGGAACTCGACGGTTGCGCGCTTCTTCTGCAGCGGGTAATCCGGGGCGCTGACGCCCTCGACCTCGATGGAGGTGGCAGAAAGCTCGAAGGGCTGGGGCGCATCGGGGGTCAGCTTGACGGTGCCGGTGCAAATGAGTGCGGCCGAGACGTTTTGATGGGCGATCTCGTCGTAGTTGTCGAGTGCCTCGCGGTTCATGACGACCTGCAGGTCGCGGAAGCAGCTGCCGTCGTTGAGCGTAACAAAGCCAAAGTTCTTCATGTCGCGGATGGACTTGACCCAGCCGGCGACGGTGACGGTCTGGCCGCCAAGCGACTCGGCATCGGCGTAAAGCTGCGCGATTTTGGTGCGGTTCACGTATCCTCCCATAACGGTTGAATGATAGTTATCCATACAGTTCGATATTCTAGCAGCTCGGCTCATTTGGGCTATACAGATAAGGCATTGGCGGGATGGTTTTTCAAACGAAAAGCGCCCACGGCAAATGCTCGTGGGCGCTTTTCGTGTTGCCTTTTGGCTGTGTGGCGCGGGGCCTGGCTACTTGGTCTTGGCTACCAGCAGCGGGTCGCCCAGTTTGACGAGCGGGTTGCCGCCGATAAGCGTTCCGGACTCGCCGACATGGTCGATGCTCTTAAGACGATCGAGCTCGGAGATGATGACGGTCACGATGTCCTCGTGGCCGGCGGCCTTGATGGCCTCGCGATCGAAGCTGATGAGCGGCTGGCCGGCCTTGACCGTGTCACCCATCTCGACAAAGCGGGCAAAACCCTTGCCGTTCATTTCCACGGTGCCCAGGCCAACATGGATGAACACGCGAAGACCGTCCTCGGTGATCATGCCGATGGAGTGGTTGGTGACGGTGGTGGCGCCGATACGGCCGTTAGCGGGGGCGTAAATGGTGCCGGTAATGGGCTCGATGCCGTAGCCCTGGCCGAGCATGCCCGAGGCGATGGTCTCGTCGGGAACCTCACTCAGATTGACGAGCACGCCGTTGACGGGAGCGTAGATGACGCCTTCGCGGGTGGCGAAGCTTGCTGCGGGCGGAACGGACGCCTCGCCCGACGAAGTGAACGTGGACTTGAGCGAATCGAGCAGACCCATAGATGCCTCCAACGTATCAGGCGCGCATGTTGCACGCGTGTGGTTTGCCGGAAACGTTTCGTACGTGTTTCCCAGCACGGTCAGCGCTCCTATTTTACGCTGTCCAACGATACCTCTGAACAGCGATTTTGTGATATATCAGTTGAAGGCCAACTTATTGCGGGGGTGTTTCTGCGCCGCGGGCTCAAGTGGGGTACGCTAAGGTGCGAAAAACGAGTGCGCACGAATCGCACGGAGGGAGCACCTATGATTATTGAGAACCATGCGCTGTGGGGCGAGGAGCCGACCGAGGATTATCCGGCGACGTTTACGTATCTGGGTGCCGAGCCGCTGCCCGACAAGCCCAATGGCCGCCGCCCCGCGGTGATCATCTGCGGCGGAGGCGGGTTTACGCATATCGCTCCGCACGAGCAGGACCCGGTGGCGTTTGCGTTTTTGGACCGCGGCTACCAGGCCTTTGTGCTCAACTATGTGACGAGCGCCACGGGCGACGTGAGCTTTCCGCACCCGCAGGCGGACCTCGCCAAGATGGTCGCTACCGTGCGCGCCAACGCCGACGAGTGGCATGTCGATCCCAAGCGCGTGTGCATCGTGGGTTTCTCGGCGGGCGGCATGATCTGCGCCTCGTTGGCAACGCAGTGGAAGACCGGACCTTTCGCGGGCCTTGCCGGGGCTCGTCCGGAGGATATTCGTCCCGACGCCGTGGTGCTGGGCTATCCGTTGCTCGACCTTGCCTATGTGCGCGATATGCAGACGCGCGACCCGCGCATCGACCTGCGCGTGCCCAAGACGGGTGGCAAGACGGGGCGCGATTTGCTCAACGACTATCTGTCGATGGTGACGGGCGGCGAGGCGACCGATGAGCACCTGGCCGACATTTGCCCTACCACGCACGTTTCGCGCCAGATGCCCCCGACCTTTGTGTGGGGCGTGTCCGACGACAAGACAGCGCCGATCGCACAGGTCTATCCGTTTGCGCAGCGCATGGCCGAGGAGGGCGTCGCTTGCGAGATGCACGTCTTTGACCAGGGCGGTCACGGCCTTTCGCTCGGCAACGCCAACACCGCGGTCGACAACGAGGACAAGCAGGTGGCAGTCCGTCCTTGGATCCGCCTGGCCTTCCGTTTCCTGGAGCGCCACGGTTTCTAGTTACGCGGTTTTACCAAACCGCGTAACAGCTCGACGCTGCAAGCCCGCCAGAGCGGCAATCTGCCTTTCAACTGCGGCGGCATGACCAGAAGGTCAATGCCGCCTCGTTTCAAGGCACCTTGCTCGCTCTGGCGGGCTTTCGCTGTCCGCGCCAAAGCATCGGCGTTGTCTTGGCTGCCAGAAGAATGATCCCTCGGGGACGGAGGAAAGCGGATTAGTTTGGGCGGTGCTGTCGCCAAGGTTTAAGACCGACGTCGTCCCTTGTTGCTTTCCTACCAGACGGTGAACTGGGCGTTTTCTGTGTTCCAATGGACATCGCGAACGTAGTCGCGCACGCCCGTCGCATCTCGTGCTTCGAACAACTCAAGAATATGAGCATGTTCGTTGTTGGCTTTATTGAGCAGTTCGCACGCCGTCTCCTGGTCGACAGTCTCGTAATCGCGCTTGATAAAGCAGCGCTCGAGTTGCGAAATCATGTCGCGCAGACGGTCGTTGCCGCAGCGGTTGAAGTACGTGAGGTGAAAGTCCCGCTGAATGTCGTCGTACTTTCGGATAAGACCGCCTTGGATCGCAAGGTCCATGGACCCAACCAAAAACTTCAGCTGCATGATGTCCTCGTCGGTTAGGAGAGGGCAGGCGAGGTATGCCGCCTGCCCGTCGAGAGGCCCCATAATCTCAAAGACTTCAACGGCGTTTTGCTGATCGAACCCTCGGACGCGGAATCCGCGGCGGGGGAGATTGTCCAGATAGCCGTCGCTTGCCAGCTGGATGAGCGCCTCGCGAACCGGCGTGCGCGACACGCCCATGGCATCGCAGATCGCCTGCTCGCTCACGCGGTCGCCGGCCGAAAGCTCGCCGGCGTCTATGCGACTCGAAATATAGTCGTATACATGATCCTTCAAGGGTCTTCGGAGCGTTTCCATGAGCTTATATTCCTCAACTGTATATTTTCAAAAATAAATACGTTTCGCCTCAATAGGCTAATTGAATTATAGAACGACCAGTTAAATCGCGCTACCAAACCAGAAGAAGCAATAATACGCTTACCGACAAATATCTACCGTTCAGGATTGCATACAATATACAAAACAGTAAAGACACCCTAAGATAAAGCCATCGGAAGGAAGGCGGACGCAAGGAAGTCCGCTCAGTACTATGAGATCCAAGGAGGATCATCATGACTAAGTTCAGCCACGTCATCATCCGTCGTCCCGGCAAGTCCCTGAGCAATGGCATCACGAGCGCTCCCGAGCTTGGCCAGCCCATCTACGAGCGCGCTATCGAGGAGCACTACGATTACGAGCATGCACTCGAGCAGTGTGGCGTTGACGTGTCGGTGCTGCCGGCGCTTGAGCAGTATCCCGACAGCTGCTTTGTCGAGGATCCGGCCGTTATCACTCGCTGCGGCGCCATCATTACCAACCCCGGCGCCGACAGTCGTAATGGCGAGAAGGACGAAATCGAGCCGGTCGTCCGTCGCTTCTTTGACGACGAGCATGTCAAGCACATCGTTTCCCCCGGCACGCTCGACGGCGGCGACGTCATGATGGTCGGCGACCACTTCTACGTCGGTCGCTCTGCTCGCACCAACGAAGAGGGTATCCGCCAGTTCTGCGAGATTCTCGAGGGCTGGGGCCTCGAGGGCTCCGAGGTGCCTCTGGAGGAGGTCCTGCACCTCAAGACGGGCGTCAACTACATCGAGGACAACAACATGCTCGTCTCCGGTGAGTTCATCGATAAGCCCGACTTTGCCCAGTACAACAAGATCGTCGTGCCCGAGGACGAGACTTACGGCGCCAACTGCATCTGGGTCAACGGTACGGTCATCGTTGCCGAGGGCTATCCGACCGTGCTCAAGGCCGTGCAGGATCTGGGCTACAAGACGCTCGTTGTCGACACCTCCGAGTATCGCAAGGTCGACGGAGGCCTCTCCTGCCTGTCACTGCGCTTCTAATGCGGCCGCTTTACTAGCTTAATGATCGCTTGACCGATGGCCCGGCACCCGATTCGGGACGTCCGGGCCATCTTCATACGGTCGCTTGACTGAGGGGGTGCACATATATGGCCTCTAAAACTTGCAACGACGAGATAATCGACCCCAATGGTCTGGATCTCTTTCGTCTGACCATGATGGTCATCACTGCGAGCATTTGCGGCGGTATCTTCTCTCTTGCCGGCGATATGGCGGCGGGCGGAGCCAATACCGGCGCGGTTATCGTCTCGTGGGGAATTTGCTTTATTGGCGTCTTTGCGCTGATGATGGTGTTCAACGGTTTGTCTCAGGCTCGTCCCGACCTGACCGGCGGTATCTATGCATACGCCGCCGCCGGTTTTGGCGATTATGTTGGATTCAACTCCGCTTGGGGCTACTGGATCAGCGCATGCCTTTCCAACGTGAGCTTTGCACTTTTGCTGTTTAGCGCGCTTGGCTATTTCTTCCCTGCATTCGGCACGGGCAACAATCTGCTTTCCATCATCTGTGCCAGCGTGTTTCTGTGGTTCCTTACCGCTCTCGTGCTTCGTGGCGTTAAGGAAGCTGCGGGCATTAACACGATCGTCACCTTGGCGAAGTTGGTGCCGCTGGGACTCTTTGTGCTGAGCATTGTGCTCCTGGGTAAGTTCGACGTCGATATCTTTATGGACAACTTCTGGGGAGAACCGGCTGGCCCCGGCTTTGGCGAGCAGGTTGTCTCGACCATGATTGCCCTTGTCTGGGTCTTCACGGGCATCGAGGGCGCTGTCGTCATCTCGGGCCGTGCAAAGTATGTGCGCGATGTCGGTCGCTCGACGGCGCTTGGATTTGCAGCCGTGTTCACGCTGTATCTGATCATCTCGATGCTGTCGCTCGGCATTATGCCGCGTGAGGAAATGGCACAGCTCGCAACGCCCTCCATGGCGGGAATTCTCGAGTGCGCAATCGGTCCGGTAGGAGCTGCCATCGTAAACCTTGGCGTTATTCTCTCGCTGGTCGGCGCGATGCTGGGCTACGTCATCATTGCATCCGAGACGCCGTTTGAGGCGGCGCGTCAGGGCTCCTTCCCGCTGGCGTTTGCTAAGACGAACAAGCACGATGCCCCGGTGGTAACGGTTCTCGTGAGCTCCGGCATCACGCAACTCTTCTTGATTGTGTCGTATGTGGCGGCGAGCACCTACCAGTTCTTCTATAGCTGCGCGGTCAACACGATTCTGGTTCCGTATGTCTGCTCGGCTGCCTATTACATGGTGATCGGCTGGAAGAACGAGCATTTGGACGGGCCGCACGCGCCGAGTGTCGGCAAAGCACGCTTCTTTGGTACGCTCGGCTTTATCTACACGCTGTTCCTGGTGTGGTCGACGGGCCTCCAGGGCGTCATGATCACGACGATCCTTTTTGCCCCAGCCATCCCCGTCTATATTCTGGGCGAGCGCGGCCGCGGCAAGCAGGTGCTTCCGCATCTGCACGACAAGCTGATCGCAGCAGTGGTCATTGTCGTGGCAGTTATCTCGCTGTATCTGCACTTTGCCGGCATCGCGCCGATCGTCTAAGGCTACGGCGAGCTTCGTTGCTTGGTAGGCCGGCGGGCATCGCGTATCGATGCTGCTTGGCATTCCATAACTGATGTGGGTCTCTATTACGTGCCTTTGTGAGCGCCCACCAAGCCTGCGCAGGTGACATTTGTTGCCAGCGCAGGCTTTTGCAGTTGCGGTGGAATAGTTCCTGTTTTACTGGTTAAAGCTTCAAACAGGAACTATTCCACCGCAACTTCGTTTTGATTCGCTGGGGGACGGAGGAAGCGACGATCCGGAATCCACCTGCACGGTCGTCGCTCCGCATCCCGTCCGTTGGCGCAAATGGTGTCAAAAGTAATCTGTCCCCCTTGCACGCTTGCTTCCCTTGCAGCAATCTGTTGATTGAACGTCATTGTGTGCTCGCGGTTTCTGGGCAAGCCGTCTCGCAGCAAAGTAGACTAGATGGCCATTTCAAAAAGTCTGCTTAGAGGAGGAGCCATGCTTGAGGGTACGTATGTGGTTTTGGCCCAGACGCCGGTGGGGAGCAAACGCGGCGAGGTGACGTTTTCACATGGGGTGAACGGCGCGCTCAGGGCAGTACTAAACGTCAGGGGTCTCAATATCGCTCTCTCGGGTGCCCGCGCCGAGGGCGATTTCTTTGAGTTCTCGGGCACTATCTCCCACGTCTTGATGGGCAAGGCGCCCTTTACATGCACGGGGTCGGTTGAGGGTGATCGACTCACTGCTACCGCGCGGTCGGGTTCCATTTCGATCTCGCTGAGCGGTATGCGCAAAGAGCTTTCGGGGCGCACCGCATAAAGTTTGCGCAGGTAAACATCGGTATTTGACTTTATATAATAGTTCAGAGCGCTATCATTTGTCGTTACGAGTTGGTTAGCCCCGGTAAACGGTTAACCGCGTCTAACGAAAGGATGAGCGCGTGAAGCTCGATACACTCGAGATTGGAAAGGACGCCGTTGTCGCATCGGTGGCATCGGACGATCAGGCACTCCGACAGCATATTTTGGACATGGGCCTAACGCCGGGCACCGAAGTCACCATGATGAAGTACGCTCCTATGGGCGACCCGCTCGAGATTCGCCTGCGTGGCTACGAGTTGACGCTGCGCAAGGACGATGCTGCTCGCATCGAGCTCGTGGGTGTTCACGACACAGACACGGGTCCGCGCACTAACGCCGCAATCGGCATGACGGAGCACCCGGCACTTGGCGAGGGGACGTATTCGCCCCGTGCGGCAAAGACGGCCGTGCCCGAGGGCGCGCCGCTGCATTTTGCCCTCGCCGGCAACCAAAACTGCGGTAAGACCACGCTGTTCAACCAGCTGACGGGCTCCAACCAGCACGTCGGTAACTTTCCCGGCGTGACGGTCGACCGCAAGGACGGCACCATCCGTAACCATCCCGAGGCAAGCGTTACCGACCTGCCCGGCATCTATTCGCTGTCTCCGTACACGGGCGAAGAGATCGTCAGTCGCCAATTTATCCTGGACGAAAACCCCGACGCCATCATCGACATCATCGACGCTACTAATATCGAACGCAACCTGTACCTGACGCTGCAGCTTATGGAGCTCGACCGCCCCATGGTCATCGCGCTCAACATGATGGACGAGGTGACGGCCAACGGCGGCGCCGTGGACGTCAACCTGCTCGAGAGCCTGTTGGGCGTGCCTGTTGTCCCCATTAGCGCTGCCCGCAACGAGGGTATCGGCGAGCTGGTGGATCATGCCTTGCACGTGGCACGGTTCCGCGAGCGCCCCGGTCGCCTGGACTTCTGTGCGCCCGATGGCTCGGACGGCGGTGCACTGCATCGCTGCATCCACGGCATTGCCAACCTGATCGAGGACCATGCCGTGACGGCGCACATTCCGGTGCGTTTTGCGGCGACCAAGCTGGTTGAAGGCGACGAGCTGGTGACCGAGGCGCTTCACTTGGATCGCAATGAGCTCGACGCTATCGAGCACATCATTACCCAGATGGAGGGTGAGGCCGGCACCGACCGCCTGTCCGCGCTGGCCGATATGCGCTTTAGCTTTATCGGCGACGTGTGCGGGCGCTGCGTCGTCAAGCCGCATGAGAGCCGCGAGCACGTGCGCTCCGTCAAGATCGACCGCATCCTGACGGGTCGCTACACGGCCATTCCGGCGTTCCTGGTGATCATGGGCCTCGTCTTTTGGCTGACGTTTGGCGTGATCGGCGCGGCGTTGCAGGGACTCATGGAGGACGGCATCGCTGCCATCATCGCCTCGGCCGATGCGGGTCTCAAGGCGTTCGGCACCAACGACGTGGTGCGCTCGCTGGCTGTCGACGGCGTGCTTACGGGCGTGGGCAGCGTGCTGACCTTCCTGCCGATTATCGTCGTGCTCTTTTTGTTCCTCTCCATTCTGGAAGACTCGGGCTACATGGCGCGCGTGGCCTTTGTCATGGATAAAGTGCTGCGTCGCTTTGGCCTGTCGGGCCGCAGCTTCGTGCCTATGCTCGTCGGTTTTGGCTGTACCGTGCCGGCTATCATGTCGACCCGTACGCTCCCATCCGAGCACGACCGCAAGATGACGGTCATGCTCACGCCGTTCATGAGCTGTTCGGCCAAGTTGCCGGTCTACGGTCTGCTGTGCGGGGCATTCTTCCCGCAGGCGACAGTTCCCGCCATGGTCTCGCTCTATCTGATTGGTATCGTGGTCGGCTGCATTGCCGCCCTGGTGCTCAACCGCACGGCATTTAAGGGCGACCCGGTGCCGTTTATCATGGAGCTTCCCAATTACCGCCTGCCGAGCGTCAAGACGACGGTGATGCTGGCATGGGATAAGGCCAAGGACTTTATTACCAAGGCCTTTACCATTATCTTTGCCGCTACCGTGGCCATCTGGTTCCTCCAGACGTTCGATATCCGCTTTAATGTGGTCGCCGATCAGTCGCAGAGTCTGCTTGCCGGTTTGGGTAGCATTATCGCGCCGGCGCTGGCGCCGCTCGGCTTTGGCGATTGGCGTGCATCCACGGCGCTCGTCACCGGACTTATCGCCAAGGAGAGCGTCATTTCGACCCTCACCGTGCTTTTGGGTGCAACGTCGCCCGCGGCACTGTCGAGCATGTTTTCGCCGTTTACCGCTTACGTGTTCCTGGTCTTTACGCTGCTGTACCCGCCCTGCGTAGCGGCAATCGGCGCCGTCAAGAGTGAACTGGGCGCGCGCTATGCCGTGGCCGTGTTCGCGTTTCAAGTGACGGTCGCCTGGATCGTGGCGTTTGTCGTGCATTCGGCGGGCATATTGCTGGGGCTGGCTTAGTTATTTATTGATGGCGCAACCTCTGTGTATTGAGTTGATTACGGCCCCGCATCTGTTGCTGACGGATGCGGGGCCGTTGCTATATAATCGCCCATCGCTCAAGACAATCGGAGAGGGTTCCTACATGACTCAGGCAAGACAAGATGGCATCTCGCTCAAGCAGTGGCTCCCGCTTATCGGGCTCGCCTGCTGTGCGTTCGTGTTCAACACGTCGGAGTTCATGCCCATTGGCCTTCTGACTGATATTGCCGCATCGTTCTCGCTCACCGAGGCCCAGGCAGGCATCATGATCTCGGTCTACGCCTGGGGCGTCATGCTGCTGTCGCTGCCGCTTATGGTGTTTGCCTCGCGCTTTGAGTTCAAGCGTATGCTGCTCGGCGTGCTTGCCGTGTTTTCTCTGGGTCAGTTCCTGTCCGCCGTGGCGCCGACCTATCCCATCTTGGTCTGCGCACGCCTGGTGGTCGCCTGCGCGCACGCCGTGTTCTGGTCGGTCGCCTCGATTATGGCCTCGCGCCTGGTCGACACTCGTCACGGCGCGCTCGCCATCAGCATGATCGCCACGGGCTCGTCCATCGCGCAGATCTTTGGTCTGCCCCTCGGTCGCGCCATTGGCCTGGCCGTGGGCTGGCGCATGACATTCGCCGTGGTCGGGGCCCTCTCAGCTATTGCGGTCGTCTACCAGGCCGCGGTGTTCCCGGCCATGCCGGTGGGCGAGCGCTTTACGCTCAAACAGCTGCCCGAGCTGCTCAAGAACCCGTTCCTCATCGCGCTTTATGCGGTCACGGTCTTTATGGCGACCGGCTATTATGCGGGTTACAGCTATATCGAGCCGTTCCTGGCACAGGTCGCGCACGTCGACGCAAGCGCTATTACCATGACGCTGACGGCGTTCGGCTGCTCTGGTCTGCTCGGAAGCTGGCTGTTCGGCCGACTGTTCGATGGGCATCGCTTTCCGTTCTTAGCTATCACGCTCTCCGGCGTGCCGGTGGCTCTGCTGCTCGTGGGTCCGGTCGCATCGTCGCTCGTAGCAGTGCTTGCCGTCTGCGCGCTATGGGGCTGCTGCTCCACGGCCTTTAACGTTGCGTTCCAGGCCGAGCTCATCAAGTACACGCCGGCGGATTCGTCGGCCGTCGCCATGTCGATCTTCTCGGGCCTGTTCAATCTGGGTATCGGCACGGGCACCGCAATCGGCGGCGCCGTGGTTTCGGGTCCCGGTATCGCTTGGATTGGCTTTGCGGGCGGGGCGATTACCGTCGTGGGCGTCATCCTTGCCATCACCGTACTGTTCCCAGCCATACGCCGCGCAAAGCCCGTCGCCTAATCACGTCCCCTCATCAGCTGCGGTGGAATAGCTCCTGTTTAAGGCCTCTGAAGGCCCAAGCAGGAATTATTTCACCGCAACTTATTTTGGGGGAGAGGATACAAGCCGGGCATACAATGGATATCGTTGTGTTGAGCTTACCGGGAGGTTGCTATGTGGGCATACGAGACGACGTTCTATCAGATCTATCCGCTGGGCTTTTGCGGAGCTCCGCGCGAAAACGCCGCTCCCGTTGCCGAGGATGAACTCGCCCAGGCTGCCAACGCTGCGCCCAACCCCGATGCACCCATCATGAAGATCGCCCAATGGGCTGACTACCTGCAAGAACTCGGCGTTGGCGCTGTGCTCATCAACCCGCCGCTCGAATCCGACAGCCACGGCTACGATACGCGCAGCCTGCGCCATGTCGACCGCCGCCTGGGCGGGGATGCCGATTTTGCCGCCGTATGCGAGACGCTGCACGCCCATGGCATCCGTGTGGTGCTCGATGCGGTCTTCAACCACGTCGGCCGCGGCTTCTGGGCCTTCCGTGATGTGCAGGAGCGTAAGTGGGACTCGCCGTACAAGGACTGGTTCCACATTAGCTTTGACGGCGACTCCTGCTATGGCGACGGCTTTTGGTACGAGGGTTGGGAAGGCCATTTTGAACTTGTGAAGCTCAACCTGCAAAATCCCGCTGTGGTCGATTACCTGCTCGAGTCCGTGCGCCGTTGGGCTGACGTGTTTGGCGTCGACGGCCTGCGCCTGGACGTTGCCTATATGCTCGACCGCGACTTCATGCGTCGTCTGCATACCTTTACCCGCGAGCTCAAGCCCGATTTTGTGCTGATCGGCGAGACGCTCCACGGCGACTACAACCAGATCGTCAACGACGAGATGCTTGACTCCTGCACCAACTACGAGTGCTACAAGGGCCTGTACTCCAGCTTTAACTCGGTCAACATGTTCGAGATTGCCCATTCGCTGCATCGCCAGTTTGGCGGCGATCCGTGGTGCATCTACCGCGGCAAACACCTGCTGTCGTTTGTCGACAACCACGACGTGCCGCGCCTGGCGAGCATCCTCACCGACAAGTCGTGCCTGCGTCCCGCCTATGGCATGCTCTTTGGCATGCCGGGCATTCCGTGTGTCTACTATGGCAGCGAGTGGGGAATTGCCGGCGAAAAGGGCGGCCCCGATGGCGACTGGGCGCTGCGACCTGCGCTCGATGAGCCTGCGCCCAACGAGCTGACGGCGTTCATCACGCAGCTTGCGCACCTTCGCTCGGCCGACGACGCGGCGGCCCGTGCTCTCAACTACGGTGCCTATCGCAACGTGGTGATCCAGAACAAGCAGCTGCTGTTCGAGCGCGCCTGTGACGGCGCGACGGTGCTCGTGGCGGTGAACGCCGTGGGCGAGCCTTACACCTTTGGCGCCGGCGAGCTCAACGGGTCCTTTGTCGACCTGCTTGCCGATGGCGTGCCCACGGTCGAGCTGGCTGGCTCCCTTGAGCTTGCGCCCTACGAGGTGCGCTATCTGTTGAGGGCCTAGGCCATGGCTGCGTCCGACGAGGGCTATCAACATATTGAGCATGGGTTTGAACCCGTGTTTGACGAGCGCTCGCGCGTTTTGATGCTGGGGTCGTTTCCCTCGGTGCTCTCGCGTGCCAATGCCTTCTACTATGGCAATCCGCAGAACCGCTTTTGGCGGGTCACGGCGGCGTGTCTCGGTGTGCCTGTGCCACCCAACGAGGGTGATCCTTTGGCAAACGGTGAGCCCGCGACGCTCGATGTCTCCATTGCCGCCAAGCGATCCATGCTGCTTAACGGCGGCGTAGCCCTGTGGGATGTGATCGAGAGTTGTGACATTAAGGGCTCGAGTGACGCGAGCATTCGCAACGTTGTACCGGCACATATCGGGCGCATTACCGATGCAGCTCCCATTGAGCAGGTGATATGCAACGGTGGTACGGCTGGCCGGCTCTACAAGCGCTATCTACAAGAACGCACCGGGCTGCCCGCCATCGTCCTGCCCTCGACAAGTCCTGCCAATGCGGCTTGGCGTCTTGAGCGCCTTGTCGAGCGCTGGCGCGAGGCAGTTGACTGGGCTGCTCTCTAATTTAGATATTTGATTGAGCATGGGCGCCGAGGCGTTTGATGATGGCGTGCCAGATCGGCGCGGGCAGCGCGGGCTCGACACGCACCATGCCGTCGGCGTTGACGCTACCGGCATCGCCGCCGCCGAGCAGCTGGGCGTGCTCAACTGAGCAGCCCATGCGCACGGCACCCACAAGCTTATCCATCGCTTCCGAAAACGGTCGCCGCAAGAGTCCCATGCGCGGGGAGCGACGAAGCGCCGCAATGCCGCTGCCGGCGCAGATGGCAACGCCGCCACACCACAATTGGTCATGGCGCTCACATGCCTTGTGCAGGCGAACGGCGGCCCCACGCACCTGCTCAGTGCCCTCTTGTGCGGCTCGAATCGCGGCATAGACGCGCGTTCCCGTACCGCCAAAGCGCTCAAGCGTCTGCTCGATAGCTGTCAACGTCTCATCGTCAGCCACATCTTCAATGGCCAGCACGATGCCATCGGCAACGCTGCCGGCGTCATTTGCCTTCAAGTCGACCGGGCGGGGGAGTGCGGTGCCGGAAAGTTGAGCATAGGCGGCGATGGCATCCTGCAGGTCCCAGAGCAAAAACTCAAGATCGGCGCTCTTGGGAATACTGATATACGCAATGGTTTGCAGCGTTTTTAGTACATCGCCGCGTGCGGTCGTCTCCATGCCGCCTCCTTTCCGGTTGGTTTCCGTTTAGGTTACACCGTCCGGCGGCGTCCCGCCGCGCTATCCTAGTGCAACCCTTACGAAAGGAACGTCATGCGTCTGCCCATGAACACCTCGCTTGCCACGCTTAAGCCCTCCGGTATCCGCCGGATCAACGCGCTCGCCGCCCAGCATCCGGGGTGCATCGCGCTCGCGCTAGGTGAGCCCGATTTTCCCACGCCCGATGTGATTAGCGCCGAGGTGACTGCTTCGTTGGACCGCGGCGACACGCACTATCCGCCCAACAACGGTCGCCCCGCCCTGCGTGAGGCGTTATCTGCCTACATGGGGGACGCGGGCCTTATGTTTTCGGCCGACGAGGTCATCCTGACCGACGGCGCGACCGAGGCCCTGTCGGCAACATTCATGGCTATGCTCAACCCCGGCGACGAGGTCATTATTCCCACGCCGGCCTTTGGCCTGTACGAGAGCATCGTTGTGGCCAATCACGCCAAAGCGGTCTTTTTGGATACGGAGCCTGCGCAATTTCAGATTGACGAGGATGCGCTTCGCGCCTGTGTGACCCCGGCGACCAAGGCCATCGTTATCTGCTCGCCCAACAATCCCACGGGCTGCATTCTCAACGCGGCATCGCTCGACGCCGTGGCGTGCGTAGCGGAGCAGTCGGGCATCTACGTGGTCTGCGACGACGTGTACAACCGTTTGGTCTATGTGGATGGTTACGAGCGTTTTGCCCAGCGACACCCGGAGCTGCGCGAGCAGACGGTGATCATCGAGAGCTTCTCCAAGCCCTGGGCCATGACCGGCTGGCGCCTGGGCTGGCTCGCAGCAGCGGCACCCGTCATCGCCGAGATCGCAAAAGCTCACCAATACCTAGTATCGAGCGCCGTCTCCTTCGAGATGGACGCCGCAGCTCGAGCTCTCACCGTCGACCCCACCCCCATGCTCGAAGTCTACCGAGCCCGCCGCGAACGCGTACTCGCAGCCTTAGACGCCATGGGCCTCGACGCAGTAGAGCCCGCAGGAGCCTTCTACGCTTTCCCGAGCATTAAGCAATTCGACCTAACCAGCGAAGACTTCTGCATCAAAGCCATCAAAGAGGCCAACGTTGCCCTAGTTCCCGGAAACTGCTTCGGAACCGAAGGCCACGTCCGCCTCAGCTATTGCGTTTCCGATAAAGACCTGGACGAAGGCCTCCGCCGCCTGTCCACCTTCCTTTCAACCTTGTAGCCATCAGGGACGCAACATATCAGCCCACCGACTTAAGGCTTATGAGTGGGGGCGCCGGCCAACGGGAAACCGGGCTGCCCCAAAGTCACCGCAGGCCGCGCCGCCGAAGGCCAGGCGCAAGGTTTTCGTAGATTCCGCACGAGCCGAAGAGCACTTAATGTGCTCTTCGTGCGAGCCCAGGACCTGACCGAGCGAAAACCTTGCGCCTGGCCTTCGGCGGCGCGGCCGGATGGTGGAATTGTGTGCAGCCCGGTTTCCCGTTGACCGACGCCGGGGTCCCCGCCATAATACTTTCGGTTCACGCACGAATCCGCTGCCAGAGACAGCCGGTGCAAACGGGCATCGCCCGCGAGCTTAATGGGACTTCCCGCCAGCCGAGGTGGTCGAGTAGATATGTCTTCTCGCCCCCGTCGCTCATGCAGCGCGGGGGCTTTCTTTTTGGACATGCCCCCGTCACGTCCTTGTGGCGGACCGTGCCCGGAAAGAATTTGAGGAGGTGTAATTCATGCCCCAGCAGTACAAAATCGACAAGGTTGCAGAGATCGAGTCCCGTATCGCCGAGAACGCCGGTCTGTTCGTCGTCAACTACAACGGTCTGACGGTTAAGCAGGCTCAGGAGCTGCGTCATCAGCTTCGCGAGTGCGGCGCCGAGATGAAGGTCTACAAGAACAACCTGGTCAAGATCGCTCTCAAGAACCAGGAGCAGCCCGAGATCGACGAGATCCTCGCCGGCCCCGTCGCTTATGTGTTCTACGAGACCGAGCCGGTCGAGGCCGCTAAGGCCCTTAAGGACTTCTCCGCTAAGTCCAAGGGCGTCCTTGAGATCAAGGGCGGTATCTCCGACGGCAAGGCCGTTTCCGCCGATGATGTTAAGGCTATCGCCGAGCTGCCCACCAAGGATCAGCTTCTCGGCCAGATCGCCGGTCTCATCTCCGGTTTCGCTCGCGACATCGCTGTCTGCGTCAACGGCGTTTCCTCTGGTCTCGCTCGTTCGATCCAGCAGGTCTCCGAGCAGAAGGCAGCCTAGTTGCTGTTTTCACCCGCGGCGGCAACGCCGCACCCCTGGCGCATTCGCGCCGTGTTTTAACTGATCTCCGTGCATCCGCACGGAAACCGAAAGGACTTAGAAATGGCTAAGCTTACCACCGATGAGATCATCGATGCTCTTAAGGAAATGACCCTTCTCGAGGCTTCCGAGCTCGTCAAGGCTATCGAGGACGCCTTCGGCGTTTCCGCCGCTGCTCCTGCTGCTGTTGTCGCCGCTCCCGCTGCTGGCGCTGCTGAGGCCGAGGAGAAGACCGAGTTTGACGTCGTGCTCGAGGGCTTCGGCGACAACAAGATCCAGGTCATCAAGGCCGTCCGTGAGCTCACCAACCTTGGCCTGAAGGAGGCCAAGGAGGTCGTCGAGGGCGCTCCCAAGGCTGTTCTCGAGGGTGCCAAGAAGGAGGACGCCGAGGCTGCCAAGGAGAAGCTCGAGGCTGCTGGCGCTGCTGTCACCCTCAAGTAATCAGGCTTTCTCGCCAGATTCCTTTGCAGACGGGGTTCGCATTGCGAGCCCCGTCTTTTTTGTTTTTCGGTCCCTCGGCATCGGTTGCTCAAACTGCCATGTTCTGTGATTTGCGTCGTATCGGGTGCCCTGCCGTTGGGCAATAAAATTGCACCATTCGAGCAATAATTTGCGTTGACCTGCTGAAGAATTGTCTCTGCCTTGTAGCGACATATAGTTCCAGCGGTAAGATGCTTGGGTATCGCAATTTGGTCTGCGGCTGTGTGCCGCACGCATGGGGCGCTTTTGCGCCTGCGAAAGGATCTTTGAATAACATGAAGGCAATCATCCCCGCCGCCGGTCTTGGCACGCGTTTTCTGCCTGGCACCAAGTGCACGCCCAAAGAGATGCTGCCGGTGCTCGACAAGCCCGTCATTCAGTACGTCGTCGAGGAGGCGCTCGAGCCCGAGGAGGTCGACGATGCCATCATCGTTACTTCTCCCGGTAAGCCCGAGCTACTGAACTACTTCCAGCCTGATCGCTCGCTCGAGAACCTGCTGCGCGAGCGCGGCAAGAACGCCTATGCCGATGCTGTCGCCCACGCTGGCGGTATGCCGGTCGACTTCCGTTATCAGTACGAGCCCAAGGGCCTCGGCCATGCTATTCGCTCTGCTGCCGACGCCGTGGCAGGGGAGAACTTCCTGGTTCTTCTGGGCGACTACGTTGTGCCTAACCGCGATATCTGCGACAAGATGCTCGCCGTTTCCAAGGAGCACGGTGGCGCTTCGGTTATCGCCGTCGCTGCTTGCTCGCCCGAGGAAGTCAGCCGCTACGGCGTTATCGCCGGCGAGCGCGTCGGTTCGCTCGAGGGCGCCGAGAACGTTGCCGATGCCGAGCCGGGCGCTGTCTGGCGCATCGGCGGTCTGGTCGAGAAGCCCGCTCCCGAGGCGGCTCCGTCCAACCTGTACATCGTCGGTCGCTACCTGCTGAGCCCGCTGGTCATGGACTTGCTGGCAGATCAGCAGGCCGGCAAGGGCGGCGAGATCCAGCTCACCGACGCCATGGCCCGTTCGCTCGACCGCGAGGCCATGTACGCCGTCGTCATCGACCCGCTGTCGGGCTACGACACCGGCACTCCCTCTGGTTGGATGGCCACTAACGCCCTCATGGCTGCAAACGACCCCCGCTTTGCCGATGCCTTCTGGGACGCCATCGACGAGCGCGGCGGATTGATGCGCAAGTAAGCCATCGGGCACCGACATTTACGGGCGTGGACCTCGGTTCGCGCCCGTTTTTTATAAGAGCTGCGATTGCTGGCTCTCTGTTCACAGAAAATATATGAACAGATGTTCGATACACATACATCTACCTGCGTGTTTTCTGTCGAAAAACTTTGCTACTCCAAAAACTCAATCGCGTCAAGGCTTTTCTTGCCCAACGGTCGGTACCTGATAAACTATTAGGTTGCGATAACTGGCGAAGCTATGCCTCGCCAACCCACCGAGCATTTCCGTGAAGGAGGAAAAACCTGGTGACCTACGCATACACTGCCACTGAGCGCAAGCGCGTCAGCTTCGGGAAAATCCCGGAGGCCATGGAGCTCCCCAACCTTATCTCTGTTCAAAGGGAATCCTTTGAGCGTTTTAAGGACGAGGGCCTTCGTGAGGCGTTCAAGGAATCCAGCCCCATCCAGAGCCAGAACCATGTTCTCGAGGTTACCTTCGGCGAGCATCAGTTCGGCGACCCCGCGCACACCGTCGAGGAGTGCCGCGAGAAGGATATGACCTATCAGGCTCCGCTTCTGACCGACGTCCGTCTCACCAACAAGGAGACCGGCGAGATCAAGGAGCAGCTCGTCTTTATGGGCGACTTCCCCATGATGACCGATCAGGGCACCTTCATCATCAACGGTACCGAGCGTATCGTCGTCTCGCAGCTCGTCCGCTCCCCGGGCGTGTACTACAGCTCCGAGATGGATTCGGGCAAGCAGATCTACAAGGCCCAGATCATCCCGTCCCGCGGTGCCTGGCTTGAGTTTGAGGTCGACAAGCGCGACCAGCTCATGGTCTCCATCGACCGTAAGCGCAAGCAGAGCGCCACGATGTTCCTGCGCGCCCTTGGCATCGCCGTCACCAACGACGACATCATCGAGCTGCTCGGCAACTCCGATGTGATCAAGCGCACCCTGGAGCGCGACACCGCCCTCACCCGCGAGGACGCCCTCATCGAGATCTACCGTCGCCTGCGCCCAGGCGAGCCTCCCACCGTGGACGCTTCCCGCAGCCTGCTCGAGGGCCTGCTCTTTAACCCGCAGCGCTACGATCTGGCCCGCGTCGGTCGTTACAAGGTCAACAAGAAGCTCAACCTCACCACCGAGGAAGAGGTCACGGTGCTCACCGACGAGGATATCGTCGCGACGCTGCGCTACCTGCTGTCCCTCGCTGCCGGCGAGCAGGGCTTCAAGGTCGACGACATCGACCACTTTGGCAACCGCCGTATCCGCACCGTTGGCGAGCTCGTCGCCAACCAATTCCGTATCGGCATGAGCCGTATGGAGCGCGTCGTCCGTGAGCGCATGAGCTCCCAGGACATCGACGAGATAACCCCACAGTCGCTCATCAACATCCGCCCGATCGTGGCCTCCATCAAGGAGTTCTTCGGTTCCTCGCAGCTCTCGCAGTTCATGGACCAGGCGAACCCCCTGACCGGTCTGACCCACAAGCGCCGTCTGTCCGCACTCGGCCCTGGTGGTCTTGCCGGTCACAAGTCCGGCTCCAGCCGCCGCACCAACGTGCCGACGGCCGTCCGCGACGTTCACAACTCGCACTACAGCCGCATGTGCCCGATCGAGACCCCCGAAGGCCCCAACATCGGCCTGATCGGCTCGCTCGCCCTCTACGCCCGCGTCAACGAGTATGGCTTCATCGAGGCCCCGTTCCGTCGCGTCGAGAACGGCGTTGCCACCGACCAGATCGACTGGATGACCGCTGACGAGGAAGAGAAGCACGTTATCGCGCCGGCCAACACGCCGCTCGATCCCAAGACCAACGAGTTCATCACGACCGATGCCGAGGGCAAGCTTGTCCGCCCGCACACCGTGATCGCCCGTACCCGCGACTTCGACGGTTCCTTCGGCGCTCCCGCCGACGTGCCCGTCGAGGACGTCGACTACATGGACGTCTCGCCGCGTCAGATGCTCTCCGTCGCAGCCACGCTGATCCCGTTCCTTGAGCACGACGACGCCAAGCGTACGCTGATGGGCGCTAACATGCAGCGTCAGGCCGTGCCGCTGGTTCACCCCGCCGCTCCCTATGTCGGTACCGGCATGGAGCGTCGCGCCGCTCTGGACTCCGGCGAGGTCACCCTGGCCAAGAACGCCGGCGAGGTTATCTTTGCCGACGCCGCCAAGATTATCGTCAAGCATGCCGGCGGCATGGACGAGTATCATCTGGCCAAGTACCAGCGCTCCAACCAGTCCACCTGCATCAACCACCGTCCGCTCGTGCGCGTCGGTGACACCGTTGAACAGGGCGAGCCTCTGGCCGACGGTCCTTCGACCGATCACGGCGAGCTCGCACTGGGCCAGAACCTCACCGTGGCCTACATGCCGTGGGAAGGCTTTAACTACGAGGACGGTATCGTCGTGTCCGAGCGCCTGGTGGCCGAGGACCTGCTGACGACCATCAACATCACCCGTCACGAGATCGACGCCCGCGACACCAAGCTCGGCCCCGAGGAGATCACCCGCGAGATCCCGAACCTCTCCGAGGACATGCTTGCCAACCTCGACGAGGACGGCATCATCCGCATCGGCGCCGAGGTCGGCCCTGGCGACATCCTGGTCGGCAAGGTCACGCCTAAGGGCGAGAGCGCTCTGACCGCCGAGGAGCGCCTGCTGCGCGCCATCTTCGGTGCCAAGGCCCACGACGTCCGCGATACCTCCCTTAAGATGCCTCACGGCGCTTACGGCCGCGTCATCGATGTCGTCCGCTTTAGCCGCGAGAACGGCGACGACCTGGCCCCCGGCGTCAACGAGCAGGTGCGCGTCTACGTCGCCCAGCGTCGTAAGATCCAGCAGGGTGATAAGATCGCCGGCCGCCACGGCAACAAGGGTGTTATCTGTAACGTTCTGCCGGTCGAGGACATGCCCTACATGGCTGACGGTACCCCGATCGACGTTATCCTCAACCCGCTGGGCGTTCCTTCGCGTATGAACGTCGGCCAGCTGCTCGAGTGCCACCTTGGCTGGGCTGCTGCCTGCGGTTGGGATACCGAGCAGGCCGACTCCGACAAGTACGTCCCCGGTCCGTTCTTCACCGCCACGCCCGTCTTCGACGGCGCCAAGGAGGACGAGATCGCCGAGGTCATCCGTCGTGCCAACAAGAACATGCTCAACAAGGCCACCGCTGCCTTTGGCGATCACATGCGCCCCGAGTTCGTCACCCAGCTTGACGAGCGCGGCAAGACCCGTCTGTTCGACGGCCGCACCGGCGAGGAGTTCCGCGAGCCCATTACCGTGGGTACGTCCTACATCCTCAAGCTCGGCCACATGGTCGACGACAAGATCCACGCCCGTTCGACTGGCCCTTACAGCCTGGTTACCCAGCAGCCTCTGGGCGGCAAGGCCCAGTTCGGCGGCCAGCGCTTCGGCGAGATGGAAGTTTGGGCACTGTACGCTTACGGCGCTTCCAACGTCCTGCAGGAGATCCTGACCGTCAAGTCCGACGATACCGTGGGCCGCGTCAAGACCTACGAGTCCATCGTCAAGGGCGAGAACGTTCCTGTCCCGGGTATCCCCGAGTCCTTCAAGGTTCTCGTCAAGGAGATCCGCTCCCTCGCGCTGGACATCGAGCCCATGCACGATGCCGACGAGGACGCCTCCGCCCCTGTGACCGCCGAGGAGACCTCTGCTCTCGACGACCTGGCTGCGCTCGCCGGCGTTGACACCGACGTCGAGGCCGAGGATGCCGAGACCGCCGAGGCACCCGAGGCTGTCGCCGCCACGACCACTGATAAGGAGTAGTTGACTGTGGCAGATTTCGAAGCTACTGATTTTGACTCGGTAAAGATCTCCCTTGCCTCCGCCGACCAGATCCGTTCCTGGTCGCACGGTGAGGTCAAGAAGCCGGAGACCATCAATTACCGTACCCTCAAGCCCGAGAAGGACGGCCTGTTCTGCGAGAAGATCTTCGGTCCCGCCAAGGACTGGGAGTGCTCCTGCGGCAAGTACAAGGGCATCCGCTTTAAGGGCATCGTCTGCGAGCGCTGCGGCGTCGAGGTCACCTCGGCCAAGGTGCGTCGCGACCGCATGGGCCACATCGAGCTCGCCGCTCCCGTGTCCCACATCTGGTACTTCAAGAGCCCCACGAGCTTCCCGATGAGCCGTATGCTCGACATCAAGTCCAAGGACCTCGAGAAGGTTCTGTACTTTGCCAGCTACATCATCACCGAGGTTGACTACGAGGCTCGCGAGGCCGACGCCGACGACCTGCGCGAGGAGCTCGCCGCCGATCTGGAAGAGATCGATGCCGAGTGCGCCCGCCAGATCGAGTCCCTCAAGGAGCAGGGCGACCCCGAGAACTTTGACGAGTTCTCCGACGAGGAGCCGCTGACCCCCGAGGAGATCGCCTCTGGCATCGTCGATATCGAGGAAGAGTGCAAGGACGAGAAGCAGCTCCGCACGGACGCCTTCAACGCCTTCATGAAGCTCACCGAGCGCGACCTCATCTCCGATGAGCCGCTGTTCCGCGAGATGACCCGTTACTACTCCATGTACTTCAAGGGTGGTATGGGTGCCGAGGCCGTCCGCGACCTGCTCGCTGCCATCGACCTCCCCTCCGAGGCCGAGAAGCTCAAGGCCATCATCGCTGACGAGGATTCTCAGAAGCAGAAGCGCGAGAAGGCCGTCAAGCGCCTCGAGGTCGTTGACGCCTTCCTGAAGGGTGGCAACAGCCCCGCGAACATGATTCTGGACGTCATCCCGGTCATTCCGCCCGATCTGCGCCCGATGGTCCAGCTCGACGGCGGCCGCTTCGCCGCGTCCGACCTCAACGACCTGTACCGTCGCGTGATCAACCGTAACAACCGACTCAAGCGCCTGCTCGACCTGGACGCCCCTGCGATCATCGTGAACAACGAGAAGCGCATGCTCCAGGAGTCCGTGGACGCCCTGTTCGACAACGGCCGTCGTGGTCGCCCGGTCTCTGGCCGTGGCGGTCGCCCGCTCAAGTCGCTCGCCGAGGCCCTCAAGGGCAAGCAGGGTCGTTTCCGCCAGAACCTGCTGGGTAAACGTGTCGACTACTCCGGCCGTTCGGTTATCGTTACCGACCCCAAGCTGCTGCTGCACCAGTGCGGTCTGCCCAAGACCATGGCGCTGGAGCTCTTCAAGCCCTTCGTCATGAAGCGCCTGGTCGAGCTTGGCAAGGTCGAGAACATCAAGGGCGCCAAGCGCGCTATCGACCGCGGTGCCACCTTTGTGTGGGATATCCTCGAAGAGGTCATCGACGGCCGCGTCGTGCTGCTCAACCGCGCACCGACCCTGCACCGTCTGTCTATCCAGGCCTTTGAGCCGGTTCTGGTCGAGGGCAAGGCTATCCACCTGCACCCGCTGGTCTGCTCGCCCTTCAACGCCGACTTCGACGGCGACCAGATGTCTGTCCACGTGCCGCTGTCCAGCCAGGCTCAGGCCGAGGCTCGCGTGCTCATGCTCTCTGCGAACAACCTGCGCTCGCCGGCATCCGGCAAGCCGGTCAACATCCCCTCGCAGGACATGATTATTGGTGTGTACTACCTGACCCAGGTCCGCGACGGTCTGCCGGGCGAGAACCACGTGTTCGCCAGCTTCGACGACGCGCTGCACGCCTATGACTGCCGCTCCGAGGTCGACATGCAGGCCAAGATTCAGGTCCGCGTGTCCGCCGAGAACGCCAACGTCATCAACGAGGACGGCACCCGTATCTTCCGCGTCAAGAACGGCAAGAACGAGTTCGTCGACTACGACGTCACCGGCAACAAGACCGCGCGCTTCGAGACCTCTATCGGCCGCATCATCTTCAACCGCCAGTGCCTGCCCGAAGACTACGAGTTCATGAACTACAAGATGGTCAAGGGCGATGTGGCCAAGCTGGTTGCGGACTGCTGCGATCGTTACCCCGAGGCCAAGGTCGGCCCGATCCTCGACGCCATCAAGTACTCCGGCTTCCACTACGCTACCCGCGCTGGCCTCACCATCTCGGTGTGGGACGCTCTCATCCCTGCCGAGAAGCAGGAGCTGCTCGATCGCGCCCAGGCCAACGTCGACCAGATCAACGAGTACTTCGAGGAGGGCTTCATCAACGAGACGGAGCGGCACATCGAAGTCGTTAACGAGTGGACCGCTTGTACCGATAAGGTTGCAGCGCTCATGCTCGACTTGTTCGACGAGGAGAACCCGCTCTACATGATGGCCGACTCCGGCGCCCGTGGTTCTAAGACCCAGCTGCGTCAGCTCGGCGGCATGCGTGGCCTGATGGCAGACATGTCCGGCGAGACGATCGACCTTCCCATTAAGGCGAACTTCCGCGAGGGCCTGCTGCCGCTCGAGTACTTCATTTCGACCTACGGCGCCCGTAAGGGCCTGGTCGATACCGCATCCCACACCTCGGACTCTGGTTACCTGACCCGTCGTCTGGTCGACGTGGCCCAGGACGTCATCGTCCGCGAGGAGGACTGCGGTACGCACGAGGGCGTCACCTACAACCTCATCATCCCCGGCACCACCGACCTCAACACCGACCTCGTCGGCCGTTGCTTCATTGAGGACGTCGTGGCTCCCGATGGCACCGTGCTCTTTGAGCAGGACGGCTACATCGAGAAGGTCGCTGACATCCAGAAGATGGTCGATGCCGGCCTTAAGAAGGTCAAGCTTCGCGCGCTGCTCACCTGCCGCTCCAAGTACGGCGTGTGCCAGAAGTGCTACGGCTGGGATCTTTCCACCCGTCGTCCGGTCGCCATCGGTACCGCGGTCGGCATTATTGCCGCCCAGTCCATCGGCGAGCCCGGTACGCAGCTTACGATGCGTACCATTCACTCCGGCGGCGTCGCTGGCGTCGACGATATTACGCAGGGTCTGCCTACGGTCAGCCGTATGTTCGATATCGTCGGCAACGTCAACGAGAAGATCCTGGGTCGCGAGGCCGAGCTGGCTCCGTACTCCGGCCACCTCTCGATTAAGCCCGAGAAGTCCGAGTACGTGCTGACGCTCACCGACTCCGAGGATCACACCCGTGTCCTCGACGAGCGTCGCGTCCCCGCTTCGGTGCGCTTCATGCCCGAGATCGAGGACGGCTGCGAGGTTCGCGCCGGCGACCAGATCACCAAGGGCTTCGTTAACTTCCGCAACCTGCGCAAGCTGACCGACATCGAGTCGACGATGCACACCTTCGTCGAGAGCGTCAAGGACGTCTACACCAGCCAAGGCGTCGACCTGAACGACAAGCACATCGAGGTGCTCGCACGTCAGATGCTGCGTCGCGTTCAGATCACCAACCCCGGCGACTCCAAGTACCTGCTTGGTCAGTACGTCGACCGCTACGAGTTTGCCGACGAGGTCGAGCGCGTTGCCCGTCTGGGCGGTCAGGCTCCCGTGGCCGAGCCCGTCATCCTGGGTACGCTCAAGGTCGCGTCCAACATCGACTCCTGGCTGTCGAGCGCTTCGTTCATCCGTACCGCTGGCGTCCTTACCGAGGCTGCCATCGAGGGCAAGGTCGACCACCTGCTCGACCTTAAGTCCAACGTCATCGTCGGTAAGAAGATCCCGGCTGGTACCGGCCTCAAGCCGTACGCCAACGCCAAGCTGACGTATCGCACGGCCGACGGCTACGTGGACATCGACGGCCCGGCTTCGCCCAACGCCAAGTCGCTGCCCGAGTGGGCTCCTGTGGAGCTCAAGGACCTGGACGAGCAGCTCCCGCAGCAGCTCGACTGGGCCGGCTACGACGAGTTCGGTGGTGCTGACGGTTCGTTCACCCGCAACGGCCACACCATCTCCGCCGAGAAGGCTCGTCTGTACCTGTTCGACGACCTGGGCGTGTCGCAGCGCTGGACCAACAAGTTCAGCGAGGTTGGCATCGAGACGGTCGGCGACCTGGTTGGCAAGTCCGAGGAGGATCTGCTGCGCATCGATGGCATCGGCGCCAAGGCGATCGAGGAGCTCCGTGACGGCCTGGAGGCCCACGATCTGCTCTACATCCTCGAGAACAACGACGACGTTGCCGACGAGGAAGACCTCTCGCAGCTGCTGCAGATGGTCTTTAGCCCCGACGGTCCGGACGATATCCTGCTGGGTACCTCCGCTCCGACGCATCACGCCGACGCCGACGAGGAGCTCCTGGGCGCCCCGATCGACGACAAGAAGGCTCCCGCCAACGGCGCGATCAACGAGGACATGGCTTCCCTCGACGAGCTGCTCAACCAGCTCGTGGACACCGACGACGCCGAAGAGGCCAAGGACAACGACGAGGAGTAACTAGTTCCGCCGTTCTAACGAACGGCGGCGACCTCCGTCGCTGCGCGGCCCCCAGAGCTACAATCTGTCATTCAAAAGGCAGGGCATGACCAAAAGGTCAATGCCCTGCCTTTTTCATGCCACCTTGTACGCTCTGGGGGCCGCTCGCTTGCGTATGCTCAACCTGTTGCGTTCCGTTGATCCCTTGCCAAAAAAGGGACAGGTTTATTTTGGTAGGTTTTTCCTGCTTGAATTTGAAACATTTCGTCCGGTCAGAGCGTATCTATGGTGAGGGCCTCATCGAGAACTATTAACGTCACCGGGAGGTGATTATGGAAGAACAAGCATTTAGACAGGCGGTCGAAGACCACCGGGATGTCGTGTTTCGGATCGCGTTGACGTACCTGCGTGATCGCGCCGACGCCGACGATGTCGCTCAAGACGTCTTTCTGAAGTTACTCAAAAGCGATGCGCAATTTGAAAGCTGGGAACATCTTCGTCGATGGCTTATCCGGGTCACGATCAATGAATGCAAATCTCTCTTTCGAAAGCCGTGGAGACGCGTGGAGGATATTGAGAACCTGGCCGATTCGCTTTCGATGGCGCAGGACGAGACCAAGGCCGTCCTGTCGGACGTCATGCGGCTTCCAGAACGATTTCGTATCCCCATCGTGCTCTATTACTATCTGGGCTTCTCGACTTCAGAGATTGCCGAGTTGTTGCACGTACCAGCCGCGACCGTTCGAACGCGTTTAGCTCGCGGCAGATCGAAACTCAAGTTCATCCTAGAGGAGGGCGACCGTGAAATCCAACCAAATCAAGCAGGCCTTCGAGTCCGTCCAAGCCGATAGCGATCTTGCTGACCGTGTTCTTTATGCCGCTGCTGGTGAGCCGCTTCGCCGAAAGGGTCACGCGAAGCCTCTGTATGTTGCTGTGATCGGATGCCTTGCCGGGGTGTTGGCGACCGGAGGGGTCGCCTACGCCGTTGTCAATTCCAGTTATTTTGCCTCTGCCTGGGGAAACCATGGCAACGGAGAGTCCGTTACCTGGACTCAAGGTGGCTCGTCGGGGACTAAATATACCTACACCAGAGAGTTTGGTGATGGTATCGCGCCCCAAAGCTTGGAGGGTTCAGTACAGAAGGTCAATCTGTCCGTCGAGGGCAACGGCTATACACTCGACATTCATGATATGGCTATCGACCAAAACGGCTGCGGTGCTGTGACGTTTACGCTGTCCAATCCAAATGGTGTTAACTACTACAAGCCGGCAGCAGAGACAGGCGAACTTGTTCTCTATGGTGAAGAAGAACAAGGCATCGGTACACCCAGCATGAACTTCGGCGAGGAATGGGCTGACACACGCTGCACCATTGATAAGGACACATCAAGCGATACTGTCATTAATGGCACGATGTACTTTGCTTCTATGGATCGCGAGCGAGGTTTTCAACATGCGGTCACCTGGAATATCTCGTGGACCGAGGGCGAAGGAGAGGATGCGAAGCCGTTCGAGGCATCGACGCCCGAGTTTAGCGTTGGAGCGTACGTCGATACTAAGGAACTCCGCTCCGATGACTCGCCTCTCGAGATCAGCCCGTTTTCCATCCAGACGCACATCGATGATCTGGGCATTGACGCAGTCACGAAGAAGTTGACGGTTACCTACAAGGATGGATCGGAGCAGATTATCGAAGATGACGACGCAGGGGCGTACAATTTCTATGTTTCGATGGCGCGCAATAGCGGAGAGAACATTTGGGTGCCAACGAAGTTGATTGATGTCGACCAAGTGGTCTCAGTAACCCTTGAGGGCACGAGGTACACATCAACAGGAGAGACCGAAACAGAAGTACCCTTTACCATCGTCTATTCGTAAGGTCTGGGCCGCTTCCCAAGAGGGGAAGCGGCCTATTTTGCGTTACATGGACGGCTGGAATGGGCACTTGCGCACAGGCGGGGATTCCTTTTATGGAGGCTTTGCGGAAATATAGCTATTTTGGGATACGCCCGGCGGCGTGGTCTGTTGACGGCACAGCTAACGCCACGTATCCTATCGAACTGCGTGTTTCGTAGGGGGATGCTGACCCCTCGATTCAAGCCGTTGCACTTTACAGAAAGCTGGAATCATTCGAGAAGGAGTACGCTTTGCCTACTATTAACCAGCTGGTTCGCCAGGGCCGTCGTTCCGTGCCCAAGAAGTCCAAGAACGCTGCTCTGCAGCACAACTCCCAGAAGCGCGGCGTGTGCACCCGCGTCTTCACCACGAGCCCCAAGAAGCCGAACTCGGCTCTTCGTAAGGTTGCCCGTGTTCGCCTCGTCAACGGCATCGAAGTTACCGCTTACATCCCGGGTGAGGGCCACAACCTGCAGGAGCACTCCATCGTGCTCGTCCGCGGCGGTCGTGTCCGTGACCTCCCTGGTGTCCGTTATCACGTCATCCGTGGCGCCTACGACGCTGCTCCGGTCCAGAACCGTATGCAGGCCCGTTCCAAGTACGGTGCTAAGCGCCCCAAGGCTAAATAAGCCAGATAACGTTTTGATACTTTCGCCGTGTGCCGCCTAAGCGCCGCACGGTAGACACTTAAGGAGATTTCACATGCCGCGTCGTGCAGCAGCTAATCGTCGTGAGGTTCAGCCTGACGCCGTTTACAACAACCGCCTGGTGACTCAGCTCATCAACAAGGTCCTTCTTGACGGCAAGAAGGCCACCGCTGAGCGCATCGTTTACACCGCTTTCGAGATCGTTGCCGAGAAGTCCGAGGGTGGCGACGCTCTCGCTACCTTCAAGAAGGCTATGGACAACGTCAAGCCCACGCTCGAGGTTAAGCCCAAGCGTGTCGGTGGCGCTACCTATCAGGTCCCGATGGAGGTCAACTCCCGTCGTTCCACCGCTCTGGGCATTCGCTGGATCGTCAACTTCTCCCGCGCTCGCAAGGAGAAGACCATGGCCGAGCGTCTCGCCAACGAGATCCTCGACGCTTCCAACGGCCTGGGCGCTTCCGTCAAGAAGCGTGAGGACGTCTTCAAGATGGCCGAGGCCAACCGCGCGTTCTCTCACTATCGTTGGTAAGTTAAGGTAAGGAACTAACATGGCTAAGCCTAAGTACAAGCTTTCCGATACCCGTAACATCGGCATCATGGCTCACATCGATGCCGGTAAGACCACCACGACCGAGCGTATTCTTTACTACACCGGTAAGACCCACAAGATCGGTGAGGTCCATGAGGGCGCTGCCACCATGGACTGGATGGTTCAGGAGCAGGAGCGCGGCGTAACCATTACCTCCGCTGCTACCACGTGCTTCTGGAACAAGGACGGTAAGGACTACCGCATCCAGATCATCGACACCCCGGGCCACGTTGACTTCACCGCCGAGGTCGAGCGCTGCCTGCGCGTCCTCGATGGCGCTGTCGCCGTCTTCGACGCCGTTGCCGGCGTTCAGCCCCAGTCTGAGACCGTTTGGCGTCAGGCTTCCACCTTCAACGTTCCCCGCATCGCCTTCATCAACAAGTATGACCGCGTGGGCGCTGACTTCTTCAACGCTATCGAGACCATGAAGGATCGTCTCGACGCTAACGCCGTGGCCGCTCAGGTCCCGATGGGCGCCGAGGACAACTTCTGGGGCGTCATCGACCTGGTCACCATGACTGCTTGGGACTTCAAGGCCGACGAGAAGGGTATGACCTACCCCGAGCCGATGGACGAGATCCCGGCTGAGTTTGCCGACATCGCTGCCACCAAGCGCGAGGAGCTCCTTGACGCTGCTGCCAGCTTTGACGACGAGCTCATGGAGAAGATCCTCATGGAGGAGGACTTCACCGTCGAGGAGCTCAAGGCTGCTCTGCGTAAGGGCGTTCTGGCCAACGAGCTCAACCTCGTCTTCGTGGGCTCCGCCTACAAGAACAAGGGCGTCCAGGAGCTGCTCGACGCTGTCGTCGACTACCTGCCCAGCCCGCTCGACGTCGAGGCCGTCACCGGTACCGATCCGGACACCGGCGAGGAGATCCAGCGTCATCCTTCCTTCGACGAGCCCTTCTCCGGCCTGGTCTTCAAGATCATGACCGACCCGTTCGTCGGTAAGCTCACCTACGTCCGCGTTTACTCCGGCCGCGCCGAGTCCGGCTCCTACGTTGTCAACGCTTCCAACGGTCAGCGTGAGCGCCTCGGCCGCATCCTCGAGATGAACGCCGCCGAGCGTATCGACCGTGACGACGCTGCCGCCGGCGACATCGTCGCTTGCGTCGGCTTCAAGAACTCCACCACCGGTGACACCCTGTGCGCCGAGGGCAAGGAGATCGTCCTCGAGAAGATCGAGTTCGCTAAGCCCGTTATCGACGTTGCCATCGAGCCCAAGACCAAGGCCGAGCAGGACAAGATGTCCCTGGCTCTGACCAAGCTCGCCGAGGAGGACCCGACCTTCCAGGTGTCCACCAACCACGAGACCGGCCAGACCATCATCGCCGGCATGGGCGAGCTGCACCTCGAGATCATCGTCGACCGTCTGCTCCGCGAGTTCAAGGTTGACGCTAACGTTGGTAAGCCCCAGGTTGCCTACCGCGAGACCGCTGGTCACGACGTCGAGAAGGCTGAGGGCAAGTTCGTCCGTCAGTCCGGTGGTCGCGGTCAGTACGGCCACGCCGTCATCAAGCTCGAGAAGATGGAGGAGGGCTTCGGCTACGAGTTCGTCAACGCTATCGTCGGCGGCGTCGTGCCCAAGGAGTACATCCCGTCCATCGACAAGGGCATCCAGGAGGCCCTGAACACCGGTGTTATCGCCGGCTTCCCGGTCCTCGACGTTAAGGTCACCCTGTTCGACGGTTCTTACCACGAGGTCGACTCCTCCGAGGCCGCCTTCAAGATCGCCGGTTCCATGGCTATCAAGGACGCCCTCAAGAAGTCCGATCCGCAGCTGCTCGAGCCGATCATGGCTGTCGAGGTCGAGACCCCCGAGCAGTACATGGGCGACGTTATGGGCAACCTCTCCGGTCGCCGCGGCAAGATCGAGGGCATGGAGGATCGCAAGAACAGCAAGCTCATCCGTGCCAAGGTGCCGCTGGGCGAGATGTTCGGTTACGCTACCGACCTTCGCTCCCAGACCCAGGGCCGTGCATCCTACACGATGCAGTTCGACTCTTATGAGCCCGCGCCCAAGTCCATCGTGGACGAGGTCATGAGCAAGAACGCCTAAGTTCGAGCTCCCTGTTACGTAATCCGCGAGAACATCTCTCGCACTCTTTGGAGGTTTAAGTTGGCTACCCAGAAGATCCGCATTCGCCTCAAGGGCTATGATCACGAGGTCGTCGATCAGTCCGCGAAGCTCATCGTCGAGACCGCTCAGAAGACCGGCGCTCGCGTTTCCGGTCCTGTCCCCCTGCCCACCGAGCGCAACCTGTACACGGTTATCCGCTCGCCGCACGTGAACAAGGACTCCCGTGAGCAGTTCGAGATGCGCACCCACAAGCGCCTCATCGACATCCTCGACCCCACCTCGGGCACCGTTGATTCGCTCATGCGTCTCGACCTCCCCGCTGGCGTCGACATCGACATCAAGCTCTAAGCGATATCGCTCATAGCTTACAGGGCCCCGCTGCCGTTACGGTAGCGGGGTCCTTTTGTTTGGCATGATGGGTTTGGATCGCCGGGTAAGGCTGCCGAGCGGCTGGCTGTGGCACCCTATTCACTCACGGGACGCAGCGATGCCTCCTCAAAATGGAAGGATCGCAAGCCGTCTTCCGTCTTGATGCACGCGCGACCAAAGGCATCGACGGTTTTAAAGATGCCGCGTGCCAGCTCGTCTCCAGCGGGTGAGCGGGCGAGAACGTGCTTCCCAATCCAATTGAGGTGAGCGATATATTCGTCGTGGACGGGCGCGAGCGGACCGGCGTCTTTTTCATTGGCGTTGAGGCGCTCTGCCCAGGCATCTACAGCGTCTATAACTGCGTGATAGACCTCATCGAGGAGCATGTCGACGGCAGGAACGTTCTCGTTAAGGTCCGAGAGACCGATTGCCGGTAAGCCGCCATCGGGCACCTCTTGGGGCGCATAGTTCACATTGACGCCAATGCCGCATACGGCGAAGGGCATGCCTTTGTTGTCGCGTGCCGCCTCGACCAAAATGCCACCGAGCTTATGTCCTCGCGCGACGAGGTCGTTGGGCCATTTGAGGCCGATCTCGTTAGCAAGACCTTGCGCCTCGAGCGCCTCGAGCACCGCTAGGCCGCTGACGGCGGCAAGTCCAGAGTACTTGGCGGGATCAACACGTGGACGTAGGACAATCGAGAGCAATAAGTTGCCGGCGGTTGAATCCCACTTGTGGCCGCGTCGGCCGCGTCCTGCCGTTTGCGCGCGGGCGGCAAGTCCCGTGCCGTGCGGCGCACCCTGTTTTCCTGCTTCGAGCAGGTCATCGTTGGTCGATCCGGTTACGTCGACTATCGTTAATTGGGCATCCATAGCGGCTGCCACCTCCTTAATTAATAAGTGAATAACGCAATGGTGTCGAGAGACAGACACAATGTGAAGCCTTTGTCGCATTTGGACAATTTAATGTTAACACGTCAACAACGACTGAAATGCGCTATCCTCTCTTGGTCGATGTAAACACGTCAACAACTCAAAGGAGGTTAGTGATGGGTTTCACGATTCTTGGAACAGGCTCGGCGCTTCCCGAGCGCAGTGTTTCCAATGACGAGCTGTCCGAGTTCCTCGATACCTCGGATGAGTGGATTTTTACCCGCACAGGTATCAAGAGCCGCCACGTCTGCACCACCGAGTCACTTGACGACCTTGCCGTAGCGGCGAGCGAGCGGGCACTCCGGGTGTCCGGAATCGACGCGAGCCAGCTGGATCTGATCGTCTGCTCGACGACGACAGGTGATCACCTTGTTCCCGCTGAGGCGTGTGCCGTTGCTGAGCGACTAGGCGCGACGTGCCCTGCCTTCGATGTCTCGGCGGCTTGTGCCGGCTTCGTATTTGCGCTCGATGTCGCCGAGGGCTATATCGCCCGCGGTCGCGCCGAGCACGTGCTGGTCGTTGCCGCCGAGCAGATGACGCGCGTGCTCGATTGGACCGACCGTGCCACGTGCGTGCTCTTTGGCGATGGGGCAGGCACCGCAGTGATTGGGGCTGGGGGAGACAACCCCCTTGCCGTTGAGCTTTCGACGGCGCCCGACGTCGAGACGTTGCGCGTTCCCGGTCTGGTCGGTACCTCGCCGTTTAAGGCCTCCGCAGATAGCGAGAGCGTGCTGTCCATGAATGGCCGCCGCGTGTTCAAGTTCGGCGTCAACGCCATCTGCGACACGGTCCATAAGCTCGCCTGCGACGCGAGTATCGCGGTCGAGGACATCGACCATTTTGTATTCCATCAGGCCAACGAGCGAATTTTGAACCAGGCGATCAAGCGCCTGGGCGTGCCGGACGAGCGCGTGGTTCGCACGTTGCGCGAGACCGGCAACATTTCGAGCGCCTGCATTCCCTTTGCGCTTGACCGGCTGGCACGTACCGACGCACTGAATGCGGGCGACACCATCGCCCTCGTTGGATTTGGCGCCGGCCTGGATATAGGTGGCTATTTGCTTCGTTGGAAGTAGTCGCACATAGGAAATAAAAACGCCCCTAGGGCACAAACAAAGGAGAACTACCATGGCAGATCAGAAGACCTTCGAGCGCGTTTGCGACGTTATCCGCGAGACCGCCGGCCTTGACGACGTCGAGATGAAGCCCGAGTCCACGCTCGAGGAGATCGGCCTCGACAGTCTGGGTACCGTCGAGATTCTCGTGGCCGTCGAGGACGAGTTCGATATTCAGCTCGATACCGAGGAGAACCCTAAGACGGTCGGCGAGTTCGTCGATACGGTTGAGGCGGCATTGGAGAAGTAGAGATGCTCAAGACTCCTCTCTGCGAGCTGCTCGGCATCGAAAAGCCCGTGTTCCAGGGCGGCATGGCCTGGATTGCCGATGCCTCGCTGGCGTCTGCCGTGTCCGAGGCAGGCGGCTTAGGGATTATCGCGGCCATGAATGCCGACGCAAACTGGTTGCGCGATCAGATTCACGAGCTGCGCACCAAGACGGATAAGCCCTTTGGCGTCAACGTCATGCTCATGAGCCCGTTTGCCGACGAGGTCGCGCAGGTTGTGATTGACGAGCGAGTGCCGGTCGTCGTGACAGGCGCCGGCAATCCCGCCAAGTACATGAAGGCGTGGAACGAGGCGGGCATCAAGGTCATCCCGGTCGTTGCCTCGGTGGCGCTGGCGCGCCTCGTGGCGCGTCGTGGAGCCACGGCGGTTGTTGCCGAGGGCACCGAATCGGGCGGCCATATTGGCGAGACCTCGACGATGGCGCTGGTGCCGCAGGTCGTCGATGCGGTCGACATTCCCGTCGTGGCCGCCGGCGGTATTGCCGACGGCCGCGGCGTGGCGGCCGCCTTTATGCTGGGTGCCGCCGGCGTGCAGGTGGGTACGCGCTTTCTGGTCGCAAATGAGTGCACCGTCTCGGAGCAGTACAAGGAGATGGTCCTGAAGGCCAACGACACTTCGACGCGTGCGACCGGTCGCTCGACGGGACATCCGGTGCGCGCCCTCAAGAGCCCCTTCACCAACGCCTATGCCAAGAGCGAGGCGGCTGGCGTAAGTGTCGAGGAACTCGGGGCCATGGGCACGGGCGCCCTTCGCAAGGCCGCCAAGGACGGCAACTACGAAGAGGGTTCGTTTTTGTGTGGACAGATTGCCGGCATGGTTAGCGAGCGCCAGAGCGCACGTGAAATCGTTGACGATCTGGTCGATGGCGCCGAGCGCGTCCTGAAGGGTGCGTCCGCATGGGTAGCGTAGCGTTTCTGTTTGCCGGCCAGGGTGCCCAACACCCCGCGATGGGCGTCGACCTGATCGAGGCATCGCCGGCGGCTGCTGAGGTGTTTGCAATCGCCGATGAGGTGCGTCCGGGGACCAGTGAGCAGTGCCGGAGCGCCTCCAAGGAGGAGCTCTCGCAGACCGAGAACACGCAGCCGTGCGTGTTCGTTCACGACCTGGCAGCGGCTATCGCTCTGCGTGAGCGCGGCGTGGTGCCTGCCGCCTGTGCGGGATTCTCGCTGGGCGAGGTCGCCGCGCTCACCTTTGCGGGGGCATTCGATACGCGAGCGGGCTTTGAGCTCGTGTGCGAGCGCGCGGCGCTGATGGCCGCGGCTGCCGAGCGCCATCCGGGCGGCATGCGCGCCGTCATCAAGCTCGATGCGGTGCAAGTCGAGGGCCTGGCAAAACAGGCCGGCGAGGACTGCTGGCCGGTCAACTACAACAGCCCCCAGCAGACGGTTGTGGCCGGAGCGCCCGATGCGTTGCAGACCCTCGACGCCCTGGTAAAAGAGGCTGGTGGCCGGGCCATGAGGGTCGCGGTGTCGGGTGCATTCCATAGCCCCTATATGGCCGAGGCGACTGAGGGGCTGGCGACGTATATCCAAGCCGGCCACGCGCCGTCTCCGCTGCTGATTCCGGTCATGGCAAACATGACGGCGGCGCCCTATCCGGCGGACCCGCGAGCGGCATCAGATGTCTTGGTCAACCAGGTGAGTCATGCCGTTCGCTGGGTCGACACGCTGCATACTCTGCAGGATCAGGGGATCGACACGTTTATTGAGGTCGGCCCCGGCAAAACGCTGTCGGGCCTGGTCAAGCGTACGCTGAGCGACGTTCGCGTGTATTCGTGCGAAACGGCCGAGCAGGTCGCAGCTATTGCCGACGAGCTCGCATAGTCCACAGGGCTGTAACCCGAAAGGAATGACATGGGCAACTTGAACAACGGCGCGCTCGAGCGCAACGACTCACGTCGCGTGGTGCTGGTTACGGGCGGCTCGCGCGGTATCGGCCGCGCCTGCGCTGTCGGTCTGGCGGAGGACGGCTTTGATATCGCCGTCGTCTATGCCGGCAGCGTCGATGCGGCGCGCGAGACGTGCGAAGCCTGCGAGGCGGCTGGCGCCGCGGCACGCGCATATCAATGCGACGTGGCCGACCCCGCTGCCGTCAACGCGTGCGTGGAAGCGGTCCTCAACGACTTTGGCTCCATTTGGGCGCTCGTCAACAACGCCGGCATAACGCGCGACGGTCTGCTCATGCGTATGGGCGACGATGCCTTCGACCGCGTGCTCGATGTCAATCTCAAGGGCACGTTCAATATGACGCGCGCGCTCACCAAGACCTTTATGCGCCAGCGCGGCGGTTGCGTCATCAACATGAGTTCGGTCGTGGGCCTGATGGGCAATGCCGGGCAGGCCAACTACGCTGCCTCCAAGGCGGGCGTCATCGGCCTGACCAAGGCGGTAGCGCGCGAGCTTGCACCCCGCGGCGTACGAGTGAACGCGGTCGCCCCGGGGTTTGTCGAGACGGATATGACGTCAAAGCTCTCGGAGAAGGTTCGCGCGGCAACCGAGGAGCAGATTCCCCTAAAGCGCATGGCGCGCCCCGAGGAAGTGGCCGGCGTGGTGCGCTTTTTGGCGAGCGATGCGGCTGCCTACATTACGGGCGAGGTCGTACGCGTTGACGGCGGAATGGCGATGTAGAAATCAGGGCCGAAGAACGGCTTGGATGAGGAGACCATGATGGAACAGAGAGTTGCAATTACCGGCATAGGTGCCGTATCGCCGCTCGGTAACACCGCGCTTGCCACCTGGGCGGCCATGTGCGCTGGCACGTGCGGCATCGGCCCGATCACGCACTTCGATACCGATGCGTTTGCCGTCAAGGTGGCGGCCGAGGTCAAGGGCTTTGACGGCAACGATTACTTTGGCAAGCGTGACGCCAGGCATCTCGACCCCTGCGTTCAGTTTGCGATGGCGGCTTCGGACGAGGCCATGCACGATGCGGGCTTTGATGTCGAAGGCGCCATCGATCGAGAGCGCCTGGGCGTCTACGTGGGCTCGGGTGTGGGCGGCATGCAGACACTCGTCGACAACGTCCACGCGATCGCCGATCGGGGGCCTCGTCGCGCATCGCCTTACATGATCGCGATGATGATTCCCAACATGGCTTCGGGCAACATCGCGATTCGCCATAAGGCAAAGGGCCCGACCCTACCCGTCGTGACTGCCTGCGCGACTTCTGCCCATGCGGTGGGTGAGGCGTTCCGCGCCATCAAGCACGGCTATGCCGACGCGATCCTCGCGGGCGGCGCCGAGGCCGCAATTATCCCCGATGCCGTTGCGGGCTTTACGTCCTGCCGCGCATTGACCACCAACCCCGATCCCGCGACGGCCTGCCGTCCGTTCGATGCAGACCGCGACGGCTTTGTGATGGGCGAGGGCGCCTGCGTGCTCGTGCTCGAGAGCATGGAACATGCGCAGGCGCGCAGTGCGCACATTTATGCCGAGGTCGTGGGCTACGGCAACACCGATGATGCCTATCACATCACGAGTCCCGATCCCGAGGCTGCCGGCATTGCCCGCGCGATATCGCTGGCGGTGGTCGAGGGCGACGTCAAGCCTTCCGAGGGCCTCTACATCAATGCCCACGGCACCTCGACCAAGCTCAACGATTCCTCCGAGACGGCGGGCATTAAGCGGGCGCTCGGCGAGGACGCGGCGCGCGCCGCACATGTCTCGTCGACCAAGTCGATGACGGGGCACATGATCGGTGCCACGGGGGCCATCGAGGTCATGGCCTGTGCCATGGCGCTCGAGCAGGGCGTGGTGCCCCCGACCATTAACTACCACACGCCCGATCCCGCCTGCGATCTTGATTACACGCCTATTCGAGCGGTTCGCGCCGACCTTACCTGGGCGCTTTCGACCAACCTGGGCTTTGGCGGGCACAACGCCGCCATCGCGCTGCGTAGATATACGAGGAGCTAGAGCATGGATTCCAAAAGACTTGCCGAGATAGCCGATGTGATGGAGGACCGCGGCCTTACGCGCGTACGTGTTGAGGAGCCCGATGGCACCGCGGTCGAACTCGAGCGCGCGAGTGCCGCGCAGCCGGTTGCCGTGCCCATGCCTATGCCGGGTGCCGTGGCCGCTCCGGCGGTGGCTCCTGTCGCCATGCCTGCCGCCGCGCCGGAGCCCGCCGCGCAGGGGCCTGCCGCCGCGCCGGAGCCCAAGGGCACCGAGGTGACTGCTCCCATGGTGGGCGTCTTCTATGCTGCCCCTGCGCCGGGCGACGAGCCGTTTGTGCGCGTGGGCTCCAAGGTCAAGGCCGGCGAGACCCTTTGCATCATCGAGGCCATGAAGGTTCTCAACGAGGTGACGGCCGAGGCAGACGGCGAGGTGCTCGAGATCTGCGTGGCCGATGGCGACCTCGTGGAGTTTGGCAGCTGCCTCATGAGGATCGGATAGGTGATATCCATGAACAAAGAAGAGCTCAAGAAGCTGTTACCGCATCGCGAGCCGATGCTTTTGCTCGACGAAGCCGAGCTGGTGGGCGACGAGGCCCACGGCAAGATCACGATTACAGGCGACGAGTACTTTTTGCAGGGACATTTTCCGGGAAACCCGGTCGTCCCCGGCGTGATTCAGTGCGAGATGCTCGCCCAGAACTGCTGCGTGCTGCTGATGGGCGATGAGGAGGCGCGCGGCGCGACGCCGTTCTATACGAGCCTCGATAAGGTGCGCTTTAAGCGTCCGGTGCGCCCGGGCGACACGGTTGATCTGGTGTGCACCATCACGCGTGCGCGCGGGCCGTTCCGCTTTGCGACGGGTACTGCGAGCGTCAACGGTGAGGTTTGCTGCCGCGCCGATATGTCCTTTGCACTCATGCACGAAAGTTAAGGAAGGCTTCATGTTCGACAAAGTGCTCATTGCCAACCGTGGCGAAGTCGCGGTCCGTGTTATCCGCGCGTGCCGCGATATGGGCATCAAGACCGTCGCCGTCTATTCCACGGCCGATGCGGACGCGCTGCACGTGCAGCTTGCCGACGAGGCATATTGCATCGGTGGCCCGCGTCTTGCCGAGAGCTACCTCAACGACGATGCCGTGCTCACCTGTGCCGTAAAGTCGGGAGCTAAGGCAATTCATCCCGGCTATGGCTTTTTCTCCGAGAAGGCGAGCTTCGTGCGCGACTGCGACAAGTTCGGTCTGGCGTTTGTCGGTCCTTCGGCCGAGGTGATCGACAGCATGGGCGACAAGGACGCCGCACGCCGAACGGCCGCTGCTGCGGGCGTGCCCATCGTGCCGGGCTGCGATTTGCTCAAAAGCCCCGAGGAAGCAACGGCCGAGGCCGAGCGCATCGGCTGCCCCGTGCTTATTAAGGCGCGCGCGGGCGGCGGCGGTCGCGGTATTCGCAAGGTCGAGCGCGTGGAAGATGCGGCAAAGGCGTTCATCGAGGCGCGTGCCGAGGGTGAGGCCGTTTTTGGCGACGGCGAGTGCTACATGGAGAAGTTCGTTGCGCCGGCGCATCACGTTGAGGTACAGATTATGGCCGATAAGCAGGGCCATGTGTTTTCGCTCGGCGAGCGCGAGTGCTCGGTGCAGCGCCGCAACCAAAAGCTGATCGAGGAGAGCCCCGCGCCGTGCCTCGACGGACGCGATGATATTCGCGCGCGCATGCACAAGGCCGCGCGCGACCTGGCTCGTGCCGTTGGCTATGAGGGCGCTGGCACCATCGAGTTTTTGTACTCAGATGACGGCAATTTCTACTTTATGGAAATGAACACGCGCTTGCAGGTGGAGCATCCGGTTACGGAGTTTGTGACCGATACCGACCTGGTTAAGTGGCAGCTGCGCGTGGCTGCCGGCCAGCCTCTGCCCTTTGAGCAGGAGGACGTACCGGTCCGCAACCACGCCATGGAGTGCCGCATCAATGCCGAAACGCCGGACTTTCTACCGTCATGTGGAACGGTCACCGCGTTGCGTGTGCCGGGTGGTCCGCGCGTGCGCTGGGATTCCGCCATGTTTACCGGAGCGAAAGTTCCGCCGTACTACGACTCCATGCTCGGCAAGCTCATCGTGTGCGCGCCCACGCGTGACGGTGCCATTCGCAAGATGCGCTCGGCCCTGGGCGAGCTCGTGATTGAGGGCGTGAGCGAAAATAGCGAGCTTCAGCTCGACGTGCTGGCAAACGACGAGTTTTTGTCGGGCATGTATCACACCGATCTGATGGGGCATCTCTATGCTGATGAATAGAAAAGCGAAGACGGTCAATGTCCTTGAGGGGCCGATAACCGAGTCGTGCGCCGAGTTCCCCGCGCGCCACGTGTTTGTCAAATGCCCGGAGTGCCGCCGTGTGATCGATGAGGCGCGCCTGCACGACAACCTCGAGGTCTGCCCTCGTTGCGGCAAACACTTTCGCGTGAGCGGTCGCGCGCGCATGCGCATGACGGTCGACGCGGGTACCTTTGAGGAATGGGATGCCAATCTGGCGTCGAAGGACTTCCTCTCGTTTCCCGGTTATGCCGACAAGCTTAAGAGCGTGAGCGAGCGTTCGGGCGAGCGCGATGCCGTTGTGTGCGGCAGGGGCAAAATCTGCGGCTGCGATACCGCGCTCTTCTTTATGGATGCCAACTTTATGATGGGCTCAATGGGCTCCGTGGTGGGCGAGAAGATCTGTCGTGTCTTTGAGCGCGCGGCCGAGTTGGGGCTGCCGGTCGTTGGCTTTACCGTATCGGGCGGCGCCCGCATGCAGGAGGGCGTGACCTCGCTCATGCAGATGGCCAAGATTTCTGCAGCGGTTAGGCGCCACAGCGAGGCGGGCGGCCTGTATATCACGGTGCTCACCGATCCCACGACCGGAGGTGTAACCGCGAGCTTTGCCATGGAGGGCGACATTATCCTGGCCGAGCCCGATGCCCTGACGGCATTTGCCGGCCCGCGCGTGATCGAGCAGAACATGCACAAGCGTCTGCCCAAGGGATTCCAGCGTTCCGAGTTTTTGCTGGAGCACGGCTTTTGCGATGCCGTTGTTCCGCGTGGTGAGATTGCGCTCACGGTAGGCGAGCTGCTGGCGCTGCACGAAGGGCACGCGCCCGGCCTGGGGGCACCGCATGAGATCGTGCATACGGGTCGTCGCGACAAAAAGCTGGGACACTTGTTTAAGCGCTCGGCCGCACCAAAAAGCGCGCTCGAAATCGTCAAACAGACTCGCTCGGCGAACCGCGCCACGGCAGGCGAGATGATCTCGTTGGGTCTCGACGGATTCGTAGAGCTGCACGGCGACCGCTACTTTGGCGACGACGCCGCTGTGGTGGCTGGCATTGGCTGGAAAGACGGACGCCCCGTAACGGTCATCGCCATCGAGCGCGGTACCACGACCAAAGAGCGCATGCGTCGCAACTTTGGTATGGCACATCCCGAGGGCTACCGCAAAGCACGTCGCCTTATGCGCCAGGCCGAAAAGTTTGGTCGACCGGTTCTGTGCCTGGTCGATACTTCGGGCGCGTTTTGCGGCATCGGTGCCGAGGAGCGCGGCCAGGGCGAGGCGATTGCCCAGAATCTCATGGAGATGAGCGGCCTTAAGACGCCGATTGTCTCGGTGGTGACAGGCGAGGGCGGCTCTGGTGGCGCGCTGGCGCTATCCGTGGCCGACCGCATCCTGATGCTCTCGAGCTCGGCCTATTCGGTCGTGAGCCCCGAGGCCTGTGCGTCGATCCTGTGGAAGGATACCGAGCGCGCGAATGAGGCCGCCGAGGCGCTTAAGCTCACGGCCCCCGATCTGTTGGCGCTCGGCATCATCGACGGCATCGTTGACGATAGGGGCCTGTCGCATGAGGAGATCGCCGGTGCCGTCATGTCCTCGGCATTTGATGCCTTCGATACGCTTGGGCAGCTCGACGACGCGACCCTCACAAACCTCCGCTACGAAAAGTACCGCGCAATCGGTCGATACCGCACGATGTGACAAAGGGGCAGTCCGCATGTCACATTGGGAAAGGCGTTCCATGTCACAAGTTACTAACACCTCGTTTATAACGACGGTTTCATCAAACGCCATGGCCGTGGTGGAATATCTGTCCAAAAGCATGATGTCGGCGCTGCCCTTTATTGTCTGCGCGGCGTTGTTCCGCACCGTCGCCGTCATTATGGGCGAAGGCATGCTGGGCCTGTGGTCTGCCGATTCCGAAATCTATCGCCTGTTCTACAGTTGGCTCTATAACGCCGGCTACTACTTTTTGCCCATCTATCTTGGTTGGGCGGCCGCCCGCCAGCTCGGTTGCTCGGAGCAGCTGGGCATGATGCTGGGCGGCGTATTGATTGCGCCCGATCTGCTTAAGCTCGTCGATGCCGCATCGACGACGGGGGCATCGATGACTTCCGTGTATGGTCTGCTTCCCGCGCCGGTCAACGATTACACGACGACTGCTATCCCGGTTCTCATCTCGGTGCCCGTGCTATGGCGAGTGGAGTGTTTCTTTTCGTGCGTTATCCCTAAGGCCGTGGCGTTTTCGTTCGTTCCGTTTGCGACCATGCTCGTCATGGTTCCGGTTTCCCTGTGCATTACGGCGCCGGCGGGCAGCTATCTGGGCATGCTGTTGGGCCAGCTTATGTTTATGCTTGGCAATTCCGGTGGCATCGTGTCGCTGCTCACGCTCATGGGGCTTGCCGCGGGCTGGGAGTTCCTAAAGATCGCCGGCGTCAGCAACGTTGTCCTATCGCTTGCCTATGCGCAGTTTATGAGTGTGGGAACGGATTCGTGCATCTTGATCGCCGCGACGATGGCAACGTTCGCCGTTTGGGGCATGCCCTTTGGCGCGTCGCTTCGCGTTGCGGATAAGGACGAGAAGGCTCTCATGCTGGGCTATTCAATCTCGGGTGTTCTTGGCGGCGTAAGCGAGCCGGCGCTGTACGGTTGCGGCTTTAAATATGGCAGGTGCCTGACGTGCATGGCCATTGGCGGCGCCGTCGGAGGCCTTGTTGCGGCCGTGGGCCACGTTACGGCCTATACCATCGGCATGACGAATGTCCTCATGGTCATTGGCTTTGCCACGGGCGGCATCTCGAACCTGCTGTGGTGCTGCGCTGCCGGCGGTATGGCATTTGCGGTGTCTGCGGCGCTGAGCTACTGCTTTGGCGTGGTTCCGGCGAAGGGGCAGGCGGCGGGGGATGGAGCCGATTTGCCCGAAACCTCTAAGAGCGCGGCCGAAGTAAGCGCGTAAACCTGTGCGGCACAAGGACGATTCCTTTGCCACATTCCAAGGCCGTGGCCCGTGTGGGTCGCGGCCTTTTTGTATCTGGAGGACAAAGTGGCTACACTACAATCCGTTTGAGCAATAGATATATAGGTAGTACCGTGGGGGCGGATGTAGATGGTCGAGTGGATTGTTCGTCGTGCGCAGGGCGACCGTGCGCGCGTGGGCACGTTGACGGGCATGGTGTGTATTGTCGCCAATGTGGCACTATGCGCTGCGAAGGGTGCAATTGGCGTGCTGTCGGGATCGGTTTCGATCGTGGCGGATGCCATGAACAACCTGTCCGATGCCAGCTCGAATATCGTGAGCGTGCTGGGCTTTAAGCTGGCGAGCAAGCCGGCCGACCCCGAGCATCCTTACGGCCACGGTCGCTACGAGTATCTCTCGGGATTGGTCGTGGCGGCACTCGTGCTGCTGATTGGCGTTGAGCTGGTGAAGTCCTCGGTCGAGCGCGTCATCCACCCCGAACCTGTCGAGTTCTCGCTTGCCCTGGTGGCAGTTCTAGTGCTTTCGATGGTCGTAAAGCTCTGGATGGCGGCCCTTAACCAAAAGCTCGGTGACCGCATTGAGTCCGAGACGCTGCATGCGACCGCGCAGGATTCCAAGAACGATGTTCTAGCCACGGGCGCCGTGCTGGCGTGCGCGATTGTTTCCCAGGTGACGCATATCAATCTTGATGCATGGGTTGGACTTGCCGTTGGCGCCTATATTGGTTGGAGCGGTTTTGAACTCATCCAGGATACGGTGAGCCCGCTTTTGGGCCAGGCGCCCGATCCCAAGCTGGTCAAGCACATTCGAGACAAGATCATGAGCTACCCCGGCGTTTTGGGCGTTCACGATTTGATGGTTCACGACTACGGCCCAGGCAGAAAGTTCGCAAGCGCTCACGCCGAGATGGCAGCCGAGGCCAGCCCGCTGGAAAGTCACGACACGCTCGACAACATTGAACAGGCATTTAGGAACGAAGACGGCATGATTGTCACGCTCCATTACGACCCCATCGTGACCGACGATCCAAAGGTGGCGAGCATGCATCTGCGCATCAACGCTATGGCTCAAGAGATTGATAGCCGCCTCTCGATCCACGACCTACGCTGTGTTCCGGGCCCCACGCACACCAACGTGATCTTTGACTGCGTGCGTCCCTCGGATCTGCAGATGAGTGCCGAAGACTTAAAGCACGCGCTGGCACAACGGGTCGAATCGGAATATCCCAAGTCGATTGCCAAGATCACGATCGACGAAGACTACGTAGGGCATACCCACGAGTAAGGCTGTGCCGGCAAAGCAGGTTATGCAGAAGGGGAGAGCATGAAGAAGCTGTATCTACTCCGCCACGGTCAGACGGAGTTCAACGTCAAAAAGCTGGTCCAGGGCCGCTGCGATTCACCGCTGACCGACCTGGGCCGCAAACAAGCGGGAATGGCAGCCGCATGGCTCAAAGCCCACGGCGTCGTCCCCGACAAAGTGGTCTCATCACCCTTAGGCCGAGCCATGAACACGGCAAGTCTCGTCGCATACGAACTCCTCGGTCCGGACGCCGCAGTCGAGCCCTGCGAAGGCATCATCGAGCGCAGCTACGGCTCCTTCGAAGAGGGCCCGCACGACGCCCTGCCCACCGACGTCTGGGATCCGGGCGAGGACCTGGTCCCCTTTGGAGGAGAGGGAAGCAAAGCGTTGCAAGAACGCATGGTAGCCACCCTCACTAATCTCATAAGCGCCGAGGATATCGAGACCCTTCTAGCAGTAAGCCACGGCAGCGCCAGCCGCCAATTCATCAAAGCCGCCGCCCCAGAGGACTTCAAACTCCCAGCAAAACTCCCCAACTGCGCCATCATGATTTTCGATTTCGATGAGGCAAAGCTACAAGTAGAAGGCGAGCCAATGCAATGCAAGTTCACCCTCCAGCAAATAGTGGACCCCCAACAAAGTAATTAGCTGAGCGAGCAAGGTTTAGCAGACATCAACGTGGCGTTCCCAGCGTGCGGCGGAGGGGGCGGGCCTGAGACATATTAAGGTTGTCGCGAGTTCCGCACGAACAGGAGAGCACTTAATGTGCTCTCCGTCGTGAGCAGGACTGTAGAGCAGCAACCTTAATATGTCTCAGGCCCGCCCCCTCCGCCGCACGC
>NZ_QRQC01000010.1 GCF_003475325.1 Collinsella sp. AF33-16 | reverse complement strand
TACGCCTAGGCGCGGTCCAAGAAATCGTCCGCACCCCCCTTCAGGCCGCTAAACAGTCCGTATTTCACCGCAACTTATGAGGGCGCGCATGGGATGCAAAGGAGTGTCCCGAAGTGCCGGCATAAAAGGAACGTCCCTATGTGCCGGGCTTGGGATACCATGGTGGCAGCCTAGCGAAAGGATGTTTCATGGCACATGTCGATGACCAGCGCATGGCGCGCGTGCTCGATGCGCTCGAGGATCAGCACCCCGGTGCGCAGCTGCTCGTGAATGACCCGTGGTCGATCTATTACCTGACCGGCTTTTATGCCGATATGTTCGAGCGTTTTTGCGGCGTGCTGCTCGTGCGCGATGCCGAGCCGGTGATCCTGGTCAACGCACTGCATCAACTGCCCGAGTACGACAATGCCCGCGTCGCCTATCACACCGATACCGATGTCGTGGCCGACGCCATCGCTCGCGAGGTCGATCCGACCAAACCGCTCGGCATCGACACCGTCATGCGCTCCGGCTTTTTGATGCCGCTCATGGAGCGCCACGCCGCAAGCGAGTTTTTCCTGGGTGACTTTGCCGTCACCGCCGCACGCACCCACAAGGATGCCACCGAGCAGGAGCTCATGCGTGCGTCCTCGACCGCTAACGACGCTGTAATGGCCGATGCTATTAAGCTTGTCCACGAGGGCGTGACGGAACGCGAGATTGCCGACCAGATGCTCGGCCTGTATCGCAAGCACGGCTGCGAGGGCTTTAGCTTTCCGCCCATCGTGAGCTTTGGCGCCAACGCCGGCGACCCGCATCACGAACCCGACGACACTGTGCTCAAGCGCGGCGACGTGGTGCTGTTCGACATTGGCGGACGCCGCTGCAACTATTGCTCGGACATGACGCGCACGTTCTTTTGGGGCGAGCCGGACGAGGAGACGGCACGCATCTACGACATCGTGCGCCGCGCCAACGAGGCCGCCGAAGCGCTCATCGCACCGGGCGTGCGCATGTGCGACCTGGACCGCGCCGCACGCGATGTGATTGAAGACGCGGGCTACGGCGAATACTTTACGCATCGCCTGGGTCACTCGATCGGCCTGCAGGACCACGAGCCGGGCGACATCTCGCTCGTCAACGAGCAGGTCGTAGAGCCGGGCATGACGTTCTCCATCGAACCGGGCATCTACCTCCCCGACCGCACCGGCGTCCGCATCGAGGACCTGGCCCTGGTGACCGAGAACGGCGTCGAGATTCTCAACGCCTACCCCCACGATCCGGTCCGCCTAGACTAGGCAATGTGTCAAAGGGAGAGCCCCTTTGACACATCTTGCAAACGCCGCGCCACGAAAACGGCCTATCTACTACGTTTAACCCGCATGAGTCGACCATGCGGGTCTTTTTTGAAAAATGGCGAGCCATCTACCTGCGGTTTTGATTTCGCAATTCTCTGTATGGTCGAGGGTTACCGGTCAAACGTAGTAAATAGGGCCATTTCGTGGCGAGCAAGTCAACTCGAGGCGCAGGGCAGCCAAAAAGCCCCGTCCCAAATTGACTGCTTTTGAGTTGCGGTGATATACGGACTGTTTGAGGCTTCTGGCTTGTAAAACAGTCCGTATTTCACCGCAACTGATGAGGGGATGGGTTAACGGAGCAGCCCCGCTACTTCGCCGGCTAGGGTGATGGTACCGGCTGCTACGAAGGGCTCGCCCGCGGCATCGAAGGCAGCGAGGGCCTCGGACACGCTCGGATACACGCCCGCGAGCTTGTCGGCGTCCACAAGTGCGGCAAGCTCCTCTGCCGACAGGGCGCGGTCGGAATCGGTCTGGGTCACAACCACGCGCGGGAAGGCCGGGATCAGTACGTCAACGATACCCGCCACGTCCTTGTCGGCCAGCGCAGCGCACAGCAGCGTGGGGCGATTCTCTACGCACGGATCGATCTCGTCCAGCGCGCTCACAAAGTTCTCGCAGCTCTGAGGGTTATGACAGGCGTCGATCAGCTTGAGCGGATCAGTTCCCAGCACATCAAATCGGCCCGGCGTGGGGCAGCCCACAAGCGACACATCGAGCTTGTCATGATCGAGCTCGCGAGCCAGATACCCCTCGCAAAGCATAATCGCGCACGCAGCATTCTGCGGCTGATACGCCGGCTTGACCATGCTCGACGTATAAATCGCACGCGGCGTAGTGCAGCTAAACTCAACCGTATCGCCCACATGCGCCGGCACCTTGGTCGTGGCATGGTTCACCACCAGCGGCACGACGCCGCACTCGCGACAACGGGCATCCATCACGCGCTGAACGCTCGCCTCATGCGTGCCCTCGCCCAGTACAACCAGGCGTCCGGGCTTAATGACCGCAGCCTTCTCCCCCGCAATGGCCTCGAGCGTATCGCCCAAAATACGTGTGTGATCGAGCCCAATGCCCGTAATGGCAACGGCGACGGGATCGGTCGCGCTCGTGGCGTCCCAACGCCCGCCCATGCCAACCTCGAGCACGGCAACATCCACCGCGGCCTCGGCAAACACCACAAGTGCAGCAGCCGTCAAAAGGTCAAACGGCGTGATGGTATAGGCGCGCTCCCCCGCCGCCACACGACGGGCATTCACTCGATGCCCCGCCTCAACAGCGGCCGAAACGCCACGGGCGAATGCCTCATCGCTCACGACGCATCCATCGACTTCCATGCGCTCGGGATAGCGTACCAGCTGTGGCGACGTATACAGCGCGGTCTTGAGCCCCTCACCATGAAGAATGGCAGCCGAAAAACGCGTAGTCGAAGTCTTGCCATTGGTACCGGCGACCTGAATGCAATCGAAATACTCGTCCGGACGTCCCAGCTCATCAAGCATATCGACAACCGTCTCAAGCAGAGGCCCAGCATCCCCAGAAATCCGCCCCGTATCAGCAGCCAGCCCCACAGCCTCATTAAACGAAAGCAAATCAAACTCAAAAGGAACGGTATACAAGCCAGAACGCTTAGGCATTTTTAGAACCGCCATTCATAGATAAATAAAACAGTATAGGTTGAGGATAGTCAGCGAAAACGCCTCTGATGAGCCAAGGTGCCGTGAAACAAGGGCGCATAGGGCTTATGCCCATGCGCCCGAAGTTGAACGGCAGATTGGCCATCAGAGGCGTTTGCAGCGTCGAGTCAGCCGCCGTTCGTTAGAACGGCGGAATAGGTGTCCGCAGTAGCGAGCAATGCCCCAAACCGCGTCCCCCGAGTAAACCTTACGAGAAGTCAGCAACCTGAGCAGTCAGCGCCGCCAGGATCTCCTTGAGCTCAGCTGCACGGTCCCTCTTCTTCTGGACCACCGCAGGCGCGGCCTTGGCCACAAAGCCCTCGTTGGCCAGCGTCTTCTCGCAGCCGGCGAGCTCCTTCTGGGCCGCGGCGATCTCCTTCTCCAGGCGCGCCTTCTCGGCCGAAAGATCAACCTTGCCCTCGAGCACCACAAAGACCTCGACGCCGCTGTCGACCACGGCGATGCTCGCCGCCGGTTTCTCAACGTCGGTACCCATGACCAGCGAGGCGGTGTTGGCCAGCGGCTCGATGGTCGAACGCAGGCTCTCGAGCTTCTCGATGTCCTCGGCACCGGCGCGCACGACCACGTCGAGCTCAGCCTTGGGGCTTAAGCGATAGCGCGAACGCGTGGCGCGGGCGGCGGAAACGACGGTGCGGCACAGCTCAAACGCGCGCTCGGCGTCCTCGTCGACATACTTGGCGTAGTCGGCGGGCTCGGGCCACTTGGCGATCATGAGCGCCTCGGCGCGGTCCACGTTGCCCTCGGCGTCCAGGTCGAGCACGCTCGCCGGCATGTTGTCCCAGATCTCCTCGGTAACAAACGGCATAAGCGGGTGCATCAGGCGAATGGAGGTGTCGAGCACAAAGATCAGGTTGCGCTGAGCCTGCAGGCGACCCTCGCCCTTCAGGCGGGCCTTGGTGACCTCGACGTACCAGTCGCAGACCTCGTTCCAGAAGAACTGCTGCACGCCGCGGGCCATGTCGCCAAAGGTGTAGTTCTCGATACCCTCGGTGACCATCTTCACGGCCTTGGCCAGGCGACTGAACATCCAAGCGTCGGCCGGCGTCTCAACGACGGGCTCGCCGGGCGTGTAGCCCTCCATGTTCATGAGCAGGAAGCGGCTGGCGTTCCAGATCTTGGTCACAAAGCTCTTGGCCTGGTCGGTACGCGGGCTGTCGATGAGCTTCTTAGTCTTCTTGTCGATGTTCGCGTCAAACTTGACGTCCTGGTTGTTGGTGCACAGCGTGAGCAAGTTGAAGCGCATGGCGTCGGCGCCGTACATGCCAATGAGGTCCATGGGATCGACACCGTTGCCCTTGGACTTGGACATGCGGCTGCCGTCCTTGGCCAGAATCGTCGGGTAGATGACGACGTCCTTAAACGGCACCTCGTCCAAGAAATACAGCGAACTCATGACCATGCGGGCGACCCACAGCGCGATGATGTCGCGTGCGGTGACGAGCGCCGTCGTGGGGTGATGGCCCTCGAGCAGCTCCGGCTTTTGCGGCCAGCCCTGCGTGGCGAAGGTCCACAGCTGCGAGCTGAACCAGGTGTCCAGCACGTTCTCGTCCTGATGCACGTGATGGCCGCCGCACTTGGGACACACATCGGTGTCCTCGGTGAGGGCGTCCTCCCAGCCGCAGTCCTCGCAGTAGAACACGGGGATGCGATGGCCCCACCACAGCTGGCGCGAGATGCACCAGTCCTTGAGGTTCTCCATCCAGGTGGTGTAGGTCTGCGTCCAGCGCGCGGGGTGGAAGGTGACCTTGCCGGAGTTGACGGCGTCGAGCGCCGGTCCCTTGAGCTTGTCGACGGCCACAAACCACTGCTCGGACAGCCACGGCTCCAGCGCGGAGTCGCAACGGTAGCAGTGCATGACGGAGTGGTCGAGGTCCTCGACGTGATCGAGCAGGCCGTGCTCCTCAAACCACTTGATGACGGCCTCGCGGCACTCGTCGCGGTTCATGCCGGTGAACTCGCCGTAACCCTCGACGACCACCGCGTGCTCATCGAAAATGTTAATCTGCGACAGGTCGTGGGCCTGACCCATGGCATAGTCGTTGGGGTCGTGGGCCGGTGTGACCTTGACAAAGCCGGAACCGAAGTTGGCGTCAACGTGGTAGTCGGAGAAGATGGGGATCTCGCGGTTGACGATCGGCAGCATGACGGTCTTACCCACGAAGGCGGCCTTCTCAGGGTCCTTCGGGGAGACGGCGACGCCCGTGTCGCCGAGCATGGTCTCGGGGCGCGTGGTGGCGACGACGATGTAGTCCTGGCCATTGACCGGCTCGGTCAGCGGGTAGCGCAGGTGCCACAGGTGGCCCTTCTCGTCCTTATACTCGGCCTCGTCGTCCGAAATGGCGGTGGTGCAGTTGGGGCACCAGTTGACGATGCGCTTGCCGCGGTAGATCAGACCGTCGTGGTACCAGTCGCAAAAGACCTTGCGCACGGCCTGCGCGTAGTCCTCGTCCATGGTAAAGCGCTCGTTATCAAAGTCGACGGAGCAGCCCATGCGCTTGATCTGCTCGACGATGATGCCGCCGTACTCGTGGGTCCAATCCCAGCAAGCGTCGACAAACTTGTCGCGACCGATCTCCAGGCGGCTGATGCCCTCGCTCTTGAGCTTCTTGTCGACCTTGGTCTGCGTAGCGATACCGGCGTGGTCGGTGCCGAGCACCCAGCGCGTGGACTTGCCGCGCATGCGGGCCATACGGATGATGGCGTCCTGGATGGAGTCGTCGGTAGCGTGACCCATGTGGAGCTTGCCGGTCACGTTGGGAGGCGGAATGGTGACGGTGCAGTCGCCCACGCCCTCACGGCGCTTGTAGTAGCCGCCGTCGAGCCACTTCTGCAGGATCGCCGGCTCGTTGGTCGACGGATCGTAATTCTTGGGCATCTCTTCCATATATCTCTCCCTGTCCCGCCGGCGTGTCCGCCTGCTTGGTTTTCGCTCGGTCAGGTCCTGGCTCGCACGAAGAGCACATTTAGTGCTCTTCGGCTCGTGCGGAATCAACGAAAACCAAGCAGGCGGACACGCCTTAGGTATCGATTACTTCAGTCTGATATGACTTCGCTGAGGCTTAAACAAACACACAGAATAACACAGGTAGTTGGGGTTATTGCGTATATATAAAATAGCCTCCGACCGCAGGTGGTCGGAGGCTATTTACAAGCACGTTTTAGGCAGGACTAGCCGTAGATGCGTTGGGGCTGTTCTTCGCCCTTTACGGAGGCTTCGGTTACGACGACCTTGGCGACGCCCTCCTCGCTGGGCAGGTCGAACATCGTCTGCTGAAGCACGTCCTCGCAGATGGCACGCAGGCCGCGGGCTCCGGTCTTGCGGGCGAGCGCCATGCGGGCGATCTCGTGCAGGGCCGCGTCCTCAAACTCAAGATCGACGTCTTCGAGCTGGAACATCTTGCGGTACTGGCGCACCACGGCGTTCTTGGGCTCGGTCAGAATCGACACCAGGTCGTCCTCGTCAAGCGCCTGCGTCTGGGTGACAACGGGCGTACGGCCCACGAACTCGGGGATCATGCCGAATGCGTTGAGGTCCTGCGGGAGCACCTGGCGCAGCAGGTCGTTCTCGTCGACCGAGGTGGGGCCGGCGATCTCGGAGTTAAAACCAACGCCCTTGTTGCCCACGCGGTCGGCGATGATCTTGTCCAGACCCACAAAGGCACCGCCGCAGATGAACAGGATGTTGGTCGTGTCGATCTGCAGCAGCTCCTGCTGGGGATGCTTGCGGCCGCCGGTGGGCGGAACGCTGGCCACCGTGCCCTCAAGAATCTTAAGCAGCGCCTGCTGAACACCCTCGCCCGAAACATCGCGGGTAATGGAGAGGTTCTCAGCCTTGCGAGCAATCTTGTCAATCTCGTCCACGTAGATAATGCCAACCTGAGCGCGCTCAATGTCGCCATCGGCAGCATTGATAAGCTTGAGCAGAATGTTCTCCACGTCCTCGCCCACGTAACCAGCCTCGGTGAGCGCGGTGGCATCGGCGATGGCAAACGGCACCTCGAGGATGCGCGCGAGCGTCTGGGCGAGCAGGGTCTTGCCGGTACCGGTGGGGCCGAGCAGCAGGATGTTGGACTTGGCGAGCTCCACCTCGTCCATATCGTCGTTGAACTGCGAGCCCATGCCGTCGTCAAAGGCAGACACCGCGGCGCCGCCCTCGATCACGCGGCGATAGTGGTTGTACACGGCAACCGACATGGCGCGCTTGGCGTCCTCCTGACCCATAACATAGGCCGAAAGCTCGTCATAGATCTCGTGCGGCGTCGGCACGTGCGTGATGACCTGACGGTCGTCCTCGAGCTCAAAGCCCTCGGCCTCGGGGTCCACGGCGGGCTGCCCAGCAGCCTGACCGTGATCGTTGAGGAAGCCCGGCAGCTTGCCGTTGCGGGCAGCGTCCATAAAGTCCGAAGCCAGCGACTCCTCCAAGATCTCAGAGCAAGCGGCGACGCACTCGTCACAGATAAAGATGTTGGTCGGACCCTTTACAAGGCGACGAACCTGGCCCTGCTCTTTTCCGCAGAAGGAGCAGCGGATGGGGTTGCCGTTCTCGTCAAAGTTGTCCTGCATGTTTCCTGCCATCCTAGGCGTCCTTCGCGGCGAGGTCGCGCGAGGTAACGATACGGTCGATCAGGCCGTAGTCGAGGGCCTCGGCAGCGGTCAGGTAGTTGTCGCGCTCGGTATCGGCCTGGACCTTCTCGATGGGCTGGCCCGAGGCGTCGGACAGGATCTGGTTGAGCTCGCGACGGGTCTTCTTGATCTCCTCGGCAACGATCTCGATCTCGGTCTGCTGGCCCTGGGCACCGCCGCTGGGCTGGTGAATCATGACCTTGGAGTGCGGCAGGCAGAAGCGCTTGCCCTTGGCGCCAGCCGAAAGCAGCACGGCGGCCATGGACGCAGCCATACCGACGCAGATGGTGGAGACCTGCGGCTTGATGAAGTTCATGGTGTCAAGAATCGCCAGGCCGGAGTAAACCTCGCCACCGGGCGAATTGATGTAGAGCGAGATATCCTTCTCGGCATCCTGGCTCTCAAGATGCAGTAGCTGGGCAACGACCAGGTTGGCGCTGACGGAGTTAATCTCCTCGCCCAAGAAGATGATGCGGTCGTTGAGCAGGCGCGAATAGATATCGTAGCTGCGCTCGCCGCGCGGCGTCTGCTCGATAACGTATGGCACGAGGGCGGAATCGAACTTAGCGATCATACGCATCTCCATTTCTCTTACGGACCAATAGTGGTTCTAGACAAACGTACGGTGCCCGCATGCTATGCATTGGCTGGCACCGTACGAAGCAACCGGATAACCGGCTTATAACTTTACCCCATCACGGGCACATACATGCGCTCGCGGGCAAGGTGGCGAGAATTACTCGGCGTCCTTGGCGGTCTCGTCGACCTCGGTCACCTTGGCGTTCTCGACCAGGTGGTCGACGGCCTTGGAGCGACGGATAGACTCACGGACGGCAGGCATGCGGCCATCGGCGATGAACTCGGCCTTGGAAGCCTCGACGTCCTTGACGCCGGCCTTCTCGAACTCGGCGTTGATGTCGTCCTCGGTGACCTCAATCTTGAGCTCACGGGCGAGGGCGTCGAGCGCCAGGGACTCACGGGCAACGTCGTTGGCCTGCTTGTGCAGGTCGCCGATGAACTGCTCCATGGTCAGGCCGGAAGCGGGCAGCCAGGTGTCCAGCGTCATGCCGCGGGCAGCGAGGTTGGACAGGAAGTTCTGGCCAAGCTCCTCAAAGACGGACTGCTCGTAGTCGGCATCCATCTCGTCGAGCTGCAGGCGCTCGGCGAGAGCGGAGACGCAACGGTTCTCCTTCTCGGCCGGGAGGCGGGAAGCCTTGTCCTGCTCGATCTCGATCTTGATGGCGTCGCGCATAGCGTCGATGCTGTCAAAGCCAAAGTCGGACTTGACGAGCTCGTCGGTGAGCTCGGGGGTGTTGCGGACCTTGATGCCCTTGACGGTGACCTCGACGGTGTGGGTCTCGGCCTCCTCGCCCTCCTCGGCCTCGTCGGTCCAGGTGACGGACTTGACGTCGTCAACGTTGGCGCCGATCAGAGCCTCGTTGAACTCGGCGGGGTTGCTGTCGCTACCGGCGATGAGCATACGGCCCTCGGCGGCAAAGTTGTCGGCGTTCTCGACGGCCTTGAGGTCGACGGTAACGTAGTCCTCGGCCTCGACGGCGCGACCCTCGACGTCCTCGAAGGTGGCACGGTAGTTGAGAAGCATCTCGACCTGGTTGTTGATCTCGGACTCGGTGACCTCCGCAGGGGGCATCTCGATCTCGACAGCGTCGAAGGAGGAGAGCTCAGCGGCGGGACGCAGGGAGAACTCGACGGTGTAGGTGTAGTCCTCGTGATCCTTGGCGAGGTCGAGCTCCTTGTAGTCACCGCTCTTGGTGGGGACGATGTCCAGCTCGTTGAGGACGGCGGGCTCGTTGGCGGCGATCAGGTCGTTGGTGGCCTGAGCGAGGGTAGCCTCGGCGCCAAGAGCAGAGTCGATGACCGGACGGGGAGCCTTGCCAGCGCGGAAGCCCGGGAAGCGGTACTTCTTGGCGGTGTCCTTGTAGGCCTTCTTGATCGCGGCGTCGACGTCGGCGGCCGGGATGGTGACCGTAGCGGTGAGCTTGGCGTCCTTGACGTCAGAAGCGGTGATGTTCAACACGTTCCTCCTCATACTGCCCAGCTTATCTGAGGTGCTGGTACCTTTATGCAACAAAGTGTCGCGACGGCCAGGGCCGACGCAGGTGCGATGGTGCGGGCGAAAGGACTCGAACCTTCACGGGAATCCCACCAGAACCTAAATCTGGCGCGTCTACCAATTCCGCCACGCCCGCATGAGCGCACAGACTAGGAATGATAGCAGATACGAACGACAAGCGCACGCACACGTTTTACAGGCTCACGACCTCACCACGAGTGCGAAAGGCGGGGCGAGTTGCCCTGCCCCGCCCATTACGACTTGTTCGCTGACCCGCTACTCCCCCAGCAGGGCCTTCTCGGGCGTGATCGGCAGCGAGCGAACCTGGTGGCCGGTGGCGTGTGCCACGGCCGAGGCCACAGCGGCGAGCGGCGTGTTGATGACGACCTCTCCGATCGACTTGGCGCCAAACGGGCCCGTCGGCTCGTAGCTCGGCTCAAAGGCCACGCGAATGCTGCCGATATCCAGGCGCGTGGGCAGCTTGTAGCTCATAAAGTTGCCGGTGCGCAGGCGGCCGCGCTCGTCGTGCTCAACAATCTCGTAGAGCGCGTGACCGATACCTTGGGCAATGCCGCCCTCGGCCTGGACGCGCGCGAGCGCCTCGTTGATCACGGTGCCGCAGTCAACGGCAGCGGCGTAATCCACCACGGTCACCTTGCCGGTGGCCTTGTCGACCTCGACCTCGGCAATACCGGCCATAAACGGCGGAGGCGAAACGGGCAGGCAGGCAGAGGCATGCGAGGTCAGCGCGTCGCCGCCCGCGATGCTCTTGACGCACAAGTTGGCAAAGTCGCGCAACGTGAGATAGCGATTCTGCTCGCGCGCCGCGCGCTCGTCGGACAGGCGTACGTACTGGCCATCGAAGACCACGTCGGCGGCGTCCACATCCCACATCTGAGCGGCCTTGGCGCAAATCTTCTCACGCAGCTCGGTCGCGGCGTTCTTGGCGGCAAGGCCCGTCACGTAGGTACCGGAGCTCGCGTACGAGCCGGCGTCGAACGGCGACACGTCGGTGTCCACGCCGCGCACCACGATCAGCGAGCTCTCCACGCCCAGCTCCTCGGCGGCAATCTGCGCCAGGATCGTGTCGACGCCCATGCCGTTATCGGTGGCGCCGGTGCCGATGGTAATGAAGCCGTCCTCTTCCAGGCGCATGTCGATGCCGGCGATGTCCACGTTGGAAATGCCCGAGCCCTGCATGGTGAGCGCACAGCCCAGGGCGCGCACGCGGTCGCCCAGGTCCACGGCCAGCGGCTTGTCGCGCCAACCGATCATGTCCATCGCACGCAGCAGGCAGCGGTCGAGCGCGCAGGCGTTGAGCTTCTCGTTGTAGTACTGCGGCATGATCTCGCCCTCGCGCACGATGTTCTTAAGGCGCAGGTCGGCAGGGTCCATGTGCAGCATGTCGGCGAGCTCGTTGACGGCGCTCTCCACGGCAAACTGGCCCTGGGTGGCACCGTAGCCGCGATACGCGCCGCCGCGGTTGGTGTTGGTGTAGACGGCGTCCCAGCTAAAGCGGCTCGCCTTCACGTGGTTGTAGATGGGCAGGCTCTTGTGGCCCGAGAGGCCGATCGTCGTGGTAGCGTGCTCGCCGTACGCGCCGGCGTTGGACAGCGTGTGCAGATCGATGGCCGTGATGGTACCGTCGTTCATGGCGCCCAGCTTAACGGTCATCTGCATCTGATGGCGCGAGTTGCCCGCGGTGATGGTCTCCTCACGGGTGTAGCAGCAATAGCTCGGACGGCCGGTCTGCTGGGTGACGAACGCAACGAAGATCTCGCAGCAGCCCGTCTGCTTGGAGCCAAAGCCACCGCCGATGCGCGGCTTAATGACCTGCACCTGCGACTGCGGAATATCGAGCGACTGCGCGACCATGCGGCGAACGTGGAAGGGCACCTGCGTGGAGGTAGTCACCGAAATGCGCCCAAACGCATCGGTCGTCGCGAAGGCGCGGAAGGTTTCCATGGGCGCGGTCTGCGTGGCCTGGCTGGTGTAGGTGCGGGTGAAGACGATGTCGCTCTGGGCGAAGGCCTCGTCAAGGTCGCCAAAGTCGCTCGTGCCGCTGCACACCAGGTTGCGCGGAACGTCGCCGCCCTGCGGGAACATAAAGGTCACGTCGCCCTCGGGGTGGACCACGATGTCGTTATCGAGTGCCTGGGTAAAGTCGAGTAGCGGCTCGAGCACCTCGTAGTCGACCTTGATGAGCTTGAGCGCCTTGTCGGCAGCCTCCTCAGTCTCGGCGGCGACGATCGCCACCTCCTCGTTTTGGTAGCGCACAAGGTTCTCGAGAATCAGGCGGTCGTAGGGCGAAGGCTGTGGATAGCTCTGACCGGCGATGGTAAAGCGGCGCTTGGGCACGTCCTCGTAGGTGTAGACGCCCACCACGCCGGGGACCTTCAGGGCGCGCGACGTATCGATGGAGCGGATCTTGGCACGGGCATAGGGGCTGCGCTTGAGTTTGACGATCAGGGCGCCGGCGGGCACCAGGTCGCCCGTGTAGACGGGACGTCCCTCGAGCAGGGCCTTCGAGTCCTTCTTGGGCTGCTTGTGGGTAATCTGCTTGTAGGAGACACCGTCAGAGCTCGTGTCGTTGACGGGCAGCTCGGGCATCTCGAAGCCCACCTGTACGCCAGACTCGTTGAGGAAGCGAACGATGGCGCGCAGCTGGCTCTCGTAGCCGCTGCAACGGCAGAGGTTGCCGGCGAGCTGGCGCGACAGCTCCTCGCGCGTGGCGACGAGGCTCGGGTCCTCCTTGGCGGCGCGGGCAAGCGCCAGCACGTTCATGATAAGGCCGGGCGCGCAAAAACCGCACTGCTCGGCGCCTTCGGCAGCCATTGCGCGGGCAAGCGCCTCGGACTCAGCCTTGAGACCCTCGAGCGTGGTGATGGTATGGCCCTCGACGCGCGCGGCGGGAACCGAGCAGCTCAGCACCGGGTCGCCGTCGAGCCACACCGTGCACAGGCCGCAGTTGGTGGTCTCGCAGGCGCAGCGCACCGACGCACAGCCCTGCTCGCGCAGCAGCGCAAAGAGCATAGTGTCGGGGGCAATCTGAACCTTGATCTTGCGGCCGTTGAGCGTAAAGGAAAGATCGATGAGTTTGGCAGCCATTAGCGCACCTCGCTAGAATCGACGCCGGGCACGCGGCGGCAGGAATACTCGTCCGTGGCAAACTTAGGGACCTGCACGGTCTCGAGCTCGCGGGCAAGCGCGGCCGAAAGCTCGATGCCGGCGGCGCGGCGCACGGCCTGGACGGCGAGCGGGGCCGAGATGCGACGGCGGTAGTCGGCCGAGCCCCACAGGTTGGTTCCGCAGCTCAGGGCACGCACGGATGCAGCAAGGGCGCGAAGCTCGTCCTCGGAAGGATGCTCGTTCACCAGGCCGCACGCCTCGCCCTGCAGCAGGGTCGCGCGCAGCGGGCGGGCGCCCACGGTGACGTGCCAGGTGTTGTCCCACCAGGCGGCGGTGACGTTCAGCGAGGGGAAGTCGGTCGCAGCCTTGCGCACGGCCTCGTAGCTCGCGCGGTAGTCGTGCTTGACGACTACGACGCGCTCGATCACGTCACGCACGTAGCCCATGTCCACGAACTCCGCGAGCGGCACGCGGCCGGCGCCCGTCAGCTCAACATAGGAATCGAGCGCGAGGAAGGCAGAGAGAACGTCCGAGAAGCCAAAGCGACCGTAGATGCTGCCGCCCACCGTGGCGGTATTGCGCAGCTGCACGCCCACGATATCGTGGACGGCAAACTCAAAGACATTGTTGACAAGCGCGTTGAGCCCGGCATGACGCTCGAGCTGGCGCAGGGTGCACATGGCACCGATGCGAAACTCGGTCTCGGTCTCCTCGATCTGATCGAGTCCGCAGGCCGAAAGGTCAATCGCCGTCGCCACGCGACGCGAACCCAGGCGCATCCAGATGCCGCCGCCCACAATCTTGTTGTTGCGGTTCTTCTGTAAGAGCTCATAGGCTTCGGCCGCGTTTCCAACACGGACGTAGGTACCGAACTTGAGCACGTTCTCCCCCATCTCTTCACTTGTCCAGTGTCCTCTAGTGTACCAAACGAGGGCGCACGGCCCTCACCACCATAGAAAAAGGCTCCCGGCACAAATGCTGGGAGCCTCATCAGTTGCTATGTCGAGCTGGATTTAGCAGACGCCCTGGGCGAGCATGGCGTCGGCGACCTTCAGGAAGCCGGCGATGTTGGCGCCCATGACGAAGTTGCCCTCCTGGCCATACTCCTTGGCGGTGTCGTCCACGTTGTGGAACATGCCGCGCATGAGCTGCTCGAGCTTGCCGTCGACCTCCTCGAAGGTCCAGGACAGGTGCTCGGCGTTCTGGCTCATTTCCAGGCCGGACACGAGCACGCCACCGGCGTTGGCAGCCTTACCGGGCATAAAGGCGACGCCGTTCTCCTGGAAGTAAGTCGTGGCCTCGATGGTCGTGGGCATGTTTGCGCCCTCGCCGACCACCTTGCAGCCGTTGGCGACGAGCGCCTGGGCGTCCTCGAGCAGCAGCGTGTTCTCGCGAGCGCAGGGCAGCGCGATGTCGCAGGGCAGCTCCCACACGCCGCGGCCGTCGCCCTCGTGCCACACGGCGTTGGGCTTCTCGTCAACGTACATGGCGAGCGTGACGCCCTTGTCGTGGCCGGAGCGCTTCTGGTTGTAGACGTGCTCGAGCACGGAGTAGTCGATACCGTCGGGATCCTCGACCCAGCCGTGGGTATCGGAGCAGGCAAGAACCTTGCCGCCGAGCTGGGAGACCTTCTGGACGGCATAGATAGCAACGTTGCCGGAACCGTGAACGACGACGTTCTTGCCCTCGAAGGAGTCGCCGCGGCTCTTGAGGTACTCGTCCACAAAGTAGACCAGGCCGTAGCCGGTGGCCTCGGTACGGGCGAGCGAGCCGCCAAAGGAGAGGCCCTTGCCGGTGAGGACGCCGGTCCACTCGTTGGTCAGGCGCTTGTACTGACCGAACATGTAGGCAACCTCACGGCCGCCAACGCCCAGGTCGCCAGCGGGAACATCGGTGTTGGGGCCGATGTGGCGATAGAGCTCGGTCATGAAGGACTGGCAGAAGTGCATGATCTCGTTGTTGGACTTGCCCTTGGGGTCAAAGTCGGAGCCGCCCTTGCCGCCGCCCATGGGAAGGGTGGTCAGGCTGTTCTTGAGGATCTGCTCCAGGCCCAGGAACTTGAGCATGCCCAGGGTGACCGTCGGGTTAAAGCGCAGGCCGCCCTTGTAGGGTCCAATGGCAGAGTTGAACTCGACACGATAGCCGCGGTTGACCTGAACCTTGCCCTGGTCATCGACCCAGGGGACACGGAACATAACGATGCGCTCGGGCTCGACGAGGCGCTCAAGCAGGGCGGCCTCCTCGTACTCGGGATGGGCGTCGAGCGCCGGCTGGATGGTGCCGAGGATCTCGGTCGCGGCCTGGATGAACTCAGGCTGCTCGGGATAGCGGGCCTTGAGCTCGTCGAGAACTTTCTGCGTGTAGCTCATGCTTCCTCCAATTGATGGAAAAGAAAGGTGTCGTTCGCGGCGCCTCATACGCCGCGAGCTTTATCGAGTATGGATAATATCGCACTGTTGCAGCAAAGTTTCGCATAAGCCGACGAGCAGATGTTTCGTTTTGATTACGATGCAGGTAGATGCGTTTTTGAGCACCCGACGTACAAATCGCGTGTTTCGAAGCTGTTTCGTCCACGTGGTCCATACCACCACAAAGAGGACAGGCACCTTTGTGGTGGTTGGCAGGATGCGTTGGCGGGAACGTATGTGAATCGAACACATCCAAGACGTTTTGCACGCCTCACAACGGTTTTGAGGACCGCGGGGCCCACCGGAGCCCATCCGTTCCCAAACGTGGCGGTATTTTACCAAACCCAACAGACCACAACCGAAAAGAGCGATGCGGAAACCGCTAACGCAGCGATCTCAGACCGCCGGCCTCCTTGTCGAGTACTGTAAAGCGCACGGCATCCAGGTGCTCCAAGATGCTAATGGTTCGTTTGCGCGACACGCCCAGGGCTTCGCGCAGCACACTCGTGGTGGCGGCGCCGCCAGCAGCCTCGATAGCCGTCGCAACAACCTCACGCGCATGGGCCTCGGCAGCGGCGGACAAGGCAACGTCGCGCTCGACCTTAACGATCGAGTGGTTGAGCGAAAGCTCGCGCAGTGCACGCGTCATGGTGTCGCGATCGAGCTGCAACTGTTCGCTCACCTCGGGAAGCGTCGGCGCATTAAGACCGGCCTCATCCAGCAGGGCCACGATACGCTGGCCAGCCTCGCGCACCACGCGTATCGCCGCGGCGGCGGAATGCGGGTCGAACACCTCGGCACCGTCGACGGCGCACACGCCACGTGCACAGCCCTCGGCAATAAGTGCCATCGCGACATCGTTACCGGCGCCCGGCCAAGCCGCGTGCGCGACCGCACCGGACGTAAAGCCGATCTCCTTGGGAGCCGCCGCGTGCATGGAGGACAAGGCCGCAGCCAGCACATCCATTGCAGCATCGAGAGCCGAGGCATCTGCGTAGAGCACCGCACCGCCCGCAGCAAGCTCGCACACGGCAGCCTGGTCCACAAGCCCACGCAAAACGATCTCGACCTCGCCGGTAACAAGATCGAGCGCTGCGGCAACACCGGCAGCAGCAACAGGCAGCGTTTGCAGCGCCAGCCACGCGTGTACGCCGTCCGCGACATCTCCGGACTCAAGCGCCGCATACAACGCGCGCTCCCCCGCCGACAGGACCCGCGCGCGGCGACAGCGCGATAGCAGGACGCGTCCGCCGCCAAGCAGCGAAATCGGCGAATACGACAGAATGACGGCATGATCGCCGGCGCGCAACGGCAGCGGCCGTTCCAGGCGCACCTGCACCTCACGCGTCTCGCCGACCGCAATAGGCGGCTCGTCGTCTAAAAGCATAATGCGGCCGAGCACCTCAGCCGTGCCCGCCATAACGTGCACGCGTGTACCCGAAGCAAGAACGCCGGCTCGCACGCCATCGCGCCCCACATATGTCAGTTGCATCAAAAAGCGCAGCGTCTGGCCCACGCGACCCTCGACGCCGAGCATCTCGCCGCGCTTGAGGCCCGCCACGCCATCGCCCACCAGGTTCAGGGCGACGCGCTGGCCGGGAACCGCGCACTGGGTATCCCCGTGAACCTGCACCCCGCGCACGCGACAGCGCGTTTGCGACGGCAGCGCAACGAGCTCATCGCCAACCGAAACGGGACCGTCGTGCAGCGTACCCGTCACGACGGTTCCGGTGCCGCGGATGCTAAAGCAACGGTCGATGGGAAGACGGGGCGCGGCGCCCGAGCCAGCGGTCGCCTCCAGATGCTCCGACCAGCACGAACAAACCGTGTTATCGAGCGTCGTAAGCAGCTCGTCCAGGCCCTCGCCCGTCTTGGAGGACACCGGCACTATAGAGGCACCCGCAAACACGGTCCCGTCCAGAAACGCCTCGACATCGAGCTCCGCCAGCGCGGCAATCTCGTGGTCGGCCAAATCGCGCATCGTGAGTGCGACGACCATGCGCGTCACACCCAACAGCTCCAGAACCCGAACGTGCTCGCGGGTCTGCGGCATCACGCCCTCAACGGCCGAAACCGCCAGCAACGCAACGTCCACGCCGGTGGCGCCCTGCACCATGGCGCGCAGATAGTGCGCATGCCCGGGTACGTCGACCAAGCCGACAAGCTTGCCGCTGGGAAGCTCGAGCTCGCCAAAGCCGAGCTCAGTGGTCATGCCTCGGCGCCGTTCGACCTCCAGACGGTCGGGATTTTTGCCGGTCAGCGCCTCGATAAGGGCCGACTTTCCGTGGTCGACGTGTCCTGCCGTTCCGACGATAACGGGACATTCGACAAGCTCGCGCGCGGTCATCGACGCAAACCTGCCCGCACGGCATCCGCCAACGCAGACGCACACAGGTCAAGGTCGGTGTCGCGCAAAAGCGTGCGAACGTCAAAAAGCACCTGGTCGTGCCGCACGCGCGTCACAACCGGCGTATCGGGCTCCTGTACCATAGCGCGCTTTAGGCCATCGGCGGATAGACGCCCATCGACGGGACAGACGGCAACGCAAAAAGTTGGGAGCTCGACGGTCGGCAGCGAACCGCCGCCCGGAGCAGACACGCCCTCGACAACCTGCAGCTCCACCGCCTCCTCACACTGAGACTCGCGAAGCTTGCGCAGCATGCGGTCATGCAGGCGCTTGGCCTGACGCTCGAGCGGAGCCGGCGCGCCGGAAAGCATGTTGAGCACCGGGATCTCCCGATGCGCTGTATCGGATCCGGTCACATACAGGCGCAAAGTGGCCTCGAGCGCCGCGAGCGTGAGCTTGCCGGGGCGAAGCGCGCGCATAAGCGGATGCGAGGCACAGGCGGCGATTACCTGGGCGCTACCGAGAATAATGCCCGCTTGCGAGGCGCCGAGCAGCTTGTCGCCCGAGCACGAGACGACGTCAACGCCGGCGCAAAGCGAGGCGGGCGTGGGCTTCTCCCCAGCATCGACGAGCACCTCATCTGTAAGCAAAGCGCCCGAGCCCTGGTCCTCGTACAGTAACAGCCCGTGCTCATGCGCCAGCGCAGAAAGCTCCGCCGCGGAAACCTCCTCGTGGAAACCCTCGATACGGTAGTTAGAAGGATGAACTTTCAAGATCATCGCCGTATTGGGCGTAATGGCGCTTCGGTAATCATCCAGATGCGTGCGGTTGGTGGAGCCCACCTCGACAAGCTTGGCACCCGAAGCCGCCATGATATCGGGAATGCGGAAGCTGCCGCCCACCTCGACAAGCTCGCCACGGCTCACGATGACCTCTTTGCCGCTTGCATGCGCGGCAAGCACCAGCAGCACCGCCGCGGCGTTGTTGTTGACAACCAGGGCGTCCTGCGCCCCCGTGAGCGTGCGCAGCAGACGCGCGGCATGCTCTTTGCGGCCCCCACGGGCACAGGTCGCGACGTCATACTCAAGCGTGCTGTAGCCGCGGGCGACATCGGCCACCGCCTGCACCGCTGCGGGAGCAAGCGGAGCACGGCCCAGATTGGTGTGAATCACAACGCCCGACGCGTTGACGGCAGGGCGCAGGGTCGGCAGCGACAGTCGGTGGCACCGCTGCTCGATGGCCAAGGCGAGCTCGCGCTTATTCCTAGCGGGGACGCCAGAGCGAATCGCCTCGCGCTCGGCATCGAGCTCGGCATCAATCGCCTCGCGCACAATCATGTCGCCCGCATCGCCGGCAGCCTTCATGACCGGCCACTCGGCCAGCAGCTCGTGAACGGCGGGAATGGAGCGCAGGCGGTCGCGCACCTCGGCAGGCATGGATTCGCAGTCGCTCATGGAAAGCCTTTCGACATGTTCAATAAAAAGCGGGTCCCCTTTGTCGTCAGCAGCAAAATGCGGCAACGCACATGCAAAAAGGGACAGGTCCATTATGGCAGCTCGTGACAAGACGGCGCAGCGCCTCGCTCAAAACCTGCCAAAATAAACCTGTCCCTTTTTGGTCGGTTATGGGTTGGGTCCTTTAGGACTCTTTGTTGGCGTAGATAAACCAGTAGCCCAGCGCCACGATCAGGGCGCCACCCACGATATTGCCCAGCGTGGCGACCGTAAGGTTGAGCGCCAACCCGGCAGCGTTGAGGGCATCGGCGCCAGCGACATCGGCTCCATAGCCGCAGGAGTGCATCAAAATACCCATGGGCAAAAAGTACATGTTGGCGACGCAGTGCTCAAAACCGCAGGCCACAAAGGCAGCGATGGGCAGCAAAATGCCCACGACCTTGTCGACCACGGTCTTGCCGGCAGTGCCGATCCATACGGCCAGGCAGACAAAGATGTTGCACAAAATGCCGCGGAAGAAGATGGTAACGGCGTCGATCGCAACCTTACCGGCGGCGACGCTCACCATGGTATTGGCGACGGCCTCGCCGTTGAGCTTATAAATAGCTGCCATGTAAATCAAAAAGACAACGAACAGGGCGCCGGCAAAGTTGCCGATCCACACAACAGCCCAAGCCTTGAACATCTGGACGAGCGTAATCTTTTTGCTCTTAAGCGCGCATACCATAAGCGAGTTACCGGTAAACAGCTCCGCGCCGCAAATGAGCACGAGCACCAGTCCCAGGCAAAAAGCAAGACCGCCCACGAAGCGCTGGGCGCCCCAGCCAAGCGTGGGATCGCTCAGAAAGACCGTGAAGAACAGGCCGCCGAAGGCGATAAACGCTCCGGCGAACATGGCGAGCAAAAAGGCCTTCGAGACCGGCAGGTTGGCCTTGGTAACGCCGGCAGCCTCGGTCTTCGCCTCGATCGCGGCGGGCGCCAGACAATCGGGGGTGGGGTATTCTGCCTTACTCTGTGCCATGGCAATCACTACTTTCTTACGATATGGGACAAGCGTTGCTCATGAACATGTCCCGCTGGGGTGGACAAAAACAAAACAGGCCAGAAGTAAACGTACCTCTGACCTGTAAATAGCATGGAGCGGGCGACGGGAATCGAACCCGCGTCATCAGCTTGGAAGGCTGGGGTTCTACCATTGAACTACGCCCGCAAGATATGGTCGGGACGACAGGATTTGAACCTGCGACATCCTGCTCCCAAAGCAGGCGCGCTACCAAACTGCGCCACGTCCCGAAGGTGTTGAGCAGCTAAGGTCTAAACCTTGCGTGTCCCAAAGCGAAGGAAATTATAGGGGAGACTCCCCGCCTGTGCAAGCATTGATGCCTCAGCTCCTCGAATGTGCGACAAAACGACTATGGAGCAGACCGATCACAAACGCCACCACGGCAACCGGCGCCCACGCAGCACCGATATCCGCCAGCGGCAACGCATCGAACGGCAGCCACGCGCCCGCAAAGAACGCATCGCGGACCGAGGTGATCACGCTCTGGACCGCGACAACGCCGCCGACCCAGACCCACACCTGCGGATGCGCGTCGCAAAAACCGTGCACCAGGCCCATCAGTACCAGCACAATGGCAACGGGATACAAGGCGTTGAGCATGGGCACCGAGAACATGAGGATCACGTCGAGGCCCACGTTGGAGAGCACGCACGAAAACGCCGCGAACACAAAGGCGAGCATCGCAAAGGGACGGCGCATAGCCTCCTCGGAAGCCTCCGCTCCCCCTTTAACCACATACGTCTCGCAGAAGTAACGCGAGCAGCAGCTGATAAGGCCGATGCACACGTTCATGCAGGCGAGGAAGAAGATCGCAAAGACCACGACCGTGCCGGCAAGGCCAAAATGCATGGAGGCCGAACGGGCGAGGATGGCGGCACCGTTGGTGGCATCGGGCATCACGGTGCTGAGCTGCGCGCCGGCAAGCGCCAGGCCGCAGTAGATGATGGCCATGAGCACACCGGCGATCACGCCGGAGCGCGAAATCTCGAAGGCCACACGCTTGTCATCGGTAACACCCAACTCGTGGATGGTCTCGGCGATGATGATGCCAAAGGCGAGCGACGCGAGCAGGTCCATGGTCTGATAGCCGGTCAAAAAGCCCTGCACGGCAGCACCGGCATTATAGGGAGCCTGTGGCGCGGCAGCGGGACCCAGCGGCGAGACCACGGCAGCGCCCACGACCAATACGATAAGGGCGATGAGCGCGGGGCCCGTAATGCGGCCGAGCACGCGCGTGATGACGCCGGGACGCAGCGTAAGCGCAAATGCGACGATAAAGAACCCGACGGCAAACACCAGGCGAGCCGTGGCGAGCGAGACGCCCTCGGGCAGCAGCGGCACCAGCATCTCGAAGGCCGTGGAGCTCGTGCGCGGAATGGCCAGGCACGGGCCGATAGCCAGATACACCGCCGCGACAAAGAACTCGCCGAACTTGGGATGCACGCGGCCGGCAAGCTCGCGCGCCGTTCCGGCAAGTGCCACGGCGATAAAGCCCATGACGGGCAGGCCGATGGCGGCAATGAGAAAGCCGAGCATGGCGACCGGCGTGGCAGAACCTGCCTGCAGCGCCAGCAGCGGCGGAATAATGAGGTTGCCAGCGCCAAAGAGCATCGAGAACAGGGCGATGCCGACGGTAACGACATGGTCGGAGCGCAGACCGCGGGGGGCGGATGAGGTCATGGGGCCACCTTTCGGGTCGAAACAAAAACGGGACGGGCAAAAAGCCCATCCCGCAAGTATATACGCTTTAGCAGACTAAATCGCGCAAAGCTTCAATCGCGGCGTCAACTTCCTCGTCCGTGTTGAAATACCCAAACGAGAAGCGAACGACACCCTGGCGCTCGGTCCCCAACGCGCGGTGCATGAGCGGAGCGCAGTGGGCGCCGGGGCGCGTCGCAATCCCCCACCCTTGCATGAGCGCGTCCGAGATCTCAGCAGAGTCGATATCGCCCACGTTGAGCGAGACGATCGGCGAGCGCACGGTCTGGTCAAACGCACCGTAGAGCGCAATACCGGGGATTTCGCGAACGCCGGCGAGAAAGCGATCGGCGAGCGCGCGCTCGTGAGCCGCAATCGCCTCCACCCCGCCCTGGGCCTCAATAAAGTCGAGGCCGGCAGAAAGGCCGGCGATACCGTGACCGTTGAGCGTGCCCGCCTCAAGGCGCGTGGGCCACTCCCGCGGCTGCAGCTCATCGAAGCTGTGCACGCCCGTGCCGCCCATGGCCCAAGGAGCCACATCGATGCCCTCCGCCACGGCCAGACCGCCGGTCCCCTGCGGACCCATGAGTCCCTTGTGGCCGGTAAAGCACACCATGTCGAGTCCCATGGCCTGCATATCGATATGCGCCGCGCCGGCAGACTGCGAGGCGTCGACGATCGCAAGCGCACCGGCAGCATGGGCCATGGCCGCCACGCGCGCGATGTCAACGGCGTTGCCGGTCACATTGGAGGCGTGCGTCACCACCACGACGCGTGTGCCCGGCGTGACCAACCGCTCAAGCTCGTCGTAGTCGAGCACGCCGTTCGCGTCGCAGCCCGCATGTTCAATGGTCACGCCCTGCTCTGCCGCCAAGCGGTTGAGCGGGCGCAGCACGGAGTTATGCTCGAGCACCGTCGTGACCACGCGGTCGCCGGGGCGCACCACGCCATTAATGGCGGTGTTGAGCGCCGCCGTGGAGTTGGGCGTAAAGCACACATGGTCCGCCCTCGGGCAACCCAAAAGGCGCGCGAGCTTGGCACGGCAACCGTGAATCGTACGAGCGGCATCGAGGGCGCCCGACGTGGCGCCGCGCCCGGCATTGCCGAGCGAGCACATCGCCTGCACCACGGCATCGATGACCGTCTGCGGCTTGTGCATGGTCGTTGCCGCGTTATCCAGATAGATCATCGCACAACCTCCCACATATCAATCACGGTATAGCCCTCGGTGGGAATGCCCGCTGCGGCAAGCTCGGCGCGTAGCAGCTCCTCATCGGCAGGCAACGCCTTCCACGCCAGACCGCAACCGGCAGCGACCTCCCCGGGCACGGGAATCGTTCGTCCGGGAAGACCGCGCTCGATGCACAGAGATTCGCAGCCCATGGCGGCCGCCGTGGTGGGAAACGTGATGACAAGCGCCGGGCGCTTCTCCCTCATGGCAACTCCAACCAATACGCTACGGGCGCACGACGCGCACGGCCTGCTCCATCTTCTCCACGATCACGTACATGTTGGTGACCTCGCCCACCGCAAGCTGGTCTTTAATGCCAAAGTGGTCCAGGCAGGTACCGCAGGTGAGAATCTCGACACCCTGCTCCGCCAGGCCCTTCAGATCATCGAGCACCGGCGAGCCCTCAACGGTGAGCTTGGCGCCGCCGTTGTAGAACAGCATGGTCGCGGGCAGCTCCTCTTGCTGCGTCACGGCAAAGATAAACGCCTTCATGAGCTTGTGGCCCAGCTCGTCGTCGCCACGGCCCATGCAATCGGTGTAGACGGAAATGACGAGTTTGCCCTTGCCGGCGCTGGCGTCGCAGAAAGCGGCACCGTCCTGCTCGGGGTCTGCAACGGCCACGGCACCGGCGGTCGCGACAGTCACGTGCCACTCGGCGTCCGAAATCTTCTCGACCGAAGCCGTGCAGCCCTTCTCCTGCGCCATCTTGGAGATGTTCTTGACGGCGGTCTCGTTGTCGACCGAGGTCACCACGGCACCCTCGCCATCAAGCTGTTTGAGTGCCTTAAGCGTCTTGACGACGGGCAGCGGGCAGGCATCGCCCATGGCATTGACTTCAATCTTGGTAGACATAACAAATTCCTTTCGAACGAGACCGCCCAGATAGACGGGCGGTCGCATAAACGGTCTTCCTTAATGCACAACGTGAACGGCAGGACCGCCTGGCACCGGCTCGCACACGCGACCGACGACGGCGGCAACGCGACCTTCGGCATGCAGACGGCGCGCAAGCTCATCCACATCGGCAGCAGGCGCCGCGATGAGCAGTCCGCCCGAGGTCTGCGGATCGTACAGCGCATCCAGCATGCCCGGCTCCAGGTCCTCGTCGGCCGCCACGCGCGGGCCAAAGAAGTCCTGGTTGCGGTACGCGCCGGCGGGGATAATGCCAAGGCGCGCCATGTCGAGCACCTGGTCAAAGAGCGGCACCGCCCCTGACGCAAGCTCAATCTGCACGCCCGAGCCCTCTGCCATCTCGCACGCGTGCCCGATCAGGCCAAAGCCCGTGACATCGGTGCAGCCGTGAAGCTCAAGTCCCTCGGCCAGACGAATCGGCGCCTCGTTGAGGGTGCGCATCGAGTCGAACATCTGGCTGGCCTCGTCCTGCTCGATGAGCTCGCCCTTAATGGACGTGGTGATGATGCCCGAGCCAACCGCCTTGGTCAGCAGTAGCGCATCGCCCACGCGCGCACCGCTGTTGGCGAGCATACGGTCGAGCGCGACGAAGCCGCTCACGGACAGACCGTACTTGGGCTCGTCGTCGTTGATGGTGTGACCGCCCGCGATAGAGCAACCTGCCTCGACGCACTTATCGGCACCGCCCGCCAGAATCTGGCCGGCAACCTCAACGCCCAGGCAACTGGGTATGCACAGCAGGTTCATGGCATGGCTCGGCCGCCCACCCATGGCGTAGATGTCCGAAAGCGAGTTGGCCGCGGCGATCTGGCCAAACAGAAACGGGTCGTCGACCATCGGCGGGAAAAAGTCGATGGACTGCACGAGGCCCAAGTTGTCGCCAACGCGAAAGACGCTCGCATCGTCGGAGGTATCGAACCCCACGAGCAGGTTGTCGTTATGCACATTGGGTAAGTCGCCCAGGACCTGGGCGAGGGCTCCAGGAGCCAACTTAGCGGCTCAACCGCTCGCGGCAGTCATAGACGTGAGCTTAATCTGATCGTCAGCCATCGATACCTCCTCTCATCGGTCAATCATTTTCTCCCAGTATACGCATGAATGCGAGCCTGGGGCGGATGCATTAATTGAGCGCCTGTGCGCGAATGGCCGCACCGATAGCGCCGGCAAAGCGCGCCTGGGGCGACGTAGTCACCGACGACCCCAGCAGCGCGGCCAACCGCTCCACAACGTAGGCGTTCTCGCACAGGCCTCCCGTCAGGTAGTACGGAGCACCCGCCGCCTGCCCGGCCATAGTCGCCACGCGCGACACGACGCTGTCGATCACGCCACGTGCGATGTTCTCGCGCGGCTCACCGCGACCGATTAGGCTGATAACCTCGCTTTCTGCAAACACCGTGCACATGCTGCTGATCTTGGTGGGCTCGCCGGAACGCGCCAGGTCGGCCATCTGCTGCTGCGAAATGCCCAGGCGATCGGCCATGATCTCCAAAAAGCGCCCCGTGCCGGCGGCGCACTTGTCGTTCATGGCAAACTTGGCCACGCGGCCGCCTTTGATCTGGATGACCTTGGTGTCCTGGCCCCCCACGTCGATCACGGTGCCGTGATCGCCAAACAGACGCACGGCACCGACGCCGTGGCAGGTAATCTCGGTCACGACCTTATGCGCATAGGGCACGGCAACACGGCCGTAGCCAGTCGCGATCACGCGCACGTCGTCGGCGGCCACGTCATAGCCAGCCGCGGAAAGCTCGCCGCGCAGACGCTCGGCCGCATCGACCGACGAGAACCCGGTTGGCTGCACGCACGTCCACGCCAAAGAACCCTCCCCATCGACCACAGCGGCCTTAGCTGCCGTAGACCCGATATCGATCCCGATCCCTATCATGGCTCTCTCCCAATCTAAACATCAAAGGTAGCGGCGCGTTCAGGCGCCTTAGCTCTAGGTTTCTCAGGTGCCGGAGGTTGCCCCGAAAGAGGAGCGCGACGTACTTTGGTACGCAAGCGACGGTTTGAGGGGCAAGATCCGATACCTGAGGAAGCTAGAGGGTTTCGATGAAGGCGGCGATGCGGGTCTCGATCTGGCCCATGTCGCCGTTGCTGTAATCGGTCTCAATCTTCATGTACGGAATGCCCGCACCCTCGACAGCCTCCTGCATGCGCGCACTCTCAACGTTAAAGGTGTGGCATGCCTGCAGCACGCTCTCTACCACGCCATCGACATGATACTTATCGCACATGGCCAGCGTGTTTTCCATACGACCGTCGTTGGGCGTCATGACCGAGCAGTTAATGTCGAGGTAGCGGTCGGCGATGGCGCGCAGGATGTCGGGCGCGTCCGGGTCGATCATCATGGCCGCCGTGCGCTCACCCGAGCAGTCGTCCATGCACACGACCACGCCGCCGTTGGACTCGATAGTACGGCCTATCTTGTTGATCACGCCGCCCACCGGGCAGCCGGTGATCAGAATGCGCTTGGCATCCGCCGCAACCGGGCGCTCGCCCGCGTCGTAGGCCTCACGCAGCTTGGCAACCTTTTGCTCCAGCTGCTGCGTATAGGCCTCGATATCAAAGCTGAACGTACCGGCAAACATGGTGCTCATCAGGTCGACGCCGCTCATGGCCGCCGGTTGGTTGGCCTGCAGGGCGAACATCTCGAGTTGGGCAGCACGCAGGCGATTGCGACGACGGACGGCGGCGCGCAGGTCGTCATCGGTGATCGTAATACCGTAGAAGTTCTCGAGCTCCTCCTTGAGCATGCGGCACTCCTCGTACCAGCCCTCACGCTCATAAGCACGATCGCGGCCCTGCGGAAGATGCAGGATGTGCGTACGCTTGAGCTCGTTGAGCAGCTCGTACATCTTCTTCTTGCCGTCGCAGGTGGTCTCGCCGATGATCATGTCGCTAAAGTACGTAAACGGGCACTTTTGCGAGTAGGCAAACCCGTAGGTCGACTTGATGAGCGGGCAGAGGTTTGCCGGCAGTACCTTCTCGGCCTCGGGAATCACCTCATCGGACGTACCGCACAGAGCGACACTTGCGGCCCCCGCGGCATCGATAATCTCGAGCGGCGTATAGCTGCACAAGAAGCCGACCAGGCGATTACCGGCCTGCTTGTAATCCTTGACGCGAATAAACGCGGCCTTGCGCTGCTCGTTGAACTCCTCAAACGTGCTGGGCAACGGCTGCTCAATATTTTCCGACATATAACTCCTAAACCTTTTAACCAACCAAGGAAACGGCTTTCCCAGGTGCCCGAGGTTGCCGTGAAAGAGGCGCGCCGCGTACTTTGGCACGCAAGCGACGGTTTGAACGGCAAGATCGGGTGCCTGGGAAAGCCGCCGGGACGGATAGCCCTAAATGGTTTCCAAGAAGGCCTCGATCCTGGTTTGCAGTTGGCCTGCATCCTCACCGGCGTAGTCGGTCGTGATGTGCATAAACGGAATGCCGGCTTCCTCGGCGGCCTTCTCCACGGCAAACGACTCCATCTCATAGAGCGTGCAGAACTGCAGGGCCACGTCGACGATGCCGTCGGCATGCAAGTCCTTGGCCATCTGGACAATGTCCTTCATACGCTGGTCGTTGGGCGTAAAGACGGCGCAGTTGATCTTAAAGTAGCGCTCGGCGATGGCATCGAGCATCTCGTCCACCGTCTCACCGGACTCGTCGACCAGGTCCTTGTAGTAGCGCGAGCCCGTGCAGGACTCCTCGCCTACCACAACGCCGCCGGCTTTCTCGATGAGGTTGAACAGCTTCCAGTTGGGCACGGCCATGGGCGTGCCGGTGTACAAAATGCGTTTGGTCCCCTTGGGCGCCACGCCCTCGCCGGCCTCGACACGCTGCTCGCACTCAGCCGCCATATCGTTAATGGCTCCGGTCAGACGTGGCGTGTCGTCCATAAAGGCGGCCTGAACGGTCAGCAGGCTGTCCAGACCGCTGATGGGCGCAGGGTCGGCAGCGCGCGTGGCAGCGAGGCGCTGCAGGGCACGACGCTTCTCATTGACGGCGTGGATGGCGGCCTTCAGACGCTCAGGCGTAATCGTGACGCCGCACTCTTCCTCGATCTTGGCGGCGAGCTTCTTGACCTCGGCCTTCCAGGTCACGAGCGTCGACTCGTCGTGTACGTTGGGAATATCCATGACGTACATGTTCTTTTGCGTGGCAAAAAACTCGTAGGCTTTCTTCTTGCTATCGCAGGTGTTCTCGCCTACCACCAAGTCACTCGACTCAATGTAGGGGCAGACCTCGCCCAGCTTAAAGCCGGCAAAGCTCTTGATAAGCGGGCAGGTGTTGCGCGGCAGATGCTCCTCGACCTTATCGGTTGCCCAATCGGCACCCGAGCACAGGCCCACGGGAATACCGTCGCAGGCGAGCACAATCTCCTCGGGCACGTACACGCAGAACGAGCCGACGATCTTGGTGGCCTCGCCGGCCTCCTTCTTGTCGAGCATCTCCTTAATACGGCCGCTGTGGATGTTGGTGGCCACAAAGTCCAGGTAGGACGTGGACTTGGGGCGATTGTTCTGCGTCAAGAACATATCACCGTACATCTGGCCCACGGCGCCCAGCAGCATGTCGTGGTCGGCAAGATTCATGCCGAGGCTCTCCCACATCGGATGGAAATCGAATTCTTCAGCCATCACGGTTCCCCTCTCGAACCAAAAACGGATAACAGCGGTATCGGTGCACGACGGGCGGCGATTGCCCTGCCGTGCTCAAACCCGGAATTTTGGGGAACCTGCTTTGCGGCTGACTATTTAGTTGTGCGTCGTCTCTCCCGGAGCCGTGAACATACCTGCTCATATGCGACTCCGAGCCATATACAGGGCGCGCGCGGCAACGCGGCGAATGTATGTCGTCTGCGGCATGTGCGCGCCCTCCTTTACAAGTTGAGGTCAACTATATCAACGGTTATCGACCACGCGAACACCGTTGACATTCGTACGACAGCGTCGTGTTCCGTCATTCAATAAATTATTATCTTGATTGATAAGAGTTTGTCATCCCTCATTCGGCGAACGGCAAAAACAAAGCCGCCGAGGCTTATATCCCCCGACGGCATTACCCGGCGCTATCGACAAACCAAATGAATCCTGCTCGCATCAAAATGCATGCGCAAGGTCTCCCCCGCCTGTGGCAACTCCTCTACAGGTACGCCCACCTTGTTGACCTTCCACTGCAGACGCGTGGGCGCATCGATGCGCGGCACATCCAGCAACACCAGCCGCTCAAAGCGCGAATCACTCACACGGGCCACATGCAAGTCATAACTGTTGCGGCCCCGCTCAGCGCGATTGTCAACATGGAAGTAGCTTGCGCGAATGCCAAGGTACGCCACATTATCGGGAACCTCGCGACCCACGTTAAAGGTCATGCCCCAGTCGAGGGCCTCAACCTCTTCGACGCCGATCTTGCGCGCACGGCTCGTGTTCTTGCAGCCCGTCAGGCGCAGCGCCGCCAGTGTCTGCGGACGGCGAACCACGTCCTCGACAGAACCGATCTCTTCAACGTGCCCGTTGTGCATCACGCAGATGCGCTCGCACAGGCGGCACGCTTCGTCGATGTCGTGGCTCACGTAGAGCACGGTGCGGTTGCACACGTCAAACAGGTCGAGCATGTTCTGCTCGAGCGCGCTCTTAAGATAGGAATCGAGCGCGCTCATGGGCTCGTCGAACATAAAAATGCCCGGGTGCGCCGCCACCATGCGAGCAAGCGCCACACGCTGCTGCTGGCCGCCCGAGAGGCGCGCGGGATAGCGGTCGGCGAAATCGGCCAGGCCAAAGATACCCAGGTAGCGCTCGGCAAGTTGCCTGCGCGCCGCGGCGTCGCCCGCATCCTTTACGCCGGCGCACACGTTATCGGCCACCGTCATGTTGGGAAACAGCTGATAGTTTTGGAACAGCAGGGCGCATTTGCGCTCCTGGGGCGACAGGTTGATGCCCGCCGCCGAGTCAAAAAAGGTCACGCCGTTGACGACGATCTTGCCCTCGTCGGGCGTCTCCACGCCGGCAATGCAGCGCAAGGTGCAGCTCTTGCCACAACCCGAGGCGCCCAGCAGCGCCACACACTCCTCGCCGGTCTCAAGCTGCATGTCGAGCATAAACCCGGGATAGCGCTTTTTGATATCCAGAACGAGCGACATGGCTTATCGACCTCCCTTTGCGACCGTGTCGTCGCGCATAAGCTCGGCCAGCGCCTCGCGATCGATACGCAAGGCATCGCCGCCCGCCGGGTCGAGCGAATCGCCCCGTCCGGCGAGATCTTTGGCCTGCTTGCGCTCCACACGAGAAAGGCCCCGCTCGCGATACTTTTGTGAATGAGCGGTGTACATATTGATGAATAGGATGACCAGGAAACTGAACACGATCACGACGGCGACCCAAAAGAGGGCCACCGACGTATTGCCGCCCATCCATTCAAAGTAAATCGCAATTGGAATGGTCTGCGTAATGCCGGCATAGTTGCCCGCAAAGAACAGCGTGCAGCCAAACTCTCCCATGGCACGGGCAAAGGCGAGGACCGTACCGGCGGCAATCGAGGGCCAGCCAAGCGGCATCATAAGCTTGGTAAAGATGCGATGTTCGGACCAGCCCAGTGTGCGCGCCGCATCGAGCATCTGCGTGTCGAGGCTCTCGAAGGCTCCGAGCGCCGTGCGGTAGACCAGCGGAAACGACACGACGACGGCCGAAATGACCGCCGCGGGCCAGGTAAAGACGATCGAGATGCCGTGCGCGATGAGCCACTGGCCAACCCCGGTCGAGCGGCCAAACAGCATGAGGAGCAGAAAGCCGCAGACCGTGGGCGGCAGCACCATAGGAATCGTAAAGACCGAATCGAGCAGGCCCTTGATGCGACTCGAGGTACCCATAGTCTTCCACGCGGCGAACAGGCCCAGCGCAAAGGAGATCAGCAGGGCAAGGCCGCTCGTTTTTATGGACACCCAAAACGGGCGATAGTCGATGTCGCCCAAAAAGGAAGCCAGAAAGGTCAAGGGCCCCTGCTCATCCCGCAACACGACAGACGATGCCTCTACCATTTGAGCGCTATCAAGCCAACGCGCGCCGCCCTTGGCATCACCCGAGGCTGATGCAATCACCACATAGCGGTCCCCATCCGCACCGCGCTCGTCAAAGCCATAGGTATACCCGCCGGCATCAAACGTTGTTTCCGCCGTGACATACCAAGGAAGATCCACGTCCCCTAGCTGCGCGCCTCCCATGCAGTTTGTGCTGTCGAGCTCACAGACGAGGGCCTTGAGACCCGATACGCACTCGTTATCCTGCGGATCCAATCGGTACTTCTCGACCGCCTTGGGCGATATCCACGCCACAACGCGATCGGCAGCAGGCGCCACTACAAGGTCCACGTCCGCGTCAACGGGAAACCGGTAGCCCTCAGGCTGGCCCTCCATGGCACGAGCGGTCCCCTTGGCCAACCGCTCAAAACCCTCGATCCCATAGGAAAGCCCATGAGCGGTCGCAGCATCCTGGGCCCCGTCCCCAGCGTCCCCAGCAAACGCAAATCCTGGCACCCAGCAAAGCGCGAAGGTCAAAGCACAGGCGACAAGCATGCGGAATCTATTAAGCACGAAAAGCTCCAAGAGAATACAAGGACGGAGTTAAACACAAAACGATGGAATTATCGCGCCAAGCCGCACTATGCGGAAAGCTCAAAGCCGTATTTGGCCCAAATCTTCTGGGCCTTCTTGTTAGACAGGCAAAAGTCGATAAACGCCTTGGCCTCGTCGGCGTGCTCGGAGCTCTCGGCAACGGCACCCGGGTACACGATGGGCTTGTGCGAATCCTCGGGGCATACGAAGGCCTCCTCGATGCCGTCGTAGCGGAAGATGTCAGAGCTGTAGACAAAACCGGCCACGCAGTCGCCTGTGGACACATAGGCGGCGGCGGTACCAACTTTGTCTGCCAGTGCGACCTTGTCGGCGATCTCGGGAGCGTACTCGCCGTCGTCGCCCTCGGCGCCGGTATAGAGGCCCACGGAGGCCAGGGCCTGGTTGGCGTACTTGCCGGCGGGAACGGTCTTGGCGTCGCCAATGGCGATCTTGCCGTCCAGATTCGCGACGTCAGCGATGGCCTCGATCTTGGTGTCGGAGCCCTCAGCGCGAATGATCACGAGGTCGTTGACGAACATATCCTCTCGCGTGTCGGTGTCGACGAGCTCGGCGGCTTCGGCGTCGTCCATGGTGCCCTTGGAGGCCGTGATGAGCACGTCGACCGTGGCACCGGCACGCATCTGCTCGACAAGGTCGCCGGACGCCTTAAACTGCGTGTCGGCAAACGTGGTGCCGGTCTGCTCGGTGTAGAGCTTTTGAACCTCGGGCAGAGCCTTCTCGAGCGAGTTGGCGGCAAAGACCTGCAGCTCGACGGTTTCCTTCTTGGAAGAGGCCTTGGCGGAGCCGGCATCGGAGCCGGTCGCCTCAGGCTCCTTGTTGCCGGAGCAGCCGGCAAGCCCAAGGCCGGCAGCGGCGACAGCGGAGAGTGAGACGAATCCGCGGCGAGAAACCATATCGAACATGTTCAACCCTTTCGTACCTTGTGCCCGGGTACCCCACCGCGGGCTTTATTCTGTAATTTGATTATACTTCGATGCGAATAATGATTATGAGAAATTATTCTCGTCTGAGAATATAGTTTCAAGCATGCCTACAGAATGCCGTCCCCTTGGGCGCAAATAAAAGGCGGAGCAGCCGTTCAGATCGCTCCGCCGCAGGTAAACCGCTTAGTTGGTATGTCCGCCGCCCGCTGTCATCTGAGCCGCATGCTCCAGCTGGTCCGCTATGGCCTCCCAGCTTTCGCGGGCGGCCTTCGTAGAACCGGGAAAGTTTACGACAAGTGTATGACCTCGTTGCATGCAAATAGCGCGCGAGAGCATAGCGCGGCGCGTCTTGGTCATGGAGTACGCACGGATTGCCTCTGCAATACCCGGCACATCGCGCTCGCAGACGGCACGCGTCGCCTCGGGCGTCACATCGCGCATCGAAAGCCCCGTGCCGCCGCAGGTGAGCACGACATTGGCGTGGCACTCATCGGCGGCTTCCACAATGGCATCACCGATCTCGCTGACGTCGTCGCGCACGACCACATGCGAGGCGACCGTCCAGCCCTGCGCCTCGATAAGTTCCTCGAGTGCGGCTCCAGCCTCGTCCTGGGCAAGATCGCGCGTATCCGAGCACGTCACGATCGATATCTTCAGCTCCATAGCATTCCTCCTACAACACGGCGCCCTCGGGCAGGTCGACGCGAACAACGTCCACGACATCGCCCACCTTGAGGTCGCACGGTCCTTCGTCAACACGCAACAGGCAGTTAGCCCGCTGCATCGTGCCGAGCAGCGCCGAATTCTGCGTCTTGGCCTCGGTCACCAACAGCTCACCGGTCTCGGGGTCGCGCAAAACCGTGGCGCGATCGAAGAAGCGGCGATGCTGTCGCTTTTTCACGCCGTGCGTGAGCGTCGCCTGCTGCACGGGACGCGTACCCTCGGCAAAGCCGCGCATCTTGCGGATCGCCGGACGCGCAAGCATCTCAAAGCCTACATACGCCGCGGCCGGATTGCCTGAAAGTCCCAGGTAGGGCTTACCCCCAAGCAAGCCAAACGTGATGGCCTTGCCCGGACGCATCGAGATGCGGTCAAACAGCACATCGCCCTCGCGCCGAACGAGCGCCGTCACGTAGTCGTAGTCGCCTGCCGAGGCGCCACCGCTCGTAATGACGAAATCGCACTCCAGCACGGCGCGATGCACCAGCTCGGCAATCGCCTGCTCATCATCGGGCGCAATGCCGTAGAACACGGGCTCGGCTCCTGCATCGAGCGCTTCGGCCATCAACGCCGACGAGTTGGAGTCGCGAATCTGTCCGCGTGCCGGCAGTTCACTCGGCGCGACCAGCTCCGTGCCCAACGAGATAATGCCCACACGCGGGGCGGCGTGCACCTTCACGCTTGCGTAACCGGCACTCGCCAACAGGCCGGCGCCGGCCGGGGCCACGACCTCGCCGGCGTGCATCACGACATCGCCGGCATGGGCCTCCTCGGCGGCAGAGCGAACGTTCTCCCCTACCTTGGCGGGCGCCGAGAACCTCACACGCGAGCCCTCGTTGTCGTCGCCATCGAGCACGTCGACGATCTCGTATTTCACCACGGCATCGGCACCTTCGGGTACCGGCGCGCCCGTCATGATGCGGACCGTCTCGCCCGGGGCGATAACGCCATCGAACACATGGCCTGCGGCCTCGTGCCCCACGACGGAAAGCGTCACGGGCGCATCGGTGGACGCTTTGGCGAGGTCGGCGGCACGCACGGCATATCCATCCATGGCGCTGTTGGCAAACGGCGAGATGTCGATATCGGCCGTGGCGTCCTCGGCAAGGGGAAGACCGGCCGCCTGCCATACCGGGATCTCGACGACATCGGTCCCGTGCACCCGCGAAAGAACGATTGCCTGTGCGTCCTCCAACGGAATGAGTTTCTCAGCCATATGCACCTCTAGCATGCTGCGGCGCGCAACAAAAGCGCCGATTCTTTATGTTTATCTCAGTATAATCCCTCGCCGCCTGCTCAAGACCTGGCCCGCGGCCGCGAATACATCTGTCGGCCGCAAGCCGCGAAACAAAACCAAAACCAACCCACCGGCTCGTCGCGTTTACCGCGTTTTATAATGCTCGTGTTGCAACCCAAAAGAGGAACGTATGACTTTTACCGACAAACCCGAAAGCGCAAACGAGGCGCAGGATCATTCCCAGCCGCTCGACGACGGCGGCCTTTTCTCCCTTAACGACGTCATCATGGCAGGCAGGCAACAGCTCACCCGCTCCGAGCATCTCTTGGCTGCCGACACGCGCCGCAACGCCCGCAACCTACTCGCGAGCGCCAAGTTGCTCGTGCTCGTCGTCATCGTCTCGCTCGCCATGGGCGTTGCCGCTTGGGCGTTTTTGGCCTCGCTGAATATCGCGACCGACTATCGCGAGCACCACGCGTGGGTCTACGCATTGCTTCCCGTTGTGGGCATTGCCACCGCGTGGGTCTACAAAAACCACGGCCTTGCTGCCAAACGAGGCAACAACCTGGTCATCGACTCCGCTCTGGGCACACGCCTCATCCATATGCGCATGGCCGTCCTCACCTTCGTCTACTCTACGCTCACGCACCTAACGGGCGGATCGGCCGGTCGCGAGGGAGCCGCGGTGCAGATTGGCGGCACCATCGCCAGCAACATCTCGAGCCTCGCCCACCTCAAAAAGCATGACCACCACGACCTCATGCTCGCCGGCATCTCGTCGGCCTTTGGCGCCGTATTCGGTTCGCCCCTTGCCGGAGCTTTCTTTGGCATGGAGATGTGCTTTATCGGAAAGATCGACTACACCGCGGGCATCTACTGCCTGGTCGCCTCGTTTACCGGCTACTTTACGTCGCTTGCCTTGGGAACCGAGTACGAGGCGAATGTCATCGCCAGCGTTCCCAACATGACACCACGGACGGTTGTCATCGTTGTTATCAGCGCAATTATCTTCGGCCTGACGGCACGCCTCTTTGCCTGGTCGGTTCGAACCGTCAAAAGCCTGTACGGTCGCTTTATCACCAATTACCTCGTCCGCGCACTCATAGGCGCACTCGTGGTTTTGGCCGCCTATGCCCTCCTCGACGCCTGGGACTACGCCGGCCTTTCCACGTGGCTTTCCGGCGCCGGATTTGCAGGCAACACCACCCTGGCGGACGCAGCCATCAAGTTGGTCGTCACAGCGCTTACCCTGGGCGCGGGCTTCCAAGGCGGCGAGGTCACGCCCCTGTTTGGCATCGGTGCGGCACTCGGTGGCTGGATCGGTTACCTTACCGGGCTTGACCCCAGTTTTCTGGCGGCTCTCGGCATGCTCGGCGTGTTCTGCGCCGGCCTCAACGTGCCCATCACCACCTGCATGATGGCCATCGACCTGTTCCACGGCACGGCCGCCGGGTTCTTTGTCATCGTTTCGTTTATTAGCTACCTTGCCGGCGGCCACCGTGGCGTGTATCCCGCACAGCGTATTGTGTCCCCTAAGCGACGCTCGCTTATCGTGGACGAGGGCGGCACGGTGGCAGAGGCTATCGAGCGCCACAACGACCTGATAGAGTAGACGTTAGTATTCGCCGTGCAGCCACAATCGGGGGCAATTCGACCCGAGCGCGACCGCACCGTCACGTTATACGCCGGGAGTCGCCCCATGCACGCAACTGATTTTGGTCGCACGCTCATCATCGCCAACCCAGCCGCCCAGTCGGGTGCGGCACGCGAAGTTGCCGAGCGCCTGCAACGCTTTTTGGACATGACTGCACGCGCATCCCAGTTTGACCTGGTGTTGACCGAGCGTATGGGACACGCCAAGGAGCTGGCCGCACAGGCTCAGGGCTATCGCACCGTTATCGCACTCGGCGGCGACGGCGTGATTCACGAGGTCGTCAACGGGCTTATGACGCAAAAGGAGGACGCCCGCCCCGCTCTTGCCGTCCTGCCCGTGGGCTCCGGCAACGATTTTGCCCAGACGCTCGGCATCGACGATTTCTCCGGCAAGGATTATGGCGCGCTGCTCACCTGCGAGCTGCAGCGTCAGGACATCGGGCGCATTCGCTCGTGGAGCCCTGCGAGCGGCAGCGGCGAGGCTACCGTTGAGTACTACGACCAGACGCTTTCGGTCGGCATCGATGCCGCCATCGGCCTGGGCACCACCGAGTTGCGCAAAAAGACCGGCCTGACGGGCGCTCCGCTCTACACCCTCTCGGGACTTGAGCAGTTTGGCCTGCGCTATCGCAACTACCCCATGACGGTCAGCTTTGACGGCGCGCCCGCCGAGCGCGTGAGGGCGATCATCATGGCGATTCAGCTGGGCCCCACGTATGGCTCGGGTTATCGCATCTGCCCCGATGCCGATCCCTGCGATGGCATACTCGACGTCTGCTACGCCTGTGGCCCCGTCCCTCGCGCGGTTGCCCTGCCTATGTTCCTTTCGGCCAAAGACGGCCACCACACCAAGCTTCCGCCGGTACGCATGCGCCGCTGCCGCCATGCCGAGCTCACCTTTGAGGGGCCCGACTACCCCATCCAGGCCGACGGCGAGCCCGTTGTCGCCTCGCGCATCGAGGTCGACGTCCTCGGCAGCGCTCTCCAAGTTTGGCACCCTACCCGCTAGCAAGGCCAGTGGAACAAACGACTACTCGTCGCTGCCCGGCTTGCGACGGTTGGCCTTTTTAATGGCGTTGAAGTGCTTGTCATTGAGCCTGCGCTGGCGAGAGCGCTGGGGCACCTTGGTCTTTACGCGTCGGCGCGGTGGACGCCCGCGACGCTCGAGCTCGGCGCGCAGCTTGCGCAGGCAGCTCGCGCGATTTTGGAACTGGCTGCGGCTCTCGCGCGCCGTCACGGTAATCCCTGTGGGCACGTGCTTCATGCGCACCGCCGAGTCCGTCGTGTTCACGCCTTGTCCGCCCGGACCCGTCGCGCGAAACACCTGAACCTCGCAATCGCGCGCCAACTCTTCGGCCGCCATCGCGGCATAGCGCGCATACTCACGCCATCCCATCTTGTTCTCATCCATATCAACACCTCCCCTCATAAAAAATGTGACAAAGGGAAAGTCCCTTTGTCACATCGCATACCAATCGCTTGTGTTGCGCGCTTAGGCGAAGGTGATCTCGCCGGTATCGCAGTCCATATCGGCGATACGGGCTAGGCTTTCAACGCGGAAGCCGCGCTCGCGGAGCTTATCGCCACCGCCCTGGAAGCCCTTCTCCACCGCAATGCCAATACCGGACACCTCGGCACCCGCAGCCTCGCAGATCTTGATAAGACCCTCGAGCGCGCAGCCGTTGGCCAAGAAGTCGTCGATGATCAGGACCTTGTCGCCCTCGGACAAGAAACGCTTGCCAACGATGACCGGGTACTCCTTCTGCTTGGTAAAGGAGTAGATGGTCGTGGCATACTGCTCGCCGTCGAGGTTAATGGACTGGGCCTTCTTGGCAAAGACCACCGGCACGCCGCCAAAGTGCTGGGCTGCAATGCAAGCCATACCAATGCCCGAAGCCTCAATCGTCAGGATCTTGTTGATCTCAACATTCTTGAACAGACGGGCCCACTCGGCGCCCATGTGGTCGAACAGCTCAACGTCGCACTGGTGGTTGAGGAAGGCATCAACCTTAAGGACGTTACCGGCCTTTACGATGCCGTCATGGCGAATACGATCCTCAAGCTCCTGCATGGCGCAACCCCTTCTCGCGGCAACGATACCGCGCGATTAATAAACGTTGTTCGATAGTCTACCACGGACCGACCCCCGCCTGTCCCACAAGCCGCATCGCACCAAAAACCAGTCTTTTTGGGACGGCGCGAATACGTGGCAGGCAGCCTCCCAACACGCTAATGGCGGGCGCGCATCCTCACCAAACGCACCATGGCGAGCGCAAAACCCACAGCGGCCACAGCCATAAGCACGTAGAACACCGAGCGAAAACCGAATAGGAATACATCCGGACGGCCTGCAACGAAACTGGTTACGGCCTCGCCCATCGCCACGCTCATCTGCCCATACAGGATATGCGACGCCACCGTAATGCCGAATGCCATGCCAGCGTAGCGCGCCAAACTGCCCAAGCTGCCCGCAAAACCGAGCGCCTCGCGCGGGGCCGAACCCATATACAGGGAGTTGTTAGGGCTTTGGAAAATCGACGTACCGAGCGACATAAATGCGACGCAGCACACGATCACAAGGATGGAGGAATGCTCGTTGAGCGTGCTCACCGCAAAGAGACCGCACACGTACACACCCAGGCCGACCGCCGTGGGGCCCTCGCAGCCAACACGGTCCGAAACCGTACCCGAAAGCGGGCCGATAAAGGCATTCACCATCGGCAACGCCAAAAAGAGTAGTCCAGAGATGTCGGAACCAAAGCCGTGGGCGTCCTGAAAATAGAACGGCAGGATAAACTCGGATGCGCCAATACCAACGAACACGATGAGCATGCAGGCGAGGTTGATGGTGAAGGCCGAATTTGCAAAGCAGCGACGAGCAGCCTCGATCAGGGACATGGGGCGCTCGCCAGCCTCCGGCTTAACATGCGGCAGCGTATAGAGCCCCACGATAAACGAGATGACGCCAATGGGCAGGTTGATGAGGAAGATGCTCTCCCAGGGAAAGCTTGCCACCAGCATGCCGCCCAGCACGGGGCCACACATCATGCCGAGGGCCACGAAGGTCGCGAGAATACCCATGGCACGACCGCGCTCGCGCGCCGGAAACGACTCGGTGATGATACCCATGTTGTTAGCCATGGCCGCCGCGCAGCCGACGCCCTGCACAATGCGTGCCAGAATAAGAACTTCGAGCGAACTCGAAAGGCCGCAAAGCAGCGAGCCGGCCGTAAAAACGATTACGCCCAGCTGGAATACGCCCACCTTGCCGCGCACGTCGCCCAAGCGGCCAAACGGCAGCATAGCCACGCATGTCGCAAGCAGATACACCGAGCTTACCAGCTGAATGCGATCGAGGCCCACACCCAGCTCCTTTTGTATCACGGGCAGCGCCACGGTCACGACGGTCGAATCCAGACACACCATAAACGTCATGATGAGCACGGTAAACAGAATCGCCCACTTGTTCTTGCCATGGGTGTCGCCCTCAAGGGCAATGTGCTCGCGGCGCAGCTGCTCTGCAGTTTTCTCCATATCCATCCTTTCGAGTGGTGCAACGCAAAAACGGGGCCCCAATCGCCTGCGAACAGTCGCGATTGGGGTCCCGCCTACGGAATCGGAACTAAAGGTCGCCGAAGCTTTCTGCCAGCATCGGCGACTTGTGCGAACGCTAGCCTAGCACTGCTCGAGCGCCTGCTCAAGGTCGGCAATCAGATCGGCCGTGTCCTCGAGGCCGCACGACAGGCGCACCATGTCGGCGGAGATGCCGCAGGCGATGAGCTCCTCATCGTTCATTTGGCGATGCGTGGCGTTAGCGGGATGCAGGCAGCAGGTGCGGGCGTCTGCCACATGCGTGGCGATCTGGGCGAGCTTAAGGCTCTTCATAAAGGTCTCGGCCGCCGCGCGACCACCGTTAAAGCCAAAGCTCACGACGCCGCAGGTACCGTTGGGCATGTACTTCTGAGCCAGGTCATAGTACTTATCGCCCTCCAGGCCCGGATAGCTCACAAAGCGCACCTTGGGATGACTCTGCAGGAACTTGGCAACGGCCAGGCCGTTCTCACAATGACGCGGCATGCGTACATGCAGGCTCTCGAGCGAGCTGTTCAGGAAGAAGGCCGCCTGCGGGTTCTGCATGGGGCCGAGGTCGCGCATGAGCTGAGCGGTTGCCTTGGTAATGAAGGCACCCTCGCGACCGAACTTCTCGGCATAGGTCACGCCGTGATAGCTCTCGTCGGGCGTGGTGAGACCCGGGAACTTGTCTGCATGGGCCATCCAGTCAAACTGGCCGTGGTCGACGATCACGCCACCCAGGTAGGCCGCATGCCCATCCATGTACTTGGTGGTAGAGTGCGTGACGATGTCGGCGCCCCACTCAAAGGGACGGCACATCACGGGCGTCGGGAAGGTGTTGTCGACCATCAGCGGCACGCCGTGGTCATGCGCGGCCTTGGCAAAGCGCTCAATATCGAGCACGGCAAGGGCGGGGTTGGCAATCGTCTCGCCAAAGACGAGCTTGGTATTGGGCTTAAAGGCGGCCTCGAGCTCCTCATCGGTGCAGTCGGGGGCAACAAAGGTGCAGGTGACGCCCATACGACCCATGGTGTGGGCGAGCAGGTTGTAGGTACCGCCGTAGATGGCAGAGCTTGCGACCACGTGATCGCCGGCACCGGCAACGTTAAAGATCGCGAGGAAGTTCGCAGCCATGCCCGAGCTCGTGAGCATCGCCGCGGTACCACCCTCCATCTCGCAGATCTTGGCAGCGACCAGATCGCACGTGGGGTTCTGCAGGCGGCTGTAGAAGTAGCCCGACTCCTCCAGGTCAAACAGCTTGCCCATGTGCTCGGACGTGTCGTACTTCCACGTGGTGGACTGGTAGATGGGCACCTGGCGCGGCTCCGCATCGCCCGGATGATAGCCGCCCTGAACACATGTAGTTCCGATGGTCTGCTCGCTCATATCCAACTCCCTTACTTGGGTTTTGTTTTTATTCGGTTTACGATACCGCTACCCCGCACCCCTCTCAACCCATCCCGCCGATAGGTTATGGGACAAATTAATCAGGTTTATTTGTCCCAAATCTTAAGAAAGTGTTCGATGGCGAAAAACAATGAGATATGCACTGCGGTCTCGATAAGCGAATGCGCCAGCAAGGGTACCATAGGCGGGTACACCGCAATCAAGGAGACACCGATGAAGCAGACTGATACCACTCAGCTCAACACTGCCACCTGCCAGGCTCAGGCTGCCGAATACCACGCCCGCGGCTTTAACTGCGCGCAGGCCGTCGCCTGCACGTTCGCGCCCGCCGTCGGGCTCGACCCCCAGGTCGCCTTTACCCTCACCGAGGGCTTTGGCGCCGGCATGGGCGGCATGACCGAAACTTGCGGTGCCATCTCGGGCGCCGTGGCCATCATGGGCTTTGTAATGAGCGATGGCATGGAAAACCCCAAGACCAAGGGCCAGACCTACAAACTGTCGCGCGAGATTGCCAAGCGCTTTGGCGAGAAGAACACGACGACCGTCTGCGGCACGCTCAAGGGCATCGGATCGGACAAGGGTCCGCTCCGCAGCTGTCCCGGTTGCATCGACGATGCCGTCGAAATCGCCTGTGATGTACTAAAGCAGCTCGCCGAGTAAACGGCAGCGACATAAAACGACGGTCGGTGTGCTTGGGATCCGTCCAAAAGCACGCCGGCCGTCGCCGTTAGAACTCGGCAAATTCGGGAGTGCTGACCTCAATCTCCTCGCGCCCCGCCATAAGCTCGCGCATCTTAGCGCAAAACGACTCCTGCTCCCCCGCCTTAAACACCAAATGAAGTGTCACGGCATCCGCGTACTCGGTATCCGAAACCTTGGCACCGGAATCCTGGGCCAAGCGAAGCACCTGCTCATACTGCGGATAGGCCACATGCACGTCAACAGGCACGACACTCGTCATCTCGACGATCTGCCCGGCCTCCTGAGCCGCGGCCACCGCCGCTTGCGTCGCCGCAGTATAGGCGCGAACCAGGCCGCCCGGCCCCAACAGCGTGCCGCCAAAATAGCGCGTCACTACGCAGCAAACATTTTTGAGCTCCGCACCGCGCAACACCTCGAGCGTCGGCATACCGCTCGTGCGGCTCGGCTCACCATCGTCGCTCTGGCGCTCGCGTCCATCGACCAAAATCCACGCGGGAACATTGTGTCGAGCGTCGTAATGACGTTTGCGAACCATCTCGATAAAGGCATTCGCCTCGTCCTCGGACTCAATATGGACCAGCTGGGCAATAAACCGGCTCTTGCGGTCCACAAACTCGCCCGAAGCCTCAATATTCGATTGCAGAGTAAAATAGCTGTCCAACAAAGCCCCTCAACAAAATAAAGCGCAGCAACGAACAGCTTCAATAATACGGCAAAGGCCGTACCGATTGTCAGGGTAACAAAAATGCCAAGTGGGCCTATAAGCCGGGTTCTGTCGTGAACGGTCATTTATCTTGTCTGCACGTTACCGTGCAGCTCCACGCACGCTACCCGAACGCGGACCGGGCCGGCCCATAGCGTTCCTATTCGCGCTTGCTCCGGATGGGGCTTGCCAAGCCGCCGTGTTGCCACGACGCTGGTGGTCTCTTACACCACCGTTTCAGCTTTTCCCTTTACGCCTTGCGGCGCAGGTGGGAGTCTTCTTTTCTGCGGCGCTTTCCGTCGGATCACTCCGCCCGGCCGTTAGCCGGCATCCCGCCCTCTGGAGCCCGGACTTTCCTCACGCGTGCCGCAAGCAGCACATCGCGCGACCGTCTGGCCCACTCAGCAGTGCAAGAGTGTAGCACACCGTTGCCGCAGGCAATGGCACAACACAAGCGTTCGACACGATAAACCAAGAAGCGCCCATGCAGTACAATAGGGTCGTCGATGGGCAACGTCGTCAGTCGAGACGCGACCGCGCTCCGCACCCCTCCGTCTACTCGGTGTGTTCCCGCCTCCTCCCCGAGGCGGGATGTCGGCATTTTTCATGCACCGACAACCCAATAGCCTGTGGACAGCCCGGACATCATTGCGCACGAGCAGCATCGCGCGCATCAGCAGCAAATGCAAAAAGGGACCCGTCCATTACGGACGGATCCCTTAAAACAAGTGATCGTCAAACCGATTTACTCGGTGTCGGTCTCCTCGTCCTTCTTCTCGGAAGGCAGCGGGGTAACCTCGATCTCGACGCCCAGAGTCTCAGCAGCGGACTTCATGGACAGGGAGATACGACGACGGTCGAGGTCGATCTCCATGACCTTGACCTGAACCTTGTCGCCCACATGGGTGACCTGAGAAGGCTGATCGACGTGCTTGTTGGCCATCTCGGAGATGTGCACCAGGCCCTCGATGCCCTCGCCCAGATCGACGAAAGCGCCGAACGGGACAAGCTTGGTCACAGTGCCCTCGACGATAGCGCCGACGGGGTACTTCTTGACCAGTGCGCGCCACGGATCCTCGGTGGTCTGCTTGAGACCCAGGGAGATGCGCTCGCGGTTGAGATCGACGTCGAGAACCTCGACCTCGACCTCCTGGCCGACCTTGACAACCTCGGAAGGATGGTTGACGTGGTTCCAGGAGAGCTCGGAGATGTGGATGAGGCCGTCGATACCGCCGAGGTCGACGAAGGCGCCGAAGTCGACGATGGAGGAAACGGTGCCCTGGAGACGCATGCCAGACTTGAGCTTGGACAGGATCTCGGAGCGCTCGGCCTTACGGGACTCCTCAAGCACGACGCGACGGGAGAGGACAACGTTGTTGCGGTTGCGGTCCATCTCGATGACGCGGGCCTCGATGCGGGTGCCCATGTAGGAGGTGAGGTCCTTGACGCGACGGAGGTCGACGAGGGAAGCGGGCAGGAAGCCACGCAGGCCGATGTCGAGGATCAGGCCGCCCTTGACAACCTCGATAACCTCGCCCTCGACGTTCTCGCCGGAGTTGAACTTCTCCTCGATGCGGTTCCAAGCACGCTCGTACTCGGCACGCTTCTTGGACAGGACCAGACGACCGTCCTTGTCCTCCTTCTGGAGAACCAGAGCCTCGATGGGATCACCGAGTGCAACGATGTCTGCAGGGTTAGCGTCCTTGCGGATGGACAGCTCGCGGACCGGGATAACGCCCTCGGACTTGAATCCGATGTCAACGAGCACCTCGTCATGCTCGATCTTAACGACAGTGCCGTTAACGAGATCGCCCTCATCAAAGTCGGTAATCGTACCGTCGATGAGGTTGTTCATCTCCTCCTCGTTGACATCGTCAAGAGAGAAAATGGACGAGTTCTGAATCTCACTCAAAGGTGGACCCCTTTCGAACTACGGGGCCCCGATTGCTAGGACCTACAGAAGGGTGCGACAAGCACACAACGTTTAGGAACACTCGGGAGCCGACAGATACTAATGTGACGCTTATGCAATCACGTTCGTATAGGTTACGGGGAAATGAGTTCGATTTCAAGCGTGAACTGCGATTTTTTACTCGTGTGGAGACTTTTTCGTAATCTTATGAACACACGTCTCCGCAACTTGACGATAACCAGCCAGGCATTCGGCTTTGGGGTAAAGTATCCGGAGTCAACGATTCTAGATCGATTTTTCGAGAAAGGTGCCCGCGTGCTCAAAGCAGTCGTTTTCGATATGGACGAAACGCTTCTTAGCATCAACCTCAACGCGTTCATCCTTCGCTATTTTAAGGATGTCTCTTCGATGCTCGCGGATATCGGGCGCCGCAGCCGCGGTGGCACGATGGCACGCCTCGGCACCATCCTGGTCGACCTCAACGCCAATCGCCGCAGCAGCACGGACAATCGCACCAATCTTGAGTTTTACCAAGAAGAGGTCGAGCGCCGATGCGGCATTTGCCTCTCGGACCCACTTATCTACGAGGCGTTTACCTACTACGACCGCGAAGTTCTTCCGTACAAGAATGACGAACTCATCAACGCCCATGCCATGCCGGGCGCACACGCCGCGCTTCAGGCCGTACAGGACGCAGGGCTGCGCTGCGCGCTCTTTACCAACCCCAGCTTTCCGCAGGGGGCCATCGAGTGCCGCATGGGTTGGGGCGACCTGGCCGACGCCCCCTTTGAGCTCGTCACGCACATGGGAAACGCCACCCGCTGCAAGCCTGATGCCACCTACTATCTAGAGCAGCTTCAGGTGATGGGGCTCGAACCGCACGAGGTCCTTATGGTGGGCAACGATCCCAAACGCGACTTCCCTAACCCCGCCTGCGGCATTCAGACTGCCTATGTAGGCCGGGGCAAGCCCAACCGAGTCACCTGGCGCGGAACCATGGAAGGCTTCGCCCGCGACTTTAACGCCGTAGTAGAAGCCTTCTACGAACACCAAGTAGCCGACGAACTGTCCTAGCACACTTGGGTTTTGCCGATCATGATGTTGAGGATCTCGACGTCGGTGTCCTTCATACCCACACGGCCCACGTAGCCCATGCTGGCAATCGTCTGCTCGACGGTATCCTGGATCAAACCCTCGCCGGCACGGAAGCCACGCCCCTGCATGGCCATGTCATGTCCCAGAATCGCCGCATCGACGGCAGCCGAAATCTTGGCGGCACAACTCGCCTTGGCGCCGTCGCACACGATGCCGCCCACGTTACCGAGCGTATTCGAGACCGTCGCGCCAATCTGCTCGCGCGTGCCACCGCACAGCCAGGTAATCGCAGCGCCGGCGCCGCACGCGGCGCAAATAGCACCGCAAAACGCCGAAAGCGCACCAATATAGCTCTTGATATGCACGGCGATAAGATCGGACAGCATCACGGCGCGTACCAGACGCTCGTGGTCGCAACGCAGGTACTCGGCATACTCCATGACGGGCAATGCGCAGGTAATGCCTTGATTGCCCGAGCCGCACACAATGGCGACCGGCAGCGCGCAACCGTTCATGCGGGCGTCGGACCCGGCGGCCGCACGGGCACGGGCACGGCAGGCGACGTCATCGGCACGAGCACCCAGCAGCGTACGACCCACCTCGGCGCCCCAAGCGTGCGCAAGGCCCTCGGCACTGATTGCGCCATTCAGCTCAATCTGACGCTCAACGGCAGCGCGGGCGCCCTCAATGTCACCGTCCTCGATAAAGTCGATGATGGAATCAATGGACATGGGCGTATCGGCGTTATCTGCCGCACGCTCGGCCACCACGCGCTCGGCGCAGGCGGCGCACTCCCCCGCCGACTTGCCGCATACCGGAATACCGTCGAGCGTATGGCACGTGACATTAGTGTGGTGATCGGTAATCTCGACGACCGCGGTATGGCCCCCGGCCGTCGCAGTCACCTTGATGTAGAGGTTGGGCACACCCTCGACAAGCGACACATCGCAGTAGCCGGCGTCGGCGAGGAGCTCGGCCACACGAGCGCGGTCTTCATCGTTAACGCTCTCGAGCACCTCAAGCGCGCTCTTGGCGTCACCGCCCACGGCACCCAGCACGGCTGCAGCTTCAATACCGTGCATACCGCCCGAGTTGGGCACGGTCACGCTCTTAACGTTCTTGATGATGTTGCCCGAGCAGGCAACGTCCATATGATCGGGTTCGCAACCGAGCGTCTGGCTCGCCAACGCCGCTGCATAGGCAACGGCAATAGGCTCGGTGCAGCCGAGCGCACAGACAAGCTCGCGGTTCAAAACATCGCAAAACGCGGCATCACGAAGGGAATCGGTAGGCATAGGTATCTCCTGCTTGCATAACGGGCTGGTCTCTCAAAAAAGTTAGCTCCTTTATTTGATAACAATGCATCAAAAACCGCAACCACGGTTCCGGCGGACGGCGCTCAAGCACAAACTGGCGGCATTCATTCATGAAAAGCAGGTCTTGTTGCATGCTTAAGCGTTTGACCAAAAAACGCCCGAGCGTTTACACAAAAGTCGCGCTATCATGCAGTCGAACGCGGTAAAACCTTTAGCAATTCCGCCGCACGGACCAGAGAGGAACCACTCATGAAGATCGGTATCGGTAACGACCACGCCGCCGTCGAGCTCAAGAACATCATTTCCGAGCACCTGAAGGAGCGCGGCTGCGAGGTCGTGAACTATGGCACCGACACCTCCGAGAGCTTCGACTACCCCATCGCCGGTTACAAGGTGGGCAAGGCCGTGGCCAACGGTGACGTCGACCTGGGTATCTTGATCTGCGGTACCGGCGTCGGGATTAGCCTGGCTGCCAACAAGGTCGAGGGCGTACGCGCCGTCGTGTGCTCCGAGCCCTTCAGCGCCAAGCTCTCCCGTATGCACAACAACACCAACGTGCTGGCCTTTGGCGCCCGCGTCGTGGGCTCCGAGCTCGCCAAGATGATTGTCGACGAATGGCTCGACGCCGAGTTTGAGGGCGGCCGCCACGAGCGTCGCGTCAATCTCCTCAACGAGATCGACCAGACCCGCGGACTAAAGATTGTCGACGAGGCCTAAAGACTTACAAAGCCATACGCTAGCGCCAGCCCCCGCCCGGAAGAAACATCCGGACGGGGCTCTTTAGTAGTTTTCTATGCGTTTACCAAAAATCTACCGGAATAAAAGGGCGCCGCGGTTGGAATTCCGCGGCGCCCAAGCCACACGCTAACAGCTTTAAGGAGTCAAAGCTGGTTTAGCCAAAGAAGCGCTTGATCTCGATCTCGGCGTTCTCCAGGCAGTCGGAGCCGTGGATCACGTTGGCGTTGACATCGACAGCGAAGTCGCCGCGAATGGTGCCGGGCGCAGCATCAAGCGGGTTGGTAGCGCCCATAAGGGTGCGCATCTTGGAAACAGCGGAGAGACCGGAAACGACCATCTTGACGACCGGACCGCTCGTCATAAAGTCGCAGAGACCGCCAAAGAAGGGCTTGTCGGCCAGATGAGCGTAGTGCTCCTCGACGGTAGCGCGCTCGAGCGTAGTCATCTCCATGCGCTCGATGACAAGGCCGCTGCGCTCAATGCGAGCAACGATCTCGCCGATCTTGCGATCGCGCACGGCGTCGGGCTTAATCATGATGAAGGTCTTCTCGATAGCCATAAGGTAGCCTTTCAAGTAGGTTCGCGCGTGCCCAAGTCCCATTCCGGCACTCGCCTGGACTGCATCGTAACAGAGTTTTAGCTGCAGTTAAACAAAAAGCTGTTTATTGAAGCGCTGCAATTAATTGAAGCGTTCCATATGTGTCACTTCTGTTTCGAAGCCCGATTAGAGTACCATCCGACTGCCCATCAACCGCACCGAACCGAGCGGACGGTCGGTTGCCGCCTGTGAACGTACCCCCTTCACAACCTGCCCAAAGGTCCTACAGAAGTTCTCGACAAGCCCCTCCCCCATTACAACAAAATACGGACGCCCACATCAGCAGACGCCCGTAAAAGCAAAAACGATTTATCAATAAATGGCCAAGCAGCTTTAGCCAGACTCTTACTTTGCCCCGTGGCCCATCTCGAAGACCTTGGTCAGCGATCCAAACACGCCTTCGTCGGCCACGAGCTGTGCCTCGGCACGATCCAGCTGTACGGCAACGGCGGCAGGGGCGGTACCGCCCTCGGTCGTACGCGCGGCGACAATTGAGGGGATGTCGAGCGCCTCGGTAATATCGCGTTCAAAGAGCGGGCTTGCCTCCTGGAACACCTCAAACGGCAGGTCCTCAAGATTGCAGCTACGCTTCTCACACATCAGGACCAGATGGCCCACCACGGCATGTGCCTCGCGGAACGGCAGACCACGCTTAGCCAGGTAATCGGCAACATCGGTGGCGGCAAGGTGTCCCACGCCGCACTCGCACGCCATGGCATCCTCGTTGACGGTCCAAGTCGAAATCATACCGGCCATAACCGACAGGCACTGCATGAGCGTATGGGCGGTATCGAGCGCGCCCTCCTTGTCCTCCTGCAAGTCCTTGTTATAAGCAAGCGGCAGGCCCTTCATGGTCACGAGCAGCTGCACCAGGTTGCCATACACACGGCCGCTCTTGCCGCGGATAAGCTCGGCAAAGTCGGGATTCTTCTTCTGCGGCATGATGGACGAGCCGGTGGAGTACGAGTCGGAAAGCGTGATAAAGCCAAATTCGGAGCTCGACCACAGCACGATCTCCTCGGAAAGACGCGACAGGTGCATGGCCATGACGGAGCCGGCGTAATGCAGATCGAGCAGGAAATCGCGGTCGGAAACCGCATCGAGCGAGTTGGGAATCACGCCCGCAAAGCCAAGCTCGGCAGCCGTCATCTGACGATCGAGCGGATAGCTCGTACCGGCAAGTGCGGCAGCACCCAGCGGGCAGTTGTCGGCGGCATCAAAGGCGGCCTTCAGGCGCGTAAAGTCACGCGCGAACATCCAGGAATACGCCAGCAGATGATGCGACAGCAGCACGGGCTGAGCGTGCTGCATGTGCGTGTAGCCCGGCAGAATCACCTTGTCGTACTTCTTAGCCGCATCCACCAGCACATGGCGCAGCTCAAGATTGGCCTCCATGAGCTCCTTGGCCAGCGCCTTGACGCCCAGGCGTGTGTCGGTCGCCACCTGGTCGTTGCGCGAACGTCCGGTATGCAAGCGCTTACCGGCCTCGCCGATGCGACGCGTCAGCTCGCTCTCGATGGACATATGAATGTCTTCGTCGTTGATGTCGAAGGTGAAGTTGCCGGCATCGATATCCTGTTCGATTCCAGTCAGGCCCTTGGCAATCGCTTGCTCGTCCTCGGCACTGATGATGCCCTGGGCCGCCAGCATTTTGGCATGCGCCTTAGAGCCGGCGATATCCTGCTTATAGAGATGTTTGTCGACCGGCAGCGACGCGCCAAACTCCTGCGTGACCTCGGCCACGCCCGCCTCAAAACGACCGCCCCAAAGAGCCATGGAACCGTCCCCTTTCTCCAAATACCAAAACAAGCGCCCAAAGCAATGCGCCATATCGCTAAAGCGATTTATCAACCGCTAGTTTTACACATTCCCCACCGTGCGCGAGGCTGACAAGCTAAATAGCGAAGAAGTGACGCACCATGCACTTGGCGCCCATGGATTCCCTCCTGAGGTTACCCTGCGAGGCGTCAATCCAGGCCTTCAGGCTCATGGGGACCTCCTCCACCTTGGCGGTATCGAGCTCGGGGGCAAGAGAAAGCAAAGAGTGTGCAATAGCGTCAAACATAGTAGGTACTCCTCAGATATATATAGGCGCAGAGCCGCCAAATTGATAGAAAGAGCCCCGCCGGACAACCCCGGCGGGGCTCGGACTCAGCCGCAGATGCGGCATCATATATGCGGGCGGAACGTAGGGGCCACCGATGTTAAGAAGTGTCAGCAAGCATAACGAAAGGTAGGGACCCCGTGCGCCCGTTATGTATCACGCGGATGGGCCGCGCGGATACCAAGGAAGAGAAGCCTTAGGCCTGGGCTGCAGCGGAGCTGGGACCCTGGACCTTAGCCCACGTCTTGAGCGACAGCGTATCGATCTCGATAAAGCCGGCGCTGGCCTTCTCATCAAACGTGGTGTCGCGGTCGTAGGTGGCCAGGCCGTAATCGTAGAGGCTGAAGGGGCTCTTGCGGCCGACGACATGGCAGTTGCCCTTAAAGAACTTCAGACGGACGGTGCCGGTCACGAACTTCTGGGTGTCGGCCATAAAGGCATCGAGCGCGTTTTTGAGCGGGCTGTACCACTGGCCGTTATACACGGCGGTGGCCCAATCCTGCTCAAGCTTAATCTTCTCCTTGAGCAGGTCGCCCTCAACGCAAATGTCCTCGAGCGCCTTGTGGGCGGTGATAAGCGTCAGGGCGCCGGGGACCTCATAGCACTCGCGGCTCTTGAGGCCCACCAGACGATCCTCGACCAGGTCCAGGCGACCAAAGCCATTGTCGCCGGAAATCTTGTTAAGGACGATGACGATCTCGGAGAGCTTCATCTTCTTGCCGTCGACGGCGACGGGCTTGCCCGCCTCAAACTCAATCTCGGTGTAGGTCGGGGCGTCGGGCGTATCCTCGGGGTTCTTGGTCATAACCCAGGCGTCGTCGAGCGGCTCGTTCCAGGGATCCTCCAGGTGACCGCACTCAATGGCGCGACCCCACAGGTTGTCGTCGATGGAATAGGGGTTGTCGTTGGTACCCTCGGGAACCGGCACGTTGTGGGCGTGGGCGTAGGCGACCTCGTCCGGACGGCACTTCAGATCCCACTCGCGAACCGGGGCGATAACCTTGAGCTCGGGGTCGAGCGCCTTGACGGCAGCCTCAAAACGGACCTGGTCGTTACCTTTGCCGGTGCAGCCGTGGGCGACGTAGGTCGCGCCAAACTCGTGAGCAACCTCGACGAGCTTCTTGGCGAGCAGCGGGCGGGACAGGGCGGAGAGCAGCGGGTACTTGTTCTCGTACATGGAGTTGGCCGCGATGGCCTTGGTCAGGAACTCATCGGAGAACTCGTCGCGCAAGTCGAGCACCTGACAATCCAGAACGCCCAGGTCGAGCGCCTTCTGCTTCTTGGCATCCAGGCCGGTCTCCTCCTGGCCCACGTTACCGCAGACGCAAACGACATCAAGATTCTTCTCGTCCTGAAGCCACTTGACACATACGGATGTATCAAGACCACCGGAATATGCGAGAACGACTTTTTCCTTGCTCATGGCTGTTTCCTTTCGCCCTTGGTAGCTAGTTAGAACATCGGTCAGTTGCAAGTCATTTCGAGGTCAAAAACCGTGCAATATCAGGTTAAATAGCAAAAATCAGCACATACATGCCCTAGAAACATGCAGCAATGTCGTGCTAAAACCCAACGACCTCAAAATGACTCTGTTGGGGCATTTAGCCCCATGCGGACAGAGACGATTGTTATCGTCGTCGGGAAATTGCGCGCTGGCGTCGGATGGCATTGTCTGCAGTAGTGATAATCTTTACGAACTGCATCTGCCTCTCCTTTCACCTATCGCCGGGCGCAATTCTAATATCGTAAACGGTACCTTTTCCTCGGTAAGCGGTTGTTTTTCCGTCTCCGTTTTCGATGGTCGCTATATTACGCTAAAGTGCCTGCTGTACAAGCGACAAATTCAAATTTCTGAAAAGTTTTTTCATTACTTTGTGAATGATGATGCAAATATGCGCCAATCCTGCGAAAATACGCCCGACTATCAAGTAGAGGGTCAATCACCCGAAACATTCTGGAAACCGAAAGGCGCGTTTTATGCAGACTTACGAATCAGACGCCAACATCGGCAACATTAAGATTCTCGCTGTCGATATGGACAAGACGTTACTGACCGACGAGCGCGTGCTGCCTCAGGGCCTCGACGAGCGCCTGGACAAGCTCGCCGAGGCTGGCATCGTGTTCTGCCCCGCCAGCGGACGCCCCGCCCCCAAACTCGAGGAGATGTTTGAGGACATCAAGAGCCGCATCGCTTTTTGCCCCGATAACGGCGCGTGCGTTATCTACCGCGGCAACTATATCTATAAGAGCACTATCGACGTGGCGCTGTATCAGCAGGTCTTGAGCCGCGCCTCGGAGGATTCGCGCGCTGTCCCCGTCCTGTGCTGCTTCGACGAGTTCTATGTACTTGCCCGCGATCATCAATACCACGACGAGATCAGCGTCTACTACAACACGATCAACTACGTCGATAGCTTTGAGGGCATTGACATCGAGTCTAACAAGATTTCGATCTTCTTCCCCGCCTACGATGCCGAGCCAGCGTTTCGCGAGGACTACAGCCCCGAGTTCTCGGACAAACTCTACGTCACCAATGCGGGCCGCGAGTGGATCGACTTTATGAATCTGGGCGTCGACAAGGGGTCGGGCGTAGCACATCTCTGCGAGCGCCTGGGCATCGATATCGCCGACGCCGCTGCCGTGGGCGATACGTACAACGACATCCCCATGCTTGAGCGCGTCGGTCACAGCTTTATCGTGGACAATGCCGAGGAGCATATGAACGCGCATGCCAAGTGGCGTATTCCGAGCAACAACGACGGGGGCGTACTGACGCTCATCGACGCTATCTTGGCGGCTCGGTAACGTGGCACGTCGGACCTGGCCGGGCGGCGCGGATTAGTTTTTCGTTCGGTCAGGTCCTGGGCTCGCTCGGAAAGCACATTAAGTGCTTTCCGGCTCGTGCGGAATCTACGAAAAACTAATCCGCGCCGCCCGGCCAGGTCCTAGGTTTACTTTCCTGCCGCCAAGATGGCGTCTTGAGTGTCTAGATACTTAGCTGAAATGATTTGAGCAGAGGGGAGCCCCTTGTTGGAAGGGGCTCCCCTCTGTTTTGGTTACTGTGGGACAAATTAATCAGTAGTGTTTGTCCCAAATCTTAAGTATGTGGGGGCTTGCGTCTTGGGCGAGCTTGCCTTACGGAGTGCTTCCCTATTTCGCGTCGGCCCAGGTTATGCCGGTGCTGGCTTCGGCGATCAACGGTACGCGGAGGTCTACTACGTGTTCCATGACGTCGCGGACCATGGTGGTTAGGCGCTCGACTTCGTTGACGGGGCACTCAAAGTCCAGTTCGTCGTGTACCTGCAAGATCATGTGGGCGGCAAAACCCTCTTCTTCCAGGCGGCGGCTCACGCGGGCCATGGCGATCTTGATGATGTCGGCCGCGGTGCCCTGCATGGGGTGGTTCATGGCCGTGCGCTCGCCAAAGCCGCGGAGTTGCGGGTTTTTGGCCTTGAGCTCGGGAATATGGCGTCTGCGGCCATACATGGTCTCGGCATAGCCCGTCTGCTTGGCTCGCGCCACCACATTGTCGAGGAACGTGCGCACACCCGGGTAGGCCTCGTAGTAGCGATCGATCATATCGCGCGCCTCGGCCATCGAGATGTGCAGCGACTGCGACAGACCATAGGCCTGCTGACCGTACACGATGCCAAAGTTCACGGCCTTGGCGCGGCTACGCAGGTCGGGTGTCACCTCGGACACCGGCACGCCAAATACGCGCGCGGCCGTCTCGGCATGGAAGTCCTCGCCCTCGTTGAAGGCGCGCACCAGGTGCTCGTCACCCGAAAGATGCGCGAGCAGGCGCAGCTCGATCTGCGAGTAGTCCACCGCCAAAAAGACGCTGCCCTCGCCCGCCGAGAACGCCGTCTTGACGGTACGCCCCAGCTCCGAGCGCGTCGGAATGTTTTGCAGATTGGGGTCGCTCGAAGACAAACGCCCCGTCGCGGTGATGGTCTGGTTGTACGTGGTGTGCACACGCCCGTCACCACGGCGCAGCGGGCCCAGCGTGTCCAGATAGGTCGACTTAATCTTGGACTTCTCACGCCAGTCCAAAATCAGGCGCACGATCTCGTGGTCGCGGGCAAGGTCGCTCAGCACCTTGGCGTTGGTCGAATAGTAGCCGCGCTTGGTCTTTTTGAGGCCCTTGGTCGGAAGTCCCATAACATCAAACAGCACGTGCGAGAGTTGCATGGGGCTGCCGATGTTAAAGGTCTCGTCGCCGGCCAGGTCGCGAATGCTGCGCTCGACATCGGCAATCTGGGTCGCCAGGCCCTCGGACAGACTGTGCAGGCGGTCGGGGTCCACGAGCATGCCCGCGCGCTCCATCTTGGCAAGCACCGGCACGAGCGGCATCTCGATCCCATCGAACACGTTGGCGGCGTTCTCGCGGGCCATGCGGTCACGCAGCGGTGCAACCAGCGCCAGCGTCAAGGCCGCCGTGCGAGCGGCGGGCGCAGGAGCGTCCTCGCCAGCACCCTCTGCGCCGCGCGCCGCAGGCAGCGCCATCTGCAGATACGTATCGGCCAGATACACCTCGTCAAACTCGGAGCGGTCGGAATCCAACAGGTAGGCGGCAACAACGGTATCGAAGATGCGCGTGGAATCGACTGCCAGCGGATCCATGAGCTCGAGCTCAGAAGAATCGATGGGCGAAAGCTCATGCAGAAGCGCCTTCATATCCGGGCTCGCCACACGGCCTTCCATAAACAGACGCGCGAGCACGCCGGCAATCACGCCGTGGGCGAAGTTGAAGCCCTCAACCTCAGCCGCCGCACCGCTGTCGCCCTCCTCGAGCGCAAACAGGCCCTTGGACGTCGCCAACCACAGCGTGCGCGTCAGCCCAAAGAGCGCGCCCTCTTCCTTGTCATCGTCCACCACGGCGGCGACCCACTCGCCGGCATCAATCACGCGGGAGACCTCAGCCGCAACGGCACCAAGCGCGCCAGCATCGCCGGCGGCTGCGCGCAAAACGGCGGGAATCTCAAACGTGCTGGCAGCTGCCCCGCCCTCGCCGCCGATCAGCGCCAAGAAACGGTTCTGCATGGCGGTGATACCAAGCGTGCCCAGCGCCGCGGAAACCTCATCGGCGGAAAACGCCGGGAAGGACGTCGCCTCAAAATCGAGCTCAACGGGCGCATCGGTGCGGATGGTCGCCACCTTACGGCTCAGCAGCGCGTCGTCGATGTGTGCGCGCAGGTTTTCTCCCATCTTGCCCTTGACCTCGTCAGCATGCGCGATGACCTCGTCAAGGCTGCCGTACTGCGCGATGAGCGCACTCGCCTTTTTGGGGCCGATGCCCGGTACGCCGGGAATGTTGTCCGACGTATCGCCCTTCAGACCGTAAAAATCGGGCACGAGCGCCGGCGTGATGCCGTGATACAGGTCGTCCACGCTCTCGGGCGTCATGATCGCCACGTCGGACAGGCCCTTGCGAGTCGAGACCACGTTGACGTGCTCGGTCACGAGCTGATACATGTCGCGGTCGCCGGTCACCAGCAGCATGTCGCAGCCGGCCTCCTCGCCCAGGCGCGCCATGGTTCCCAGGATATCGTCGCCTTCCCAGCCCTCGGACTGCAAAATGGGCACGTTGAGCGCGGCGAGCAGCTCCTTGATCATGGGGAACTGCGCGTGCAGGTCGGGGTCCATGGGCGGGCGCTGCGCCTTGTACTGCGGCAGCATCTCCATACGCACGCGCGGCTTGCCCTTGTCAAACGCCACGACAACGCCGTCGGGATTAAAGGCATCGATCATCTTGAGGAACATGTTCAGAAAACCAAAGATCGCGTTGGTGGGGCGACCGTCCGGCGCGTTCATGGTCGGCGGCACGGCGTGGAAGGCGCGATGCATGAGCGAGTTGCCGTCGATGACGGCAAAGGTACGGCGCTTTTCAGACATATTGAATACCTCGCTTTGGGCTGGGCACGGTTTGCTCACACCAGTTTACACGCTCCCCGCCCCGCGGCCACCGCACATCAGGCTTCCCTGCCGCCGCGGGCCCGCGCGTGATACGATGGCTCACGGTACATCAACCAGCACGATCGATCCGAAAGGAGCCTGCGTCATGGAGCGTCCCAGCGCATGGAAAAAGTACACGCCACAGCAGATCGAGGAGCTCGAGGAGCTTTGCCGCGGCTATAAGCAGTTTTTGAGTGAGAACAAGACCGAGCGCCTGTGCGTCAAGGCCGGTATCAAGATGGCCGAGGAGGCGGGCTACGTCAATCTGGAGACCGTGATCGCCGAGGGCCGCGCGCTCAAGTCCGGCGACAAGGTGTACGCCGCCAACCACGGCAAGGACCTCATGCTCGTCAACCTGGGCACCGCCCCGCTCGAGCAGGGCTTTAACATCCTGGGCGCCCACGTGGACTCGCCGCGCCTGGACCTCAAGCAGAACCCCGTCTTCGAGGCCGGCGACATGGCTTATCTCGACACGCACTACTATGGCGGCGTCAAGAGCTACCACTGGGTCGCTTCCCCGCTCGCACTCGTGGGCGTCATCTGCAAAAAGGACGGCACCACCGTCGACATCAACATCGGTGACAAGGCCGACGACCCGGTCTTTACCATCTCCGACCTGCTGATCCACCTCTCGAGCGAGCAGATGGCCAAGCCCGCCAAGGACGCCGTCGACGCCGAGATCCTCGACGTGATCGTGGGCGGCCGCCCCGTCAAGTTTGACGAGGACGACAAGGACGCTCCCAAGGAGCCCGTCAAGCAGATGTTCCTGGATATCCTCAAGGAGCAGTACGACGTCGAGGAGGAGGACTTCCTCTCCGCCGAGATCGAGGTCGTGCCCGCCGGCCCCGCCCGTGACATGGGCCTCGACCGCTCCATGATTCTGGGCTATGGCCACGACGACCGTGTCTGCGCCTATCCGTCCATGCTCGCCCAGATCAACGTCGCCAACGTGGAGCGCACGAGCATCACACTCATCGTCGACAAGGAGGAGATCGGTTCCGTAGGTGCCACCGGCATGACGAGCCGCTTCTTCGAGAACACCGTCGCCGAGATCATGACGCTCGCCGGCGAGGATAGCCCGCTGGCCCTGCGCCGCGCGCTCGCCCGCAGCCGCATGCTCTCCTCCGACGTGTCCGCCGGCTTCGACCCGGGCTACGCCGGCAAGTTCGAAACCAAGAACGCCGCCTTTATGGGTCGCGGCCTGTGCTTTAACAAGTACACGGGCAGCCGCGGCAAGGGCGGCTCTAACGACGCCGACGCCGAGTATGTGGCCCTCATCCGCGACATCATGGACGAGGCCGGCGTGGACTTCCAGACCTGCGAGCTCGGTCGCGTCAACGCGGGCGGCGGCGGCACCATCGCATACATCATGGCTAAGTACGGCATGAACGTCATCGACTCTGGCGTTGCCGTCCTGTCCATGCACGCCCTGTGGGAGGTCGCTAACAAGGCCGATATCTACGAGGCCTATCGCGGCTACAAAGCCTTCATCGAGCGAGCCTAACCAACCCTTCATCAGTTGCGGTGAAATACGGACTAAACTGGCCCATAACCGGCCAAAACAGACCGTATTCCACCGCAACTTCCTATTTGGCAGAGGAGAGTCCATGCTGCAGGTCATCATTTCGCCCGCCAAGCAAATGCGCGCGGCCAGGGATGCTTTTGAAGTCCTGGGCATTCCACCTTTTGTGCACGAGACAGCTCGCCTCCACCGCGCACTGCTAGATATCGAGCGGAATGAAGGCAGCGGCGGTCTGCAGGCGCTATGGAACGTGAGTGACAAACTGCTGGGGCCTTGCCTCAACACCCTGCATGAGTTCGGGCCCATCTTGGGAAACGGCGATCTCGACAATCCTGCACTCGCCCGTCACCTCTCCCCTGCCGTCATGTCCTATCACGGCATTCAATACGAGAGCATGGCGCCCGAGGTGATGGATTCCGCGCAGCTCGCATGGCTGCAAGACCATCTGTGGATCCTCTCGGGCCTTTACGGATGCGCACGCCCCTTCCACGGCGTGTCGCCCTATCGGCTCGAAATGGGGGCGAAGCTTGCCGTCGACGATGCCCGAGACCTCTACGCGTTTTGGGGCGACAAACTCGCACGGGTCATCGCTCCGGCGGGCTCCAACGCTACGATCGTCAACCTTGCCAGCGTGGAATACGCCAAAGCCGTCCTGCCCCATGCTGCACAGGATACAACGGTTATCACCTGCCTTTTTGGCGAAGACGTCCGCAACGATAAGCCCGTTCAGCGATCGACCGCCAGCAAAAAGGCGCGCGGCTCCATGGTGCGCTGGATGGCAGAAAACAAGCTCGAGGATGTAAGCGGGCTCACCGCATTCAACATCGGCTATCGTCACATCCCCGAGCTTTCAGACAAAAACACCCTGGTTTTCATGAACGCGCAGGCACAATAGGCCCGCCGTTTCCAAACACTCCGTTACTCCGCCAAGCCATCGGCCTTTGCAATCCCGTTTGTCGAACCGTCCTGATAGACAATCTTGACGTGCTCAACCTCGGACACCGCAACACCCGTCGGAGGCTCCAGACGCCATTCCGTCAGGGCGATATCCATAGTCGTGGGCACATCTCCTTGATCTTTGAGCTTCACCGTGAGCGTTTTGAGCGCCGCGTCAAACGTCACGCGTTCGATTTCTTCACCTGGAATAGACCCACCACTCAGCTGCAACTGCACAAACTCATCGCGCGGGTACCAATAATCGCCCGGAACGGCGAGCGTATTGGCATTACCGCCAGTACTCCTCACCGTCATAATCGGTAGGCTATCATCAGCCTCGAACTCCCATGCAGCGCCGCCGCGACCGCCGAACGTCCAAATACAAAAGGCAATCACCAACACGGCAAGCACCGCAAAACCAATCGCGACAAGGCCATGGTGCGCACGGCTTTCCTCGGCCGATACATCCCATTGTGTCTCTCGATATAGATGCTTGTCTTCCATGTACGCCTCCCCACAGGCACGCTCGTTAGGCCAATCGTACCCATTCGAGCTATACTTGAGCCCATTACATAAACGGGGAGCTTGCAGGACAAGACGGCAGGCTGAGACTGGGCGCGCCCGCCCTGACCCGCAAACCTGATATGGGTAATGCCAACGAAGGGAGCCGTGCCAATGAGCACACAGACCGAGCCCAAGCTCGTCACGCAAATCGACTTCGCCCGCGCCGGGCAGATCACACCGCAGATGAAGGAGGTCGCCGAGCGCGAGCATCGCGACCCCGAGTACATCCGCGAGCGCGTGGCCGACGGCCGCATCGCCATTCCCGCCAACATCGTGCACATCAAAAAGGGCATGCGCGCCTTTGGTGTCGGCGAGGGCCTGTCCACCAAGGTCAACGTCAACCTGGGCATCTCGGGCGACAAGGCCGATGCCGCCGAGGAATGGAAGAAGGTCAAGATCGCCGAGGACTTTGGCGCCGACGCCATCATGGACCTTTCCAACTCGGGCAAAACGCGCCAGTTCCGCCAGCAGCTCATCGACGAGACGCCGCTCATGGTGGGCACCGTCCCCATGTACGACGCCATCGGCTACATGAAAAAGCCGCTGGTCAAGCTGACCAAGGACGACCTGTTCGAGGTCGTGCGCGCGCACGCCGAGGATGGCGTGGACTTTATGACCATCCACTGCGGCATCAACAAGTCGGTCACCAAGACCTTTAAGGAGACCGGCCGCCTGATGAACATCGTCAGTCGCGGCGGCTCGCTACTGTTTGGCTGGATGGAGGTCACCGGCAACGAAAACCCCTTCTACGAGTACTTTGACGAGCTGCTCGAGATTTGCCACGAGTACGACGTGACGATTTCGCTCGGCGACTCCTGCCGCCCGGGCTGCCTCTACGACTCCAACGATGCCACCGAGACCGCTGAGATGATCGAGCTGGGCAAGCTGTGCAAGCGCGCTTGGGCCGCCGGCGTCCAGGTCATGGTCGAGGGCCCGGGTCACATGGCGCTCGACGAGATCGCCGCCAACATGAAACTGCAGAAGCGCCTGTGCCACAATGCCCCGTTCTATGTGCTCGGGCCGCTGGTGACCGATATCGGCGTGGGTTACGACCACATCACCGCTGCCATCGGCGGCGCCATCTCCGCCAGCTCCGGTGCCGACTTCCTGTGCTACGTGACGCCGGCCGAGCACCTGTGCCTGCCCAACGCCCAGGACGTGCTCGATGGCCTCATGGCCACTAAGATTGCCGCGCACGCCGCCGATATCGCCAAGAAGGTGCCGCACGCCCGCGACATGGACGACAAGATGGGCCAGGCACGCCGCAAGCTCGACTGGGATGCCATGTGGAAGTGTGCTCTCGACCCGGTCACCGGCAAGAAACGCTACGAAGAATCCCCCGCCGCCACCGAGGGCACCTGCACCATGTGCGGCAAGATGTGCGCCGTCCGCACCGTTAACAAGGTGTTCGAAGGCACGACGATCGACCTCGGCATGGAGGACTAACTCGTCACCGGAGCCACAATCGGTAACATGGTGTTCGTCAATTGTTGACGTGTGAACATTTGCTCACATTTGCGTAAAGATTGCATCGCCCGCCCGGGTTCGACATAGAGTCGGCCCGGGCATCTTTATAATGCTGGCTTAAAGACCCATTTGATTCCGACCGAACAAGGGAGCAAACATGGATCGCAGTAAGGTACCTGCCGTCCTGTCCATCGCAGGATCCGATTCCAGCGGTGGCGCCGGCATTCAGGCCGACATCAAGACCATCACGGCGCACCGTCTGTATGCCGAGACGGCCATCACCGCCATCACCGCACAAAACACGCTCGGTGTCACCGCCGTGCAGAATATCTCCCCTGATATCGTCGCTGCGCAGATCGACGCCGTATTTGACGATATCCGCCCAAGCGCCGTCAAGATCGGCATGGTTTCCTCTGCCGAGATTATCGAGGTTATCGCCGACCGCCTGAGCGCCTGGAACGCGACAAACGTGGTAGTCGACCCCGTCATGGTAGCCACCTCGGGCGCACGGCTGATTGCCGAAGATGCCGCCGAGGCGCTCACCCGCCGCCTGTTCCCGCTGGCGACGGTTATCACGCCCAATATTCCCGAGGCCATGGCCCTGCTCGACTACGAGGTCGACTCCGAGCGCACGCAGCAAAATGCTGCCATGCTCCTCGCCCGCCGCTTTGGCTGCGCATCCCTCGTTAAGGGTGGGCATCTTGTCAACGAGGCCAACGATGTATTGGCCGAACCCGCGCCACTCGATGACGAGGGCAACCATCTGGGCGATCCGCTCACCACGTGGTTCCGCCACAAGCGCATCGAGACCGACAACACACACGGCACCGGCTGCACGCTTTCGTCCGCCATCGCCTGCGCGCTGGCTCAGGGCATGGATCTTGCCGACGCCGTCAACGCCGGCAAGGCCTACCTAACGGGCGCTCTCGCCGCCGGCTTTGACATGGGCAAAGGCTCTGGCCCCGTCAACCACATGTGGCAGTACTAAATAGCCAGTAACCTGCCAAAAAGAGACAGGCTACCTTGCACCAAAAACCGTCGCAACATTCGATGAAAATCGTGCAAACGCGAAAAATCATCGGATGTTGCGACGGTTTGATTTTAGATAGCGGTCGAGCAAAGGGCCGGGGCGTCTAGTCGTCGGCGAGTTGAATTCCCAACAAACCCGAGAGTGCCAGCGCCTGCTCGGCATTGACCGTCAGGCCACGCAGCTCATGGTAATCGCCCGAAACAACGGGCGCTGCAAATGTACAGCGCGACACATCAACGCCGGAAAGCGACGTCTTGAACACATCAACACGCGTCAGGTCACAGCCATCCAGGCGTATCTGACCCAGCTTGGCACCCTGAAACGCAGCCTCTCTCAGACGTGTATCGCATGCTGTCATAGGGCCAATGCGTCCCTCCGAAAGGTTCGCATAGCTCAAATCGCACGATCCAAACGACACGCTCGACAGGCGCGCCTTGAGCAAGTTGAGTCCCGGTGCCGAGCAGTCAACGAAGTCGCAGCGGCTGAGCCAGCAGCCTTCCATGTTGCAGCGGATAAAGCGGCAACCGCGAAACACCACGTCGCGAAACGTCGAGCCGCTCCAGTCAACGCTATCGAACTCGCAAGATCGGAACACAACGCCATCGAAGGTCGCGCCGTTCGCCACGTCGTAGGCAAGATCCAAATCCTCAAAAGCGGTATTGGAGACGAGCTCATCGCCCTCGGCAAAGAGGTCGATGAGCTCGTCCATGCCCATATGGCAGCCAATCCGTTCGTTTACCCGGGCAAAACCACCACAAAGGTGCCTGTCCCCTTTGCGGTGGCTTGGGGCCGTGCTACTCACCGAGCATCTCTTTGAGCTTGGCTGCCACGGCGTGACCCAGGCTCTCGTGGCTTTCGGGCATCATATGCAGATAGTCGATATCGCCCGGCTCGGCAAACTCGGCGGCATTCAAAAAGTCGCAGCCAAACTGCTCGGCCACGTGCGCATAGTACTCGCCAAAATGCTCAGATGCCTCAACGGAATGCTCGTCAAAGTCGGTCATATACACATCGGCGATCTGCGGCTTGATCTTGATAGGAGCCATCAGCAGGATGCGCGGGCAAGGCGCAGCGTCGGTCCACGGAAACGCGCGGACGGCGCGAATCAGCGCCATGGCGCCACGGGCGATATCGGAAGCTGTCACGTTAAAGACCGTCTTACAGTCGTTGGTGCCCAGCATGATCACAATGGCGTCCAGCGGCTTATGGGCCTCGAGCAGCATCGGAAGCGCGCGAATACCGTTGAGGTTAGTGTCCAGATGGCACATGTCGTCGCGTACCGTCGTGCGGCCGTTGAGGCCTTCTTCAATTACATGCCAGCCCTCGCCTAAGTCACGTTGGACCACGCCACACCAGCGCACATCCTGCGCATAGCGCACCGCGGTACCGTCGCGCATGCCCGCCGGATCGTAACCATAGGTGTTGCTGTCACCAAAGCATAGAACGTTTTTCATCGTAAGCTCCCCACTCAATAAAAAGCCGACGGGAGCAGCCCCCGTCGGCTCGGTATATCGCATCACGCGCACCGTTTACAGGTACTTGCGCCAGTCGTCGTCATCCTCGTCATCCTCGGCAGCGGCCTGAGCCTGCTCGGCGGCACGGGCGGCTGCGGTGCGGGCGGCAACCTGAGCATAGGACTCCTCGTTGCGCTCGGGGAAGTTTGCCAGCACGTGCTCGAACTTGGCGAAGTCCTCGTCCCAGCGCGTAGAGGGCACGGCAAAGAAGACCTGCTTGACCTTGAAGTCGCCCGACGCGAGCTCCTTGCGGAAGAGCTCGGCCACGGCCTCGGCATCAAAGCCGTTGTTGTCGCAGCCCCAAGCACCCAGCACGAGCTTCTCGCGACCAAGCTCATCGCAGATGGCGAGCACAAAGCGAATGCGGTCGCGCAGGGCATCCAGCAGAGCATCGTCGCTCACGCGATACTCCTGGCGGGCGCGCCTAACGTTGGGCGCGGCGGCCACGATCACGTCGGCGTATGCATGCACGTGGTTGCGGTCGAAGCGCACCGCAGGCACCACCAGGGCGCGGTTACGATAGAGCTCGCAGTTGATGTTGCGGCGACGGTTCTCGCCGTACCACTTACGCTGCCTATCGAGAACGTTGTACAGATACGAATCGGCGCACAGCGTGGCCTCCTGGCCCAGATAACCCTGAATATATCCACCGCCCGGATTGGTAAACGAGGCAAAGGCGAGCACGGCCATGTCGCAGAACTGCGCATAGCCGCGACCGTTATCGAGGATTGCCTGCGTGGCGGAGGCATCAAGCACAGTGACCTCGGGCAGGACCGGAGCGGGCTCCTCAGCAGGCGCGGACTCAGCTTCGGCGATTTCCTCGGCAGGCTCCTCGACGGGCTCGGGCGCCGCCTCGGTCTCGGGCGCCGCCTCGACCTCGGTAGTCTCCGCGTTCTCGACGTCCTCGGCGACCTGCTCTTCGGCGGCCACAGCACTCTGAACCTTGGCCTTCATCGCCGCGACAAAGCCGGCAGGCATACCGTCAAACTCGCGAACACCGGCGAGCGAACGCTCGATATCCTTGGCGCACGCTTCGGACACAGTTGCCACGTGACGCTCGGCGGCCTTGGCACGGGCCTCGCGCTTGGGATTGGGCTGACCCGCTCGGTTGGACCTGCGGTTACGGTTCCTGTTGTCGACGTCTGCCATACGTGGCCACCTTTCCTGTCGCTGCCGCTATCGGCTTTTCCCATCCATGATACCCCGCCGCGTACAAAAAAGACGGCCCCGAAGGACCGCCTTTCACATCGTTTTACCGCGTCCGACAAGAAACGCTGCAATCCCCCGCGCTAGTCGCGACGACCGAGGATGTTCAGGATGCGCAGGAACACGTTGATGATGTCCACGAACAGGCTGGATGCCATGAGCACGGCGTTGGGCAGCGTGGGCGGCACCGTCGTTGCCACATAGGTGTCGTAGCCGATGAAGCCGGCAAACACCACGATCACGATCAGGTCGGTGATGGACTGCGAAACGCCCATGAACATCAGCACGATCTCAACCAGAATAGTGGCGAGCAGAATGCCAAAGCCGATGCCATATACGCGCTGGAAAAACTTGGGGAACGTCACGCCCAAGGCGCCAAAGACAAAGGTGATGGCGGCCGTGGCGATAAAGGCAGTGTTGATGGTAGGCAGGTCGTAGTTGGCAAGGCCAAACGACGCGGTCAGGCCAAAGGTACTCGCAAAGATTACGTAGCCCACAAGGGACAGGCCCACGGACTGCTTGCCCGCAGCAGCCGACATCATGACCATGCCGACGATGGTTAAAATAAACGAGCCAAAGACCAGCGGTAGGGCGGCGCCGCTCATCATCATGCGCGCAAACGACATGGTGCTCGTAAAGTAGGCGCCGGCACCCATGGCGCAAAAGCCCAAGAAGATCAGGGCGGACATGGCGAGATTGTACGCGCGCGGCGACATCTCCTTGGCGCGGCTTGCGCCGGTCTCGACGGGGCCGTTCTGATAGCCCTGGATATCGTTCATACTTCGTCCTTTCAAAAAGCGCCACGACAGCGCCGTAGGTGACAAGATCCCTGCCATTGTACCCGAATGCCGTGCGCTCTTACCTGCGGCGCTCGCCCTCAAGCGTGCGGTCAAACGCCCATACCCACCAACGCATCACATGCGTCTGCGAGCCATCCGCCCGCTCACGCGTTTGGTCCTCCAGATACAACTCGGTCGCATGTCCGCCAAAACGTACCTTATAGGTTGCCGTACGAATGCCGTGAACCGTCAGGCCAAACCCGGTGGTCGAGATAATTTCGTCGATCGTAAAGCAACGGCCGTCGACCCAGCAGACGGTGACCGGCACGACTTGTCCGCCCGCAAGGATGCGGGTCACGACGTCCACATACTGCTTGTGCACGCGCCGAGTTTTGCCGTCTGTCTGTCGATATTCCATGCCTCCTATTATCGAACGCATGTTTGCATATTGTAAAGCGAACAGACTGTGGTTTTGGGGTGTTGGGGCGCGCGCACGTGTCCTCATGGTGTGTTAGCAAAAAGAACACCCGCGGTCAACAGGGCTAATATTCATTTTTAGTGCCAAAAAATTCACTGCTCCCATCAGAACTCGGTAAAGAAACCCGCAGGAGGTGATACGATTTATCATGTTTCTGTAACGTGCCTGCAAACTTCGAGAAAGCCCATATATGGACGTAACGTTCTCAACCTTCCTCGGCCAACTTGTGTCGAACCCAGTCCTTGCCGTCACCGTGATCCTCGCGCTCGGCGCCATCTTCGTCAATGGATGGACCGACGCACCCAACGCCATCGCGACCTGCGTCACTACGCGTTGCATGCCCGCCCGCGCCGCCATCCTCATGAGTGCCGCATTCAACTTCCTTGGCGTGCTCATCATGACGCACTTTAACGCGAGCGTCGCCAACACCATCTCCCATATTGTCGACTTTGGCGGAAACAGCACCATGGCGCTCGCCTGCCTGTGCGCGGCGCTGTTCTCCATCGTCGTCTACGGCGCCACAGCGTCGCGTTTTGGCATCCCCACTTCGCAAAGCCACAGCCTTATCGCCGGCCTGACCGGTGCCGCCATCGCCCTCGGCGGTGCGAGCAGCGTCAACGTCCACGAGTGGATGAAGGTCATCTACGGCCTGGCGCTCTCCATCGGCCTGGGCTTTGTCATGGGCTGGGTCCTGTGCAAGCTCGTCTCGATTCTTTTCGCCGCCGCCAACAGGCGACGTGCCAATGTCTTCTTTAAATACGCTCAGATCGCAAGCGCTGCGGCCATGAGCTTTATGCACGGCGCGCAGGATGGACAGAAGTTCATCGGCGTGCTCTTTTTAGGCGTGGCCTTTGCCAGCGGCCAGACGAGCGTCGGCGATGCCGGCATCCCCATCTGGATTATGCTGCTGTGCTCGGCCACCATGGGCATCGGCACCAGCGTGGGCGGCGAGCGCATCATCAAGTCCGTTGGCCAGAGCATGGTCAAGCTCGAAAAGTACCAGGGCTTCTCCGCCGACCTGGCGGGCGCCGCAAACCTGCTGCTTGCCACGCTCACCGGCATCCCCGTGTCCTCCACTCACATCAAGACCTGCGCCATCATGGGCGTCGGCGCCGTCAAGCGCCTTTCGGCCATCAACTTCGGCGTAGTCAAGGACATGATGTTCACCTGGTTCTTCACCTTCCCCGCCTGTGGACTCATCAGCTTTGTCATGGCCAAGCTGTTCATGATGTTCATCTAGTCAAACCGAACGTCCATCCGGACCGTAACACCTCGCCCACCCGTCTTCGCCTCGAAAGGACCCACTCATGGCAAAGAAACCCGATTCGTTCTACTTTGACAACTACGTCGCCTGCGCCGACCTCGCCGTCCAGGCCGCCGAGCTGCTTACCAAGATTTTCGAGAACTTCGATCCCGCAAAGATTCACGATATGCTCGACAAGATGCATGCGATCGAGCATGCGGCCGACAAGAAGCACCATGAGCTTGAGGACGCCCTGCTCACGGCCTTTATCACCCCGCTTGAGCGCGAGGACCTGGATCTGATGAGCTGCTCGCTCGACACCGTGCTCGACCGTATCGAGGGCGTCGTGCAGCGCGTCTACTTCACCAACATCCAGAGCATCCATCCCGACGCCATCGTCATCGCCCACAAGGTGACCGACGCCTGCCGCGCCATGAAGGACCTTATGGTCGAGCTGCCTAACTACCGCAAGTCCAAAACGCTGCGCGAGCTCGTCATCCAGATCAACACCATCGAGTCCGAGGCCGACGAGCTCTATATCAACGCCATGCGTAACCTGCACGTTAACGGCAAGGACCCGCTCGAGGTCATCGCTTGGCGTGACGTGTACGCCTTCCTGGAGTACTGCGCCGACTGCTGCGAGAATGTGGCCGATGTCGTGGATTCGATTGTCATGAAGAACAGTTAATTGGGGGTACATGTCCCACCGGTCGCGGGCCCGGCCACTAATAACCTTTTTCACTCCGGCTGCAAGCAGAGTCGTTCAAAAGGTTATTAGTGGCCGGGCCCGCTCCCTTATGCACCACCATTGGGAACTTTGGCTGATAGATTTAGCGCGATGGGGGTTTGGCTGAAGGGACCTTTGGTATCCGTTCGGACACTTTGGCCCTTGATGAGCGTTTGGCTGATTGCTGCTTTGGGTACTCTTTGGGTTACTTTTGGTTTGTTTGATTTTTAATTTTAGGAGGGCTTGTATGTCTTATTTGGATCTGGCTCGTGGTCGGTATTCTTGTCGCGAGTTTGAGGACCGTTCTGTTGAGCAGGCTGTGGTGGATGCCATTGTTGAGGCTGGGCGGATTGCTCCTTCTGCTTGTAATAATCATCCAACCCGTGTGATGGTGTTGGATACGCCTGAGCTTCTGGAGAAGGCTGCTGCTTGTCAGCCGCGCTTTGCTCGTGATGGGTCTATCTTTGGGGCTCCGCTTATCTTTCTTATTTGCAGCGTTACCGACGATGCTTGGGTGCGTCCGTATGACCAGATGAACTCCAGTGCCATCGACACCTCGATCGTCTGCGATCAGATGATGATGGAGGCCACCGAGCAGGGCCTGGGTACGTGCTGGGTATGCCATTTTAAGCCCGAGGTGGCCTGTGAGCAGTTGGACCTGCCCGAGGGCGTCTATCCGTATCATATGCTCGTCTGTGGCTATCCTGCCGACCATATCGCCGATCCCGAGCATCGCGAGGCCCGCACCATTCCTCTCCCCGACTTCCTCCTCAAGTAGATTTTTGGGACATGCCTTAAAATCTACCTTTGACCGCTCACCCGTTCGCCGAGTTCTGTGCCCTCAAACGCAGGACTCGGCGTTTTGTTTAGCAGACTGCGTATAGCCACAAAAAAGGACCCGCAAGCTGCGGGCCCTTTCTAGGCGCTAAATAATAGCTGGATGTTAGTCCAGATCGTCGGCGGCGAAGTTGTCGATCGGTGCAAAGGGATCGGCAACGGGGATAACCGGCTCGGCGACGGGCAGCGGCTCGGCAGCAGGAACGGTCACAGCCGGAGAAGCGGCGGAACCGACCGGCGTGGAAGCCATGAGATCGGCCGGGAAGGAGTTCTGAGCATCGTCCATAAAGTGCTGGATGAGCTTGAGGTACTCGGCCTTGAACTCCTCGCGGGAAGCCTTAAGACGGTCAATCTCCTCGAGCTCTGCCTGCTTCTCGGTCAGAGCCTGGCGGATGACCTCACGGGCCTTAGCGTCGGCCTCGTTGCGGATGCGGTCAGCATTCTCGTTGGCGTCGTTGACGATGCTCTCGGCGGTCTGCTGGGCAGCGATGAGAGCAGCGGAGATCTGACGCTCCTGAGCAGAGAAGTCGGGGGCGGGAGCAGCGACCGGGGCAGCAGGGACGGCCTGGGCGGTGGCATCCTGAGCCTGGGCAAGCTGAGCCTGCGCATCGGCAAGCTGCTGCTCGGTAGCAGTCAGACGACCCTTAAGGTCGACAATCTTAGCGAGCATAGCGTCAACCTCGGAGGACAGCGTCTCCAAGAAGACGTCGACCTCAGCAGGATCGTAGCCACGCTTGGCCTCAGAGAAAGTCTGAGCCTGGATGTCTGCAGGGGTAATAGCCATAACAAGTCTCCTTTTTCATCGCCTCGGCGCTACACGCCCGACGTAAGTTACTAAGTCGGTTCTATACGAGTATACCTATAAGAAGCTGCAGAATCAGCCTCTGCACCAACTGCAACGCAATAATCGCAACGACCGGCGAAAAATCAACGCCGCCCATCGGCGGGATAAACCGACGAAAGAGGTTGAGCCACGGGCCGCAGACGCTATCGAGCACTGCAGCGATATCCTGCAGCAGGCCGCCCTGCTTCATGGGAATCCACGTCATAAAGCAGTAGACGACAATGAGCGTGGAATAGAAGTTGAACAGCGTGTTGACCAGCTGGACGATAGTGTAGATGTTGATGGGAATCTCCTCGTCTTGTCTTTACTTAAGGTAGCCGTCGGCACGAAGCTTCTTGAGATCGGAATCTTTGACCTCGCAGCCGGCGGGCAGCACCATGAACACGCGGTCGCCCACCTCCTTGACCGTGGCACCCAGACCGCAGGCAAAGCCGTAAGAGAAGTCCAAGACGCGCTTAGCAACTTCGGTGCGTACGCCCACAAAAATCAGTGCGACAGGCTGCTTGGTGCGAACGCGGCGCACCACGGTCTCCACGTCGTCATAGCTCTCGGGGCGCAGGACATAGGCCGGCAGCTGCGGCGTGGCGTTGATGATATTGCTCGCATAGGCCGAGGCATCACTCGGTGCAGGCGCGGGCGCAGCGGCGGCACGGGCGCGGGTGTTCTCGGCGTAGCTCGACGGCGTGTCATAGGCACCAGGACGATAACCGCTCGCAACACTGTCCTGCGAGCGCGAAGGCGGGTTATACGTCGTGGCATGGCGGGAGTCATCGCCGACCAGCTGACCGGAGCGCGTATACACGGCAACCGACTCAGCTTCACCGCGGCGCGTCTGACCAAGCAGGCCGTTGCTCGGCTCGTCTTGGGTGTAGAAGCCCTCGCCCGAAGCACCGCCGTAGCCGTTGCCCTGATAACTATCGTCATAGCCGTCATCGTAGCCGTAGTCGTCGTCCTGGCCATAACCCTGGTCGTAACCCTGCTGGCCGCCCAGGTGCATCTTATTTTTAATCTCGTCAAGGAAGCCCATGGTTGTGTCCTCTCGCGGTTTAGTGCAGGCGCCCCGATAATCAGTGCGCACTTCAGAGCCTTATTTTACTGCAAACTCCGGGCTAAATACTACCCTGCCCAGGCGAACGAGCGTAGAGCCCTCCTCAAGGGCAGGCTCAAAGTCCTCGCTCATGCCGCAGGAAAGCTCAGGCAGGTTCAAATCGGGATGTGCCGCCTCCAGCTCATCCCTCAGCTCACGAAGCCCCGCAAAGGTGCGGCGTGCCACATCCTTATTCCCCCGGGGCGCCATAGTCATAAGCCCCTGTACGCAAATTCCCTCAAGTTCCGCAAGCTCACCCGCGGCGGCGCGAATCTCATCGGGCGAAAAGCCTCCCTTCGACTCCTCACCACTCACATTGACCTCGATGAGCACACGCTGGGGGCCGGCGAGCTCGCCTGCCTCAATCTTGCGGACAGCACGGCTCGAGATCGCCTGCGCCAGATGCAGCGAACCCACCGAGTGAATCAGCTCGGCTGAGCCCAGCACCGCATTGATCTTATTGGTCTGCAGGTTGCCGATCATATCGAAGCGCACCTCGGGCAGCTCCGGATGCTCCGCCAGACCCGTGAGCTTGCGAACCAGCTCCTGCGGGCGGTTCTCGGCAAAATGGCGATACCCCGTCTGGATGGCGGCAACGGTCTCATCGACACCAACGGTCTTGGACACGGCAATGAGGCGCGCGGCGTCGTGGGGGCGGCCCGCGCGATCGAGCGCCGCATAAAAACGTTCCAGAATCTGCTCGCGGCGAGCGCGCATCAAGTCCAAATAGTTATCCATTGCCAATCGCCTCCGCTGACAGCCAAACAAGTAGTCCCATGCTAACGCAAGAGCGCGGCCCCGCATGTGCAAGGCCGCGCTCACTTAGGTATTTACAATCTTTCGACGAACGGGGTCACTTACTCCTCGTCGTCCTCGCCATCGTCCTCGTCCTCAAGATGATCGAGCAGGTAGCGAAGACCCTCGCTGACCTCGTTAGCGGGCACCTTGGCAACGTAGCGAGCGTCGACGGCGGGCCTCATGATAACACCCTCGCCCGAAGGCACGCGCATGCTCTCGAGCTCATCCTCGTCCACACGGGCGATATCGCCGGCGTTCATACGCTGACCAGTCAACAGGAAGGTCAGACGGCAAGCGGCATCGATGGAAATCGAAGCGATGCGATCGAGGTAGCGCGAAACCATGATGGCGCGGCGCAGGTCGTCATAGTTGCTGTCGTCGTCCATAAAGTCGCCCGTATCCATACGGTTAAAGGTGCGGAAGAACTTCTCGTAGGCGGCGTGCACTGGCTCGTCCTCGACGGCCAGGTTGCAGATGATGGACATGTCATTGGTGACGAGCGCAGAAAGCGAAGAGCCCAGCACCTGGTAAACAGCTTCGGCCTCGGCCTCAATCGTACCGACGAGCTCCTGGGGCAGCGAGATGTCGGCCTTGATCATATGACGCGTGGCACGGCAGATCTGACGGACCTTATCGGTCATGCGCTGCAGGTTAAAGTCGACGTAGATGATCGTCTGAAGCAGGCGGAAGTCGGAGGCGACCGGTGACTGCGTGGCGATCAGGTTGTAGCAGACGGCCTCCAGGTTGGCGCAGCGCGCGTCAATCGAAAGCGTACGTTTCTTGGTCTTGGTGGCGAGCTTGCGGTCGTCGGTCACATAGGCCTTCACGGCATCGTGGAGAGCCAGATCGACGGCCTCATAGATGCTCAGCATCTCGTGACGGGCCTCGACGAGCTGACGGGAAAACAGTTTGCGCATGGTTCACTCCAATCAGTTGGGTGCGGTCATGCAGCCCGCACAGTGAATACGCACCGGACCAGGTCCGATCAGCTTGGGACTAGTCGCACCGATCAGCCAAAGCGGCCGGTGATATAGTCTTCCGTCCGCGAGTCCACCGGGCTGGTGAAGATCGCGTCGGTTTGACCATACTCGATGAGCGTGGCGGGCTCGCCGGCAACTTCCTGCAAGAAGAATGCGGTGTAGTCGCTGATACGAGCTGCCTGCTGCATTGAATGCGTGACGATGATGATCGTCATCTCGGGCGCCAGCTCGGCCATCAGATCCTCGACCTTAGAGACGGACGTGGGGTCGATGGCGGAGCAGGGCTCGTCCATCAGAAGGACATCGGGTTGCACCGCAAGCACGCGCGCGATGCACAGACGCTGCTGCTGACCGCCCGAGAGCGCCAAACCATCCTTGTTGAGCTGATTGGATACCTCTTTCCAGAGGTTGGCGCGCTTGAGCGATTCTTCCACGATGTCATCGAGGTCGCTTTTGCTAGTCACGCCCTGCAGACGAGGGCCAAAGGCGACATTCTCGTAGATGGATTTGGGAAACGGGTTGGGCTGCTGAAAAATCATGCCCACGCGGCGACGGAGGTCGACCGGGTCGACGCCCTCGGCATAGATATCGTTGCCGTCGAGCGTCATGGTGCCCTCGACGCGCGTACCCTCGATAAGATCATTCATGCGGTTGATGCAGCGCAAAAACGTCGACTTACCGCAGCCCGAAGGGCCAATGAAGGAGGTGATAGCGTTTTTGGCGATGTTGAGGTCGAGCCCCGTCAGCGCATGAAAGTCACCGTACCAAAAGTTGAAATCCTTGGCCGTAATGGCCGCTTGCTCCAGCGTGGGAGCGGACTGATAAACGGACATGGGACTCCTTAACTAGCGACGCTTGCGCGACAGGAAGCGCGCAAACAGGTTGAAGGCCAGAATGATCACCATCAGCAAGAGCGCGGTGCCGTAGGCTGCGTTCATGTTGATGCCGTCGTTGGCAAGCAGGTACAGGTGAACGGTCATGGGGCGGCCGGAATCGAGCGGCGAGATAGGTAGATTGATGGCCTGGCCCATGGTGTAGAGCACCACGGCGGTCTCGCCAATGGCACGGCCGATGGCAAGGACAATGCCCGTGGCAATACGGCCAAAGGCAGAAGGAAGCACGATCTTGGAGACAACCTGCCACTTGGTGGCGCCCAGGCCATACGCGCCCCAACGGATATAGCGCGGAACGGCGCGAATGGCCTCTTCGGTGGTGCGCATGACGATGGGAAGCATCAAGAGCGCGAGCGCCAGAGCGGCCGAGACCATCGAAAGGCCCAGACCCATAGCCTCGACAAACAAGGCGTAGCCAAACAGGCCCATAACGATGGAGGGCACCGAGGCCAAAGCGTCAGCAGCGTAGCGAATGAGCTCGACGATCTTGCCCTGCTTGGCGTACTCGGCCAGATAGACGGCTGCCAGCACAGCGATCGGCGTGCAGATAAGCATGGCGAGCGCCGTCACATAGACGGTCGAGACGATCGTGGGCCAAATACCGCCCTCGGCGTTGACGCCCTGGGGCCAACCGAAGATAAAGTCGAGCGAGATGTGTGGCAGGCCGTTGATGACCACGTAGGCGATGATAGCGACCAGCACCAGCGTGGTGATGTATGCCGCGGCACGGAACACGCCAAGCATGATCTTGTTGGACAGGTCCTTGTTGATGCGGCCCTTCTTGCCGTGGGAAAGGGCACGCTTGATGCGCTCGCGCGACGAGGTCGTATCGACCGTCGTGTCAACGGAATCGGACATAGCCTACCCCCTCTTCTTCTTGGAAATCAGACGGACGATGCCCACCAGCGTGGCGGAAATGATAAACAGGACCACGCCCATGCCGAACAGCGCCGAGCGATGCAGACCCGAGGAATAGCTCATGTCGAGCGCAATCTGGCTCGTGAGCGTCGAGATGGGACTCGCAATGCTGTCGGGAATAACCGGGGCGTTACCCACGACCATGAGCACGGCCATGGTCTCGCCGATGGCACGGCCCATACCCAGCACGATGGCATCCACGATACCCAGCTTGGCGGCAGGTAACACGACCTTATAGATGGTCTGCCACTTGGTGGCGCCCATGGCATACGATGCCTCGCGAATGCCCATGGGAATGGAATTGAGGGCATCGATGGTGAGCGTGGTGATGGTAGGGACGATCATGATGGCAAGCACGAACCACGCCGTCAGCGCACCAAAACCAAGACCACCGGTCAGCTGCGCGATAAATGGACGGATGATGATCATGCCAAAGAAGCCATAGATGATAGAAGGGATGCCGGCCAACAGGTCAACGGCAGGGCTGATGAGCTTGCGCACGCGCTTGCTGGCGATCTCGACCAGATACACGGCCGTGCCCACGCCTAGGGGCACACCCATGGCGAGCGCACCGACGGTCACCAGACCCGAGCCGGCAAGCAGCGACACGATGCCGTAGTGACCCTCAGAGGGCGCCCACGTAAAGCTAAAGAAGTCCGCCAGACCGATGTCGGTAAAGACGGGCAGCGCCGAGTACGTGGTAAAGACAAAAATCAGGATGACGGTAACGACCGCCAAGAACGCGCAGGCAAAGAAGATCCACTGCAGCGCCTTCTCCTTGATATAGGTACTGCGCGATACGAGCGCCAGCTCGCGCTTCTTGGGCGTCTGAACATTCCGCTCAGTCTGGGAGTTTTCCTGTGCTTCCATGCTACTCACTCCCCTTCTCGTCGTTGGTGACGGGGATAAAGCCCGCCTCGCGAATCTGCTTGTCCATCTTTTCGGACGTCACGTAGTCGATGTAATCCTGCGCCTGTTGCGAAGGCGCACCCTTCACAAAGAAGTAAAGGTCGCGTGAGATGGGATAGCCGCCGCTCGCGACCGTCTTCTCGGACGCCTCAACATGATTGACCGAGACGGCCTTGACCGAGGTCTTGGCGTTGAGGCTATCGACGAAGCCCAGCGAAATGTAGCCGATGGCACCGCGCGAACGAGATACCACGTCTCGCACCTGGCCCGTACCCGAAAGAACGGCCGAGCGGCGATCGAACGGCGTGCCGTCCATCACGATGGTGCGGAAGGCCTCACGCGTGCCAGACGCCTCGTCTCGGTTGATGACCTGAATCTTCAGGTCCTCGCCACCGACCTCTTTCCAATTGGTAATCTTGCCGGCGTAGATATCGCGGAGCTGCTCGGTCGAGAGGTTATCGATGGGGTTGTCGTCGTTCACGATGACCGCGATACCGTCGTGGGCAATGACGATGGGAGTCAGGCCCAGATCTTGTTCGTCGGCATTGAGTCCACGGGAGGAGCTGGCGATATCAGCCGTGCCGGCGCTGACGGCCTCGATGCCGGCGGAAGAACCCAAACCGGAAACGAGCACGTCGATGCCGGTCTCTTCCTTAAAGCCCTCGGCCGCAATTTCGGCGATAGGAAGGCAGGTCGTGGAGCCGGCCACAGTAATGGAAGAGGTAGAAGATCCCGAAGAACAGGCGCACAGCGTAAGCGTAAGCACAGCGGCGCTCAGGACCGATACGATCTTTCTCATAGCATCACGCCGATCGCAGCATGGCGCCCACAGGTGCCGTCCTCGTTACGGTAGGAATAAAAGCGGTCGTTCTGACGCACAGTCGAAAGCTGGGTATCCACGATATTATCCGCGTCCACACCGGCATCTACCAGCGCCTCACAAATGGCAGCGGAAAGATCGAGCATGCGAGAGATGCTCGCATCGATGCAAGAGAACTCGACGGCAAAGCGATCCATGAGTTCCTGGGATACCTCATATTCGTCAGCCAAGATATGGGGGCCGATATAGGCGGAAACGTCGCTCGCATCGCAGCCGGCAGCATCGCAAAGCGCCTGGCACGCCTTGGCAGAAATACGTGCAATCGTGCCCTTCCAACCGGAGTGCACCACGGCAAATCCGCCAGGGGCCACCAGCACCACGGGAACGCAGTCGGCAAAGCAGAGCAGCACGGGCACGTCATGGGCCGTACAGACGATGGCATCGCAGCCCTCGGCAATCTGCTCGCGAACAGCCTCAAGATCGTCGGCGCCGTTCGAAGTCACCGTAACGATATGGTCACCATGTACCTGATTGGGCACGAGCAGATTATGCTCGCACTCAGTGGCGCCCATCGCTTCGAGCGCTCGACGACGATTTTCTTGAACAGCAAAGGGGTCATCGCCTACATGCGAGCCCAGGTTGAGCGAGGAGTACGCATCTTCAGAAACGCCACCGGTGCGCTCGGTAAAGGCAAAGCGGACATCGGATGTCGCGCCCTCCACCAACGTAACTCCATCATGGTCGACACGCGAAACGTTGTCCGCACGTGCTGCCATACTAAAGCCTCCTAATAACACAAGTACCGCGGCGTCGCCGCGCAGTCCGCGTTTATACGGCTGTCATACTTCCTTAAAAGGATACCCGCAGCGGTAGGGACCAAACGTAAAGGGAACGTAAGGAGATTGGAGGCTTTCGTTTACAAACGAGAAACAAAACGGGGTGCATCCAAATGGACACACCCCGTGCAGGTCGTTGAGAAAAACGAACTAGAAGCTACCGCGCTTCAGGAAGTCGGGAAGCTCGAACTGGTCGTTGCCAAAGTTGGGCAGCTCGGTACCACCGACGTTGCGGGTCGGAGCGGCCTGAGCCGGGCTCGCAGCCGGAGCGGTGCGCTGCGGCTCAGCGGAGGCAGCGGCCTTGCTCTGAGACTGCTGAGCAGCAAAGAGCTCATCCTGACGGTTGACGTTGGAGTCGGAGAAGCCCGTAGCGATGACGGTGATACGCACCTGATCGCCCAGGGACTCGTCGACAACGGTACCGAAGATGATGTTGGCCTCGGGGTCGACGGCGTTGGCGACAACGTCGGCGGCGTCGCTGATCTCCTGGATGCCCAGGTCCTTGGAACCGGCGATGGAGAGCAGCACGCGCGTGGCACCATCGATGGAGCTCTCGAGCAGCGGGCTGGAGATGGCCTGCTGGGCAGCGTCGACGGCACGAGTATCCCCAGAAGAGGTACCGATACCCATCATGGCGGTACCGGCCTGCTTCATGATGGTCTTAACATCGGCGAAGTCCAGGTTGATGATACCGGGGACGGTGATGAGGTCGGTGATGCCCTGGGTGCCCTGGGAAAGGACGCCATCGGCAATCGCGAAGGCCTCGAGCATGGTGGTCTTCTTCTCGGCGATGTCGAGCAGCTTATCGTTAGGAATGACGATCATGGTGTCGACGCAATCGGAGAGGGTCTTGATGCCCTCCTCGGCGCTCTTCTTACGCTTGCGGCCCTCGAAGGTGAAGGGCTTGGTCACGACGGCGACGGTCAGTGCGCCGACCTCGTTCATCGCGATATCGGCAACGATGGGAGCAGCGCCGGTACCGGTGCCACCGCCCTCACCGCAGGTGATAAACACCATGTCGGCGCCAGCGAGCGCCTCGGCAATGTCGTCGCGGGACTCATCGGCAGCCTTGCGGCCAACCTCGGGGTTGGCGCCGGCGCCCAGGCCGCGGGTGAGGTCGGTGCCGATGTGCACCTTGATATCGGCATCAGAGATCGCGAGTGCCTGAGCATCGGTGTTGATGGCAACAAACTCGACGCCGCGGATGCCCTCTTCGATCATTCGATTGACCGCGTTGGTACCGCCGCCGCCGACGCCGACCACCTTAATGACGGCAAGGTAGTTGTTGATCTCTGTCTCGTGCATGTCGGTCCTCCGAACAAAGGTTATAGCCATAGCATGGGTCGACCCCTGCGCACATTAACCTTCAGGTTGAAAGTAAATGCAAAGGTAAACCGTATTATGTTTGCACATTATGAACGTATCAGTCAAATAATTGACCGTGAAAACCAAACAAACCAGATAAACGGCGTGGTATGGCCCCTCAACAAAGCATCAACCAGCGCTACGAGGTCGGAGCATTCCTAAATGTGTAGTTGCCCGGAGAGCGCACATTGATATACGTTACGCCCTCTACCTGCGAAAGCAACTTGGTGACTACGCGTTCCTTCTTGGCGATATCGTCCGAATCGCCCAGCGACACCTCAATGCCGTTATTGAGGTTTGCCGAGATGGCTTCGACCGAAGGCGTGGAAATATCCTTGACTTGTCCCAAGAACTCGCTCGAAAAACCACGCACATAATCCAGGCCGGCCTTAACGGCTTTGGAGTTCACCGCCTGGCCGGAAACCGGAGCGACATCCGCCGAGACATCAGTCAACAACACCGCGCCATAATGCTTGGCGAGCGCCAGCGCGGCATCGATTCCGGTCAAGGTATTTGAGCCCTGCCCTGTCGTGATAACGTTGCCCTGGTCGTCCACTTCGACCGACGTCGACAGCGGGGCGATCCAGGTGTCATCGTCTCCGATAGCCCAGGCAAGGTCGTCGGAGCTGATATATGCAATGGCGATAACTTTACGCTCCGTCGGCGTGATGATAAGCGTATGGGGAAACTGGCGCTGGACATCCACGCCCGAGACCCACGGGTTCTGCTTGAGATCCTCGGTAATCTGGTCGGGATCGACGTTAAAAAGCGACGTTCCCTCGGGCAAGTCGATCAGCTGGATAGCATCGTGCTTCGTCACATGCTCGCTGCCTTGAATCTGAATATCAGTGGCAGTAAACAATCCAGAGTTGATCACCACGATGGCAACGACGACGAGCACGGCCAAGACGGCCAGAACGCCGCCCACGATTTTGCCTTTGCCTGTAACGACAGAAGCGGCGTCTGATGTTTTATTTGCCATCGCTCCAAGTGAAGATAACGGGTTGAAACCTTTTTTACTCGAAGGCTTCTTAGCGGTAGCCGGCACCGATGTCAGCGAGCGCGGTTTCGATGCGCCCAGCGTGCGACCTGGACGCGCCGCCTTAGTCCCCGTCGAGGGCTTGGGAGTTGCTATGGGACGGGCAGGCTTGGCGCCCATAACAGGCTTTGACGTCACCGAGGGACGCGAGGACTTTTTTGCGGTCGGACGATTACCGAGCTGCGAGCCGACGACCGGTCGACTGGTCTGTCGAGCATGCCCGACAGACTTAGAGTGCGCGACGGTATTGCGTTGAGGTTTGGCAGGCGCGCCGGAACGCCCTCCGGCGCGGCGGAAGGTGGGTTTCGATGCTCTAGAAGCCGAGGAATTTAACTTCCGGTCTGAGCTCGATGCCATACGCCTCCCTCACCTTTCCGTGCACATGTCTGATAACCGCGGCAACGTCATCGGCCGAGGCAGTTCCGTTATTAACGATAAAATTAGCGTGAACGGGCGAAACTTCCGCGCCGCCAATCGAAAAACCCTTTAATCCACAATCCTCGATAAGCTTGCCCACACTCGCATCGGGCGGGTTGCGAAAGACAGACCCGCAGGATGCGCGACCCATGGGCTGCGTACGCTTGCGCCTCGTCAGGTACCGCTCCATGCGCTCGCGAATGTCGGCCTTGGGCGCCGGTTTAAGCTTGAGCACGCACTCGAGGATGATCTCATTGCGGGGAAGGCCACATTCGCGGTAGCCCCAAGTGATCTCGGACCCCGCATAATGCTTGATACCGGATGCCGGGTCAAACGTTACGACATCCTCAACCAGCGAGCCAATCCACTCGGTCCGCGTGCCGGCATTCATAGATATCGCACCGCCGACCGAACCAGGAATGCCAACGGCAAACTCAAGGCCCGAGAGGCTACGCGACAGGGCATCGTTGACCAGGCGCGCAAACATCACGCCCGCACCGACCGTCAGCGTACAACCGTCATCGGCAACAACCGTGCGCTGGAACTCACGTCCGAGCGAAATGACGGCACCGCGATAACCGCCATCGGCAACCAGCAGATTGGAGCCCTTGCCGATGATGACCCACGGCACCTGCTCGCGATCGAGCACCGCCACGGCGCGGCGGAGGGCATGATAGCTATGGCACGTCACAAAGAGGTCGGCCTTGCCGCCGATACGATAGCTCGTATGACGCGCAAGGCGCTCGTCCTCGATCACATCCGTGTCGATCATGCCCGAGAGCGCCATGACGGCGTTAAACAGACCCATTAGACTTAAGCGTCTTTCTTGGCAGTCAGATACTCAATGAACTCGGGACCGACGGTCGTAACGTCGCCGGCACCCATGGTGAGCAGCAGGTCGCCCTCGCCCACCATCTGCTCGAGCTCCTGATTGAGCTCAAGACGGCTGGAGCAGTACACGACCTCCTTGCCAGGATGCTTGGCGCGCACGGTATCGGCGAGCATCTTAGAGGTGACACCCGGAATGGGCATCTCGCCAGCCGAGAACACATCAATCAGCAGCAGTTTATCGGCATTGGCAAATGCATCGGCAAAGTCGTCGCACAGGGCCTGCAGGCGCGAATAGCGGTGCGGCTGGAACACGACGTCGACGTGCTTGTAGCCCAGCGACGAAGCGGCAGCAAGCGTAGCCTTGATCTCGGTGGGGTGATGGCCGTAATCATCGACCACGGTGATGCCATCGATATCGCCCACGTGGGTAAAGCGACGGCGGACGCCCTCAAAGCTCGAGAGCGCCTTGGCGGCGGCGTCGATGTCAAGGCCCAGGACATGGGCGACGGTGAGCACCGCCGTGGCGTTGAGCATGTTGTGGCGACCGGGATTGCTCTTGATCTCCACAGCGCGCTCAGTGCCGTCCTCAAAGCGAACGATAAAGTCACTCTGGATGCCCTTGACATCCGGGTGCATGCAGACGATGTCGTTGCTCTCGGCAAAGCCGTAGGAAAGCACATGACGGCCCGTCGACTTGGCGAGCTCGACCAGATGCGGGTCCTCACCGCAGACGATGACGGTGCCGTCCTCGCCCACCAGGCTCATGAATTTGGCGAAAGTTGCCTCGATCTCCTCGATACCCGAGTAGTGATCGAGGTGGTCGGCCTCGACGTTGGTCACAATGACTACGTTGGGGTTCAGGAACAGGAAGGAGCTGTCGGACTCGTCGGCCTCGGCGACAAAGTAGTCGCCCGAGCCGTTCTTGCCGTTCGTGTCATAGCCCTCGACGATGCCACCGATCAGGAAGCTCGGATCCAGACCCATGCGGTCGAGCATGGTGGCACACATCGAAGACGTGGTGGTCTTGCCATGCGTGCCGGCAACAGCGACGGTGGTGTAGCCGTGGCCCAAAGCAGAGAGCATCTTGGCACGGGGCCACACGGGAATACCAAGCTCGCGAGCGCGCACGAGTTCAGGGTTGGATTCCGGAATAGCGGTGGAGACAACAACCACGTCGGGCTTAACCTCGTCGATCGTGGCGGCCTCATGGCCCACATGCACCTTCACACCAGCGCGGGTAAGCTGGCGGATATAACGTGACGTCTTAAGGTCGGAGCCGGTAACGGCATAACCGCGCTCGTGCAGAACGAGGGCGATGCCGCTCATGCCGGCGCCGCCGATACCGATAAAGTGGGCGCTCTTAAACTCGGGCGCGGAGGTTGCAGTCTGGGAATCAGCCATGTGCTCGTGTACTCCTTGCGTAAACACTGCCTGTAACCCGTTAACTGTACCGCACCTACCGCATCAGCGCGAGGGCGACCGAAGATATCCCGTCTAACTAACGCAAACCCTCTACCGCATCCGCCAGAAGAGCGGCGGCTCTATCCTGAGCCAGACCACGCGCCGCCTGACGCATGGCGTCGCGCGCCGCCGCGTCATCGACCAGGTGCAGCAGCTCATCGGCAAAGGCAGAACCGTCGATATCGGCATCGGCGCAGAGCACGCCGGCCCCGGCGTCGACCAGATAACGAGCATTGGTGGTTTGGTGGTCGGCCGTCGCATGCGGATACGGCACGAGCACCGAGGGCACGGCGAGCGCAGCGATCTCGGCCACGCTCGATGCACCCGAACGCGAGAGCACCAAATCGGCAGCAGCCAGCATATCGCCCATGTTGTCGATGTAAGGCTGGACGCGGTAACGCTTCGCCTCCTCGGGCGTCAGCGCCAAAGCGTGCTCGGTCTCCTCAAAGCCGTCGGCACCCGTCGAATGCAACACATAGAGGTTCTTGCGCGAAAGCAGTTCGTTTTTGAGCGAAGTCACGCGCTCGTTGAGGTGCTGGGCGCCAAGTGAACCGCCAAAGACGAGCAGCAGCGTAGCGTCCTCGGGAACGCCAAGTGCCTTGCGGCCACGAGCGCGATCGCCCTCGATCACCGAGCGACGTACGGGGTTGCCGGTCATGAGCACGTGGTCAGGGTCACCTTCGCGCTCAAAGACCGAACGCGCTGCCGGCACCGAGATGCACACGCGGGCGGCGTGGGAGTTCATCATCTTGTTGGCCAGGCCCGGAACAGAGTTCTGCTCATGCAGCAGATACGGAACGCCTGCGCCCTTGCACCACCCAAGCAGCGGAACCTCGACATAGGCACCAAAACCGATGGCGGCATCGGGCTTGCCGACCTTTGAGAAATGATTGGCGAGCGCACGCTTGGCCTTATTGACACGCCACAGGGAGGTCAGCGCCGTCCAAGGACGGGAGCGGTCGAAGCCCGTGACCGTAATGGGTACAAAATCAAACCCAGCCTCGGGGACCAAACGACCCTCGAGCTTGCGCGACTGGCCCACGAACACAACGTGGTGGCCACGGTCACGCAGTTCTTCGGCCAAGGCGAGCGCGGGGTTGATGTGTCCTGCCGTGCCGCCGGCTGCAATAGCAACGGTCATCTTATCGGTCATGGTAGTCCCTTCGTACACGCGGTCCCTGGTCGTCGGTGCGCAGACGCGCCGACGGGTCCGAGTTCAAATCGATTCGATTATATCCGCCGCCCGCGTTGCGAGGGCTGGGGCGCTGCGGACGACCTTGCGGAGCCGTTCGCGAGCGTGGACGAGCTGCCGGCTCGGATGCAGAACCATCCAGAACGGTAAAGCCGCTACGCGAAGGTCGTTCACCGCGCACATGGGCCACGCCGGCGGTGCTCTCGTCCATAACGGCAAAGCTCTCACGGCGGCGGTCATACTCATCGCGGCGGGCGCTCTCGTACGAAACGCGCAGGATCAACCCGGCAAGCATAAGCGACACAATAATCGACGAACCGCCGTAGCTAATAAACGGCAACGGTTTGCCCGTCATGGGAAACACGTTGAGGATGCCCAGCGCGTTAATCAAAAACTGCACCGCGAGAATAACCGCGGAGCCAGACGCCATAAGCGCGCCCCGACGATCGGTCGCCTGCTCGGCAATGCGAAACGCCGAGTAGATCAGCATCGCAAACACCAAGAAGAACAGCACGGTTCCGACAAAGCCGACTTCCTCGCCAATGATGGCCAGGATGTAGTCATTGTGCGCCTCGGGCAGATACGAGTACTTCATGGTTGAGTTGCCGATGCCACGGCCGAACAGACCGCCCGAGGCAAAGGCCATGATGGCAAGCGTGGCCTGATAGCCGTCACCATACTCGTCAGCCCAAGGGTTCAAGGCAACCTGAATACGCACCATACGGTACGGCTCTGCGACAAGTGCAATCACGATCACGAGAATGCCGAAGATTAGCACGCCGATGATAAATCTGGGGTCGAGACCCGCAAACAACGCCATGCACATGAGGGTCAACAGGATGATCAGGACAGTACCGAAATCGGGCTGGATAAAGATCAGAAAGAGCGAAATACCCAGGTAGATGCCCATCTTGCGAAGGAATTCGTTGATGTTGCCACCGGGCGAAAAGAAGCGATCAAGCATGATGGCCGAATACGCAATGGCAAATGGCTTTAAAAACTCGGAAGGCTGGAACTGAATACCGGCGATGTTGAGCCAGCGCGTGGCGCCACGGCTGCCGCTGCCCACCAAGAACACCAGAAACAGTAGCCCTATCATGCCGATAAGGAAGATCCTAAGCACATCCTCCCCAAACCAGCTGTCCGGCAAAACGCGCACGATGGCAATCAGCGCCAGAACACCAACCACGGCAAACGCGGCCTGTCGACCCAGGAAAAACGTCGCCGAGCCATTCTCGTGCAGCGCCTCGACCGAAGACGCCGAGTACACCATCAGCAGACCAAAGCACACCAAAGTAAACAGGCAGGCCATAAATATCAGACGGGGGCGCATGATGCGGGCGGGAACGCCGGCAATATAGCGTTCGCTAAACGACTGCCCGCCGCGACCGGAACGCGGTGTGCTACGCCGCGAGGAAGCACGGTCCGAGTCGGGCCTCCTCATACCTTGTCGGGGGCTCTCCTCTCTCACCGGCAACCCCTATTCCATTTGCGATTTCGCTGCAGCGGCAAGCTGAGCCACGTAGTCCTTAAACACGCGGCCGCGCTCCTCATAGCCCGAGAACTCATCGAACGAAGAGCAGGCAGGAGAAAGTAAGATCACGTCGCCACGGCTCGACAGCGAACGGGCAACGTCCACGGCATCGCGTAGGTCATCCGCTTGGGCGATATCCACATCGCCATCGACATCGGCCTCGTCCATAGCGGCGGTAAAGCGCTCGCGCGCATCGCCAAAGCAGACGACCGAGCGCACGTTATCCATAACGACGCGCGCGAAGTCCGTGAGCGGCGTGCCCTTATCGTGGCCGCCGAGCAGCAAGATCACGTTGTCATCGGGAAATGCCGTCAGTGCCTTCTCGACCGCGTCGGTGTTGGTCGCCTTGGAATCGTTGACGTAGCGCACTCCGTCAATCTCGCCGCACGGCTCCACGCGGTGCTCGAGCGGCTGGAACGAGGCCAGACCGCGGCAAATGCCCTCGGGATTGGCACCGACGGCCAGGACAGCCGTGGCAGCGCACAGGGCATTGGTAACATTATGATGGCCCGAGATCTTGAGCTCGGATGTAGCGATGAGCGGGGTCTCGACGCCCTTCAGGCGCACGATCATCTTGCCATCGCGCACAAAGGCGACATCCTCACCCTCTGGCTCGTCAAAGGCAACCTTGCAGATGCGACGACCCGGCGTGTAGATGTACTCATCGAACTCGTGAATGCCGGCGTCTTCGACGTCGACGACCACCAGATCGTCATCGACCATATTGTCAAACAGTTTGATCTTGGCAAGCGCATAGTTCTTATGGCTCTTATGCCAGCCCAAGTGGTCGGGAGTGATGTTGAGCAGCACCGCCACGCGAGGGTGGAGCTCGGTGGTCGTAGCAATCTGATAGCTCGAGAGCTCAGCCACAAACCACTCGTTGTGGGCTCGGCCGTCAATCTCGTTGATAGGCGGCTCACCGATGTTGCCGACAGCTACACTGGCCTCACCGGAAGCCTTGAGCAGATAATCGGTCAGCGACGTGGTGGTCGTCTTGCCGTTGGTGCCCGTGATGGCAATCCAGTTATCGGGCGACAGGCGATAGGCAAACTCGGGCTCACCCATAATCTGGGCGGCATGCTCGCGCCCGGCCTTAAAGAAGCCCGAGAACTCCGAGATGCCCGGGCACGTCACGCATACGTCATAGGCGCCCTCGACCTGTTCGGTCCCATAGACAAACGACGCACCGGCAGCCTCGAGCGCACGCGTGGCGTCATTGGGCTCAGAGGTGCCGCCGCCATACACGGTAACGGCGCTTACGCGCTCTGGATGTGCCAGCGCCCAGCGGGCGACATCGAGACCGGATTTGCCCTGACCCAAAACGAGCAGGCTAAAGACATCAGCAAGAGGCATGAAAGACCACTATCCCAACTGGAAGAACAGGGCAAGGCCAACGGCACCAAATGCCACAGCGATAATCCAAAAACGGATGACGACCTTGGTCTCGGCCCAACCCTTCTTTTCGAAATGATGATGGATGGGCGCCATAAGGAAGACGCGCTTGTGCGTAAAGTGGAAGTAGACAACCTGAATCATGACCGACAGGGTCTCAACGATAAACAGGCCACCGATGATGAGGGAGACGACCTCGGTGTTAGTCATGATGGACGTACAGGCAAACGCGGCGCCCAGAGCAAGCGAGCCGGTATCACCCATAAAGATGCTCGCCGGATAGCAGTTGAACCACAGAAAGCCCAGGCAGGCACCGGCACACGCGGTGCAGAAGATGGACAGGTTCACGTCTCCGTGCAAAAACGCCATGGCAGCCATGGCGAGCATGGCGATCATGGAGATGCCGCCAGCAAGACCGTCAAGGCCATCGGTCAAGTTCACGGCATTAGAAAGACCGGCAATCATCAGCCAGCAAAAGACAATATAGAGCCACGGGAACGAATAGCCGCAGATGGTAGTCGAAAGCACGCCAAGGTCAATCGTCAACCCACCGGGAAAACGAATCTCGGGGGCGACGCCGCACCAGTTGACGGCAAGCACCGTAAAGGTGACACAGATAATGGTTAGGCCGATCATCTTGGCATGCGGCGTCAGACCGAGCGAGCGCCCATGCGTAACGGAGGTCAGATCGTCGATCAGGCCCAGCACGCCGGTCGCCAGCGTGGCGAGCAGCACGAGCACGAGCTCGGTGGTGAGCTTGCCCATCAGCAGGCAGGTCAGCGAGATCGCGACGAGGATGACAACGCCACCCATGGTGGGCGTTCCCTGCTTAACCAAATGACGCTTGGGGCCGTCGGCACGAACCTGCTGGCCGATACCCTCGACCTTGAGCAGCTTAATCCACCACGGCATGAGCAGCAGCGCAATGGCTGCGGCGATGCCAAGCCCCAAAAAAGCCTGATACGTTGGATACGAGGGATTGCCGAACATGGGCTAGCACACACCTTCCACAAAGCGGTCGAGCTCAACAAAGCGGGAACCCTTGACCAGTACAACATCATGTTTTTCAAGCGCGCCGCCCATGCGGTCGAGCACCTGCTGATAATCGGAGAACACCTGGATGCGGTCCTCGTCCATGCCCATCATGCGCGCGGCATCGGCCATAAGCTGGGCCAGCTCACCACCCACGCACGCCAGCATGTCGAGCTTCTTGGCGGCGGCATAGGCGCCCACGAGCTCATGCATGCGAGGAGCCTCATCGCCCATCTCGCCCATCTCGCCCAGGATCGCCATGCGAGACCCCGTGCATGAAAGCGAGCACAGCAGATCGAGGCCGGCTGCCATCGATTCGGCGCTGGCGTTATAGGAATCGTCGATGATGCGTGCACCGCTCTTGGCGCGCTTGATCTCCTGGCGGTGCCCGGTGATCGTAAGACCCCTAAAGGCAGCATCGATCTGCTCGGGCGTCACGCCCAGGCGATAGGCAACCGCGGCGGCCTTAACGGCATTAGGAACGGACTGCACGCCGGGGATGGCAAGCATGGTATCGATTGTCTCGCCCTGACCAAAATCGAGCGTAAAGACCGGACGGCCCTCGTCATCAACGCGAACGTCGCGGGCGCGGACCTCATCATCGTCAGAGACACCGGCCAGCATCACGTCGATGCCAGCAGGCTGGGCGAACGTATCGCGAATGAACGGCGTAAAGTCGTCCTCGCCGCCCAAAACCAGCAGCGGCAAATAGTCGCCGGCGGCGCACATGCCCTGGACAATCTCGGACTTGGCGCGGGCGATGTTCTCGCGGCTGCCCAAAATACCGATATGAGAGGTGCCGATCTTGCTCACGATGGCAAAGTTGGGATTGGCGGACTGGGAAAGGCGCTCGATCTCGTGGAAATGGTTCATGCCCATCTCGAGCACCAAGACCTCGGTATCGGCCGGAGCGGAAAGCACCGTGAGCGGCATGCCGATCAGGTTATTGAAATTGCCCTTGGTGGCCCAGACACGATAGCGCTTGGCGAGAACAGCGGCGAGCACGTCCTTGGTCGTCGTCTTGCCGATGGAACCGGTAATGCCAACGACCAGGCAGCCAAGCTCCAGGCGATACGCGTGCGCCAGGCGCAACAAGAACTCCTCGGGGTCGTCGGTCAGTAAGATGGCGCAGCCCTTGTCCTGCGCCAGCGAAACCAGCTCGGCATCGGGCTCGCGCGTCATCACGACGGCACCGGCACCCGACTCGATGGCACGGGAGGCAAAATCATTGCCGTCGACCTTTTCGCCGGGGAAGGCGACAAAGATCGTCCCCTCCTCGACCTGACGCGAGTCGATAACGCACCCGCGGCATACCCGATCGGCTTCTTCCGTCACGGTTCGGGCCCCCGTTGAGGCCGCGAGGTTGTTGACGGCGATCTCTATCATTGCAGCTCCCCTGTAAACCTAATAATGCTATCGGCGTATTGTATCCCAGTGCCATGCGCGCGTGGTGCAGGGCATGTGAACACCCTTCAGATCAAACGGCAGACTACGCTCAAGATTGTAACCCCCTACTTCGTGCGCGGGATGCCCAGCACGTCGAGCGCGTTGGCCATAATGGACTGGAACGGCACCGCAGCGGCATCTGAGCCGCTCGGCGTTCCGTCGAGCGTGATATAGCACAGCACCTTGGGTGATTGTGCCGGCGCAAAGCCCATAAAGGACGACATGTAGTTCTCCTTGAGGTAGCCGCCGTTCTCGTCGGCACGTTCGGCCGTACCGGTCTTACCCGCCACGTCATAGCCGTCAACCGCGCCGCCAACGCCCGTTCCCTCGGACACGACCGTCTGCATGCACGATGTCACCTGCGATGCGGCATCCTCCGAAATCGCGCGCTCACCTTCGCCCCAGTCCTTCTCGTCGCCTTTGCTGGACTTATAGAAGTGCGGGGTCATCATCACGCCGCCGTTGGCGATGCCGCCCACGGCACGTGCGATCTCAATCGGCGAGACAGACAGCGCCTGTCCAAAGCTCATCGAGCCCAGCGTGGCGCCGTCATACTGGTCACGCTCCTTGACGATGCCCAGGCTCTCGCCCGGAAAATCGACACCCGAGCTGTGACCGATGCCCCACTTGTCCACATAGGCGGCAAAGTCATCGGCACCGATCTTGCGCCCCACCAGGACAAAGCCCACGTTGGACGAACGGCGCATCATCTCGCGCACATCCATGGTCATGGCATAGTCGCGCTTGTCGGCATCGGTGACGGTATCGTCGCCCACCTTGATGCTCGCCGGCACCTCAAACGACGTGCTCGATCGCACGACGCCCAAGTCGAAGCCGGCGCCCGCCACGAGTGTCTTAAAGACCGAGCCGGGCTCGTAGGCGTCGGTGACCAGGCGCAGGTTCATATCCTCGGTCTTGGCGTTTTCCAGATCGGTCTGGTCGTAGGTCGGATACGAGCAGGCGGCGAGAATTTCACCGGTCGTGGGGTCGGTGACCAAAGCCGAGCCGTTCTTGGCCTTTGTCTTCTCGACAGCCTCTGCTAGGGCATCCTCGGCCGCACGCTGGATATTGACATCGAGCGTCGTCACGATATCAACGCCGTCGACCGCAGCCACCTTTTTATAGGCACCGCCCGCGATATAGCTGCCGTCCCTCGCGCGCTCGCGTACAAGAGAACCGTTCGTGCCGGTTAGAAGCTTGTTGTATTGCTTTTCGAGACCAGTCAAGCCGTCGTTGTCTACATTCACTACACCCAGCACCTGCGATGCCAGATTGCCGTATGGATATACGCGCTTCATGGCCTGCTCAAAAAGCACGCCGGGCAGGTTCTTCTTCTCCAGCGCCACAGCATCGTCTTCGTCCACCTGGCGCTTGATATACACCCAGGTTCCATCGGACTCAACGAGCTTGCGGCAGGTCTTTTTATCGATTCCAGTTGCCTTGACCAGCGCCGACACCGTCTTGTCAACATCCTCGACAAGCTGCGGGTTCACAGCGATGTTGCGACATTCGACCGACGACGCCAGCACGTTACCGTTGCGGTCGTAGATGGTGCCACGTTTGGCATAGAGGGTCTGCGCAAGCAGGCGACGCGCATCGGCACGCTCGCGCAGTTTATCGGCTTCGACAATTTGATAGTCGGCAAGGCGAAAGACGCCCAAGCCCAAGCCAAGCCCAATGAAGCCCATGACGGCTTTGCGGCGAGGCAGAGGCGTGCCTGTGAGCCATTCGGTCGACGAACTCTTGCGCGACCTGGTGTTATGCACTTGGGGGCCGCCCGAGCCGCAAAGTCGCGACGCCGGGTCGTTGCCACGGGACTGCCCGGCGTTGTAAGATGGCCGACCCGTTCCTTGATAACCAGAACGTCCCCGCGATGAGGGACGTCCAGAACCGCGACCCCCGTCGGAGCCGCGGCGATAGTCATTTGTCATACTCAGCTACCGTCTTGTTACTGAGCGGTCGCGGTCGAGCTAGCGCCCGCGGCTGCATCCTGCGAAAAATCAAGTGTAACGCTCTCGCTGGGCTCCACCATGCCATAAGCGCCCGCAAGGTCGCGAATGCGTGTGTCGGCACCATAGACCGAATGCATGACCTCCAGGTCGGAGCTCTCATCGGTCGCCTTCTCGAGCGTGTTGGTAAGCGCGGCGTTGCTGTTGAGCACCTGAGCCGTAACGCCGGCGAGCGCCACACGGGCGACGCCGATCGTCATGAAGATGGCCGCAATGATGCAAAACGTTTTAAGAACGCTCATGAAAACCGGGCTTACCGCCTGGTTTGCCTGACGGCCCGCGCCCGTGTAGACATCAAAGCGCGGCGTGCGCTGCTCGCGGGGAGCAGCGGGAGCCTGCGGTGCCTCACGATAGGCGGGCATGGCGTTCATATCATAGGCGAGTGCTGCGTTTGAGGTGTTGTAGCCCATGATATGCCGCCTCCCATCCCGAGTACGTTGGTAGTGTGTTTAAGCTTCGTTTGTGGTACGAGCGGGAGGTCCAATATCGCGCGGTCGCGTCTACAGACGCTGCGCCACGCGGATCTTGGCTGATCTCGCCCGAGGGTTGCGCGCAACCTCATCGGGTTGGGCAACCAGGGGTTTGCGGGTGATGACCTTGAGTATCGGCACGTTGCCGCACACGCACACCGGAATCTCCGGCGGACACGTGCACCCCTGGCTCATCTCCTTAAAGTGGTTCTTTACGATACGGTCCTCGAGCGAGTGATACGAGATGACGCAGATGCGTCCGCCCGGGTTGAGCCACCTTGTGGCGGCGTCAAGCCCTCGCTCGAGCACATCGAGTTCGTGATTGACCTCGATGCGAATGGCCTGGAAACTTTTCTTGGCTGGGTGTCCGCCATGCCGACGGGCGGCAGCGGGGATACCAGCCTTGATGATCTCGACAAACTGACCGGTGGTTTCGATCGGTTCATGCTCGCGGCGGCGCACGATCTCACGCGCGATCTGCGAGGCGAACTTCTCTTCGCCGTAGACGCGTAGAATCCGGGCGAGGTCGTGTTCGTTATAGGTGTTGATGACCTCAGCTGCGTTTAAGGTGTTGTTACCCGGATCCATCCGCATGTCCAATGGGGCGTCCTCGTTGTACGAAAAGCCCCTGCCAGGGATATCGAGTTGCGGCGACGAAACGCCCAAGTCGAACAGGAAGCCATCGACCCCGGGCACCTCGGCCGAGCAAAGCAGCTCGTCCAAGTCGCCGAAGTTGCCCTTCAGCAGCTGGTGCGGTACGCCGGGAACCTCGCGGTCCAGACGGGCGCCAGCGGCCTCGAGGGCCATGTCATCCTGATCGACGCCGAGCAAAAGGCCGGTCTCCCCCACCTGCGCGGCCATCTTTACCGAATGGCCGGCACCGCCAAGGGTGCAGTCGCAGACGACGGAGCCGCTCTTGAGCTGCAGCGACTCAAGCACTTCGCCGAGCATGACAGGTTCATGCCGATATTCTTGTGTCAAGATCCCACGCTCCATCCGTTACTCGTGCCTTGCCCTTACGAGAAGAAGAGGTCCAGCAGGGCCTCGTCATCATCGTCCTCATCGGCCGTAGCGCGGTCCCAAACCTCAAGGTGGTCGTAGTTGCCCACAACCGTGACCTCGCGGTCGAGGTTCGCCTGCTTGCGGAGAGACTCAGAAAGACCGATACGACCCGCGCTGTCCACATCCATCGACGTGGTGCGCTTGTTGATCGCCCTCATGAGCTTCTGGTCGTTGATGTCGCGCGGGTTAAAACCCTCGTGGCCCTCACGACCCGCGAAGAGTCCTTCGACCCACTTATCGAAGGCCTCGGCAGAGAACACGTACAGAGCATCGACATCCAGGGCTTTAAACACGCGAACGTGCTCTCCAAGCTCCTCACGAAGGGGTGCAGGCAGGGATAGACGACCTTTTGCATCGAGATTGCGCTCGTATGCACCCGTCATTCCCATGTGCGCCCTCCCCTCGGTTACTCAGATGGCACGTACGCGGGGAACCACCCCGCCTGTCGACGTCATCAATAATATGGGGAACCGCCCCATTTTTCAACACCTTTCCCCACCCCTTCCCCCAC
>NZ_QRQC01000001.1 GCF_003475325.1 Collinsella sp. AF33-16 | reverse complement strand
GGGCTCAATATCGCCGGTGTCAAAGAGGGCGATTACTCAAAGAAGCGCGCCTCATCGACGAGAGGTTCGCGAGCAGCAGCTTAACCCCGAAAGGCTAATCAGGTTAAAAGCATGTTGCTATGGCACAATTGCGAAATCTCTGCTGCAAAGTCACCATGGATCGGCACCCAACCAAGCTCGCGGCGGAGCTTGCTAGCGTCTATGGCGTACCGTCGATCATGGCCGGGACGGTCCTTAACCCAGTCAATAAAATCTTCGTCTTTGCCCATTGCTTTAAGAATGAGCTTGAGAACTTCGAGATTGCTGCGCTCGCAATTGGCTCCGACAAGATAGGTCTCCCCGATCTTCCCTTTGGCCAAAATGAGCCAAACAGCACGAGCGTGGTCATCGACATGAATCCAATCGCGTACGTTCAAACCGTCCCCGTACAGTTTAGGACGCTCCCCGCGCCGGACGCATGCAATCGAATGCGGAATGAACTTCTCGGGATGCTGATATGGACCGTAGTTATTGCAACAATTAGAAATGGTCGCTTGCAGACCATAGGTGCGAATCCAAGCTCTCACAAGCATGTCAGATGCCGCCTTGGAGCTGGAATAAGGGCTGCTCGGCCGATAGGGAAAATCCTCAGTAAACTTGACGGGGCCATCAAGCGCCAGGTCTCCAAACACTTCATCAGTCGAAATGTGATGAAACCTGACATGGTGTCTACGAGCAGCTTCCAAGAGTTGGCATGTGCCCTCGACATTCGTTTTTATAAACGGGCCAGGATCGACAATCGAATTGTCATTATGAGACTCCGCGGCATAGTGAACAATTGCATCGTGCCCGGGAACCACTCGATCAAGCAAATCTGGATCGCAAATGTCGCCAACAACAAGTTTCACCTTATCTTCTGGAAGCCCCGCGATACTGTCTGGATTGGCAGCATACGTCAGCTTATCTATGACGGTGATGTGCACATCCGGTACATTATTCGCGACAAAGCGAACGAACGCCGAACCGCAAAAACCACAACCGCCCGTAACCAAGATATTGCCGAATTTTCGCTCCACGCGCGTTGCCCCTCCCCCAGTCATTGGGTTGCCCCATTTCCCCTTAAGCTGATAACAAATACTGAAACAGTCCTTTCAGGCTAAACCCGTGTCCCAATGAGGAATTAAGTTTGATACTTGTTGGTACAAATAATTAGATAACGACAGCCAAACGGAGAACCAATGAGTAACCAGTCTACTGCAAAAGCACTGCCCGGAAAAACCGACCGAAGCAGATACCGTCCCGTCCATGGAACTGAACTACACAAGGGATTCTATTGCGATAACAATAATTTTACGAATCTCGAAGAGATTGACTACGACGGGCACCTGACTCAAATTGACGACGACGAAGAGCATCTAACATCAGCGGGGTGTCTTCTCAGGGGATCATGCCAAGCGTTTGCGTTAAAACTCGAAGAGATTCTCGGATACAAGGCATTCATAATCGAAGAAAGGAAGAGGCATCGTTTCCATGCATTCTGCCAGGCTTACCTAAATGGAAAAAAGGCTTACATTGATGCCCGAGGGGTAACCACAAGCTTCAACGAATTCATGGAGGTGGCGGCGGAGTTTGTTGAGGAGCCGTTCGACATAAGGCGCATAGATGAAAAAGACATTGCCAAATGGCGAAGTTCGAGCGACAATTCGCACGAAGAGCACCTCGCACTTGCTGAAGCGGTAATCAAAGCAAACATAGAGTGCTACAAGATCGATTGATTTTCATGCATACTAGCCCACACAATCCTTCTGGCATAAGCCAAATGATATAAACGGTATTCAAAGTCGGTTCACTTTTTGACCCGTTTTCGCGAAGCACTCTAGCAGACCAAGGAAACAGTTTTTTACAGCTTAGATAACAGATGGCGATTCGGGAACCAAAAGGCCCCGAATCGCCATGCCCTTCCCAGCCAAAGATTGCGCCGAGAGGGGCCATGCTCCGCCATCATAGTTATAGACAAAACGGAATAAAAGGACCAGCCGCTCCTTCAACTGGGAAAACGCCGCCCCTGGGACCCAGGAGAGGCTGCGGGGAGTCGACTAACTGTGGGAGCGATCTATTCGCTCAAAGCGTTCGGGCGAATTCGTAAATCAACCGACTAAATCCATAGTTTCAGCAAAAAACGATGCAAAGCAAACAAAGAGTGCACGAATCGGCACTCAAAACCAATCCAGGAGACGTGCCTAGGATTGTGGCGGGAATGCTCGGGTACCACCCGAGAGGGCAAGCCTTGCAGCAATTACTTGGAACGGTCATCCCCGCTTGCGCCCACCGCGATATAGGAAATCATGGTCATTATCCATCCCTTCGTTGGCTGCTCAAGTAGAAGCTCCAATACTGATAAGGCTGGTTCAACCATTCCAAGCAATGCGCTCGCAAGCTTAATTAATTATAACGAGAGACAGATTAACGGACTTCTCTAAGAACCAATCATTTGCTTAGCATAATATTTTCAACATCTATGCAGAAATCTATTTGGATGAAGCCCTTAATAATTCAATCTAACAGTTTAGATAATAGGTGATGATTCGGGGACCGTACGATCCCCGAATGCCGTGCTCTTCCCAGCCAAACAGAGAATTTACCCGCGCGCCCACCCGGATCTTTATTTGGCGACAATCCCACCGGGTGGGCGGTCGGGTGGATGGGACAGATCTATATGGGAAGAGCGAACCCCTTCAGGGAGCTCGTGGCGGGTTTGACCGCCGACGAATTCCTGCTGCTCATAGAAGCTGCTGACGAGAGGCACCGCCGCGATGAAGTCGTCGTCGGCACGCTCGCCGAGGCCAAGGCGTCCTATCGGCCGGACCCAAGGCGCCCGGGGGTGCGGCGCGCGGCGCCTGGAGAGACTGGTCCACCGCGGCCGGCGTCCCGAGGTGGCGCTGCCGCTCGGACTGGATCGTGCTGCGCGACACCGTCTAGATGGACGAGACCCACATCATCGACACCGACCTCTCCAAGGGCAGCGGGCAGGCCCGCAGACGCGGCCTACCCCTCCAGAAGCTCTGTATCGGCGTCGCCATCGACGTGCACAAGAACCCGGTCGCGGTCGCATACGGTCACAGGAAGCCCAGCTCGCCGCGCGTGAGGAAGGACATGGGCAGCAAGATGGCGCCCGGGTCGCCGCTGATCCACGACCTCAAGCGGGCACACAGCGCGCTGGTCAGGGACGACCGGCTCGAGAGCGGAGCGCACAGGGCCAATGTAAACGACCCGATCTACCTAGAGCGGATGGAGATGGTGAACGACCTGTGCCCCTGGCTTAAACGATACCTATGGCGCTTCACGGGGATGTCGCCGCGGAACCCGCAGGCTTATCTCGACCGGTACGCTTGCCTCTTCAGGGTCGACCAGGCGCACGACAGGTGGGGCCCGACTGCAAGGGTGTTGCGCCATATCATGATGCCCATCGCGACTTACCGCAACTTGTGGCAGGTGCGGCATCGCCCGTCGTCTAAACCATTAGAGCCAGCAATCAATCGACGTTCCCCGCCGATCTCTCATCTACACTTCTCGCTTTCCAAGGGCGTTCACTGCCATGCGTTTGCAGGCACCCAGGCGCCCAAACCTCAAGACGTCGTAATCGAACATGAGCTTTTTGCATACACGGGCATTGGGGGCCTTGCTGGCAAGCGCCGCGCGCACCATAGCGGCAATAGAAGGAGCGCATTGTGCGAGCGCAGCATCGCTGCCCACGGCAGAACCGGCAAGCGCCGTGGCAACGGCAGCAAACACCTTGCCGCAGTCCGAACCCAGCAGCCTGAGCGCGTCGTACAGCACCAGATCGCATAGGAAGTACGCCAGGTCATCGGCGTGCTGTACATCGAGATCGTCGCGCTGCCAGTCAGCCAGCACCGCGGAGTAAATCTTCACGTGCTCCAGCAGGCGCGTCTCGTCGTCATAGCGCATGGTGTCCATAAGTGAGCCTTTGCGCGCGACACGGTAGTCATACAGCTTGTTCGAGATAAGCGCGGTCTTGCGCGAACGACCGTACACGGCGAAATCGAAGACCTGGTCCTCGCCATACTTAACGGTTTCGTCGAACAGAATCCCGTTGTCCAGCAAAAAATCGCGCTTGCAGGCAGTGCGCCATGCAAAGGGGCGAGACGCTTCCTTAAACAGCAGGTCGGAGCTATAGCCTTCAAACGACACATCGCGCGGGCTCAGCACATAGTTAAGCCACGGATACCCCGCCTTCAGCGGATACGGATTCGCACCAAAGGTCAAAACGTCGCAGCCCTCGCGCTCAAAGGCATCGACGATCACACGGCACGCATCGGGCGTAAAGCGGTCGTCGGAATCCAAAAACGCGACGATAGGCGCCGCGGACGCAGCGATACCCGCATTACGCGCACTCGACAGGCCGCCGTTCTCCTTATCGACCAGCGTAAAGCGCGCGTCCTTTTCGCAATAGGCAGCCGCAATATCGCGCGAACCGTCCGGCGAGCCATCGTTGACCAGCACGCCCTCCCAATCGGGCATGTCCTGCGCAAGCAGGGAGTCCAGGCACCAGGCCAGGCACTCCTCCACGTTGTAGATGGGAACGACAACGGAAATCTTGGGGGTAGCCATAATCACTCGCTCCTACTGTGCGGCGGGAACGTCATCGGGGTGCGGGTTGTCGCCGTAGGTGCGCTGATACGTCAGCACGCGCCACACCAGCGGCAGGCCGCCAATCTTAAAGTAATGCTTAAACGTATTGAGCTTGCCCGGCTTCTTAAAGCCAAAGCGCGAATCGATATAGGCACGGGGCGACTTGACCATCAGGCGCAGGTCGGTCTCGCCACGTGGATCGAACAGCGACAGGTCAAAGCGACCGGCATCCCAATCGGCCTTGAGCTCGGGCGAGGCCTTTTTCCAAAACTGATCACGCAGTTCATCGACCAGACGCTCATCATTCCAACGGTACGTATCGACCTTCATGCGCATTAAAATGCCCTGGAGTTGAGCCTTGAGCTCGGGACGCTCGTCCAAAAAACGTTGCATCTCGGCATATTCGTCGCACACGCAAAACACCTTGTTGGGCGAATTAACGGAGCTCTTCTCGTTATCCTGGCGATAGCACAAAATGGGGTCCGTAATAAACGCGGCACGCTCGGCGCAAGCCCAAACCTTAAAGTTAAAGCCTGCGTCCTGATATGAGGCGCCCGGCGTGGGAAGGAACCGAATCTGATTGTCGTTGAGAAACTCGCACCGATAGATAGCCGACCAAATGGAAGGTTTGCGGTAGAAGATGCCCGGGCGATCGACGGGGCGATACGCGGCGCCCGTCATATGCTCGTCGATGATCCCAAACAGCTCACGGCGCTCGCTGGGCGTGGACCAATACAGGTAAAAGTCGCCCTTTACCACATCGGCATGCTCAGCATCGGCCTTGGCGACCAGCTTTTGGAGCGAATCCTCAAACATAAAGTCGTCGGACTCAAGGATGCCCACGTACTCACCGCGCGCCATCTCCAGGCCGCGGTTCATCGAGTCGCCGTAGCCGCTGTTGGCTTTATCGATCATCTTCACACGGGGGTCTCGCTCCATGTACTCGCGGATGATGTCTGGCGAGCTATCGGTGGAGCCGTCGTTGATACAGATGATCTCGATATCCTTGAGCGTCTGCGCCACGGCGGAATCGAGGCACTCGCGCAGGTAGCGTTCGACATTGCAAATGGGGACAAGCAGAGAAACTTTAGGGGTATCAGAGTTCTGCAAGAGAACCTCCTGTTGGATAGCGTGTAACAGGGTTATTTTAGCAGCCGAGTTGCGGCGGGCGGCAGCGCTTGGAATTAGATAAAGCGCTCCAGGCAGGCTTTGAGACCGCGAGTCGAAAGATAGAACAGCGTGGCGTCTGCCATCGAAACGCCCGAGGTCGCCGCAACGAGCTTGTGGGCAACACGGCAAACGGCGCCCTTAGCAGGCATATCCGCCCACTCCGTTCCCAAAAACGTCGTGAGGTCCATGTTGACGCGAGCCGCCACGCGATGGAAGTCATCGGCATCCAAGCGCGCCAGGTCGAACACAATGAGGTCTAAAAACCAAGTTATCAGCTCGCCGGGACACAGGTCCAAAAGACCGTAGGCCGCCCAGTCCTCCAAGACCTCCTCGAGCATCCTCATGTGGGTGTCAAGCTTTTTGGCGCGAGCCTCGGCACTGTTGAACTCGTGCGTCGCCGATTCGCTCTCCATCACGTAGTGGTAGAACTTGTCCGGCATGACGACGGTCTTGCGGGCAAGCGCATAAGCCGCAAATTGGAAGACGACGTCCTCGCCCAAAGCCAAACCGGGGGCGAAGCGAATGCCTTCGCGATTGAGCAGCTCGCGCGAAAAAGCCGCACGACAGGCATAGGGCTGCGCATTCGAATGGAACAGCAGTTGGGGATCACGGGCGCCGAAGGTACCGGCTTTGGGGCTCATGAGTTGCTGGACGCGTTTGGGGGCAGCATCGGCAGGTTCACAGACGCCGCCAAAAACGGCGGCCTCGGCATCTGCAGACTCCATGGCATGCAGCACGCGCTCGACCGTCTGGGCATCGATGTAATCGTCGGCATCCACAAAAAAGACGGTCTCGCCCTCGGCGGCATCGATACCGGCATTTCGAGCACACGAGACGCCAGCGTTTTCCTGGTCAATCACCAGTACGCGATCGTCGGCCTGCGCGATCTGACGCAACACGTTCAACGAATCATCAGTCGAACCGTCGTTGACACACACAACCTGAATCGAGCGCTCGGACTGGGCCAGCAGCGAATCGAGGCATCGCTGAATGGAGCGCGCAGAGTTGTAAACGGGGACGACAATGGTTGCTTTAGGGCACGAGGCCTCTCCCATGCCGACCTACCCCCTTAGCGATTCGATGAGGAAGGCGGCGACCACGCCTGGGCCTCCAACCGAGGCGTAATACTTAGCACGCCCCAAGGCACCATCCGTCGCAAAACTCGGATGCTCGTCAACCCAGCCCTCAGGATCTTTGAGGATGGCAGCGAGATTTGCGCGCTTCCACGGCTTGAGGTCGTCAAGCGAAAACTCCCCCGCGTCCAAGGCCGCTTGGAACTCCTTGGCCATCTGAACCAGGAACTCCTTATAGAACTTAGGCGCCAAGCGCACGTAGTTCCACATATACGAATCGTACTTAATGAGTTGATTGAACTTGAGCATGCGCGCGACATCGCCGCTTGCGTGGTCGCGGGCATAATCCTCTCGAATCCAACGCTCAATCTCGGCATACTCGGAATTGACGCAAAAGACCTTAGCCGAAGCATTGACCGAGGAATTCTCGTTGTCCTGGCGATACGACAACACGGCATCGTGCAGATAAACAGCCTTATCGGCGCACGCGATCACCTTAAAGGCGAATGACGTGTCCTGAAAGGATGCTCCCGGAGTCGGTAGGAACGTAATGCCGTTGCGCTCAAGAAAATCGCGACGGTACACGGCCGACCAAATCGACGGCTTTTGCTTAAAGAACTGTGTCGTATCGCTCGGGTGCACCGGATTGCCGCAGTCCTTGGCCTTAAACATCTCGTGCAGCGAACGGCGTTCCTCGGGCTTAGACCAGTAGAAATCAAAGTTCGCCTTAGCAAAGTCGGCATTATTGCTATCGGCGGCCGAGACAAGCTTTTCGAGTGCGTCAGGCGCCATAAAGTCATCGGACTCCAAGATGCCAACATACTTGCCACGCGCCATCTCCAGACCGTGGTTCATCGAGTCGCCGTAGCCGCTGTTGGCCTTGTCGATCATCTTGACGCGCTCATCGCGCTCCATATACTCGCGGATAATCGCCGGCGAGTTGTCGGTCGACCCGTCGTTAATGCAGATGATCTCAATATCCTTGAGCGTCTGCGCCAGGGCGGAATCGAGGCACTCGCGCAGGTAGCGCTGAACATTGTAAATGGGAATAAGCAGCGACAGAACAGGGCTGCCAGAGGCGTTAGTAGACAAATGTGCTCCTTAGGAAATACCTGTCGTTTCATGGTATCAAAGGGTTAGCGCGCCAGCGGGCGTTTATATAATCTATGGAGCCTCTCGCGGGCAAAGTAGCCCCAAATCATGCGGCGGGCCCATGACAGGTTCCTGCGTTTTATTCAAAGCTTGCCGTCAAGGTGCGCCGAGCCTTTACAATAGGACAGTCCCAAGGACGTATTCGATAGCTTCCGTGCAGCGCATGCGCGCCGCGCGTGAAAGGATATATTGCCCCATGCCTTCAACCCTCCTCGCCCCCATCGATAAGCTCGCCATCGTCGTCGTTACGTACAAGCGCCAGGAACTCCTGGCCAACTTGTTCGACTCCATGACCGATCTCACGGCAACGCCCTGGCGCATCGTGATTGTCGATAACGAGAATTCGCGCGAGACCGAGGCCATGTGCACTGCATTCAACGAGCGCCTGGCCAACCTGTGGGGCATCGACACCGAGCAGCCCGACGCGCAGGGCGGCACCGACCGTGTCATCTACGCCCCGCAGCTCGAAAACGGCGGCGGTGCGGGCGGCTTCTCCGCTGGAACCAAATGCGCCTACGATCTAGGGGCCCAGTGGTTCTGGGTCATGGACGACGACGTGCTCGTCATCCCCGAAGGCATCGAGCGCTTGGCCAAGTGGACCGACCGCTACGATGTTATCCAGGGTTCGCGCCTGGACTTTGACGGCGGCGCCTTCTTTTGGCAGTACCAGCTCATCCTTTCGCTCGGCATCCCTAACCCCATCGCCAAGTGGGATCTGGGTCCCGAGGGCTACCGCACCATGAACCAACTGTGCTTTGAGGGCGGCATGTTCTCGCGCCGCGTGGTTGACAAGATTGGCCTGCCCGACGCACGCTTCTTTATCTACGGCGACGATGCCTGCTACGGCTACGTGGCCAGCCAGCACTTCCCCGCCGCCGTGGTCGCCGACGTGGTGCTCAAGCGCGCCCGCGCCGTCTCCAACTGGGACATCGCCGGCAAACGACAGCTCAACTCCACGAGCGACACCAACCGCTACTACATCATGCGCAACCGCGGTTATCTGGCACGCTACATGCAGATCTACGGCGACTACCACCCCGTGCTGTTCCGTCTGGGCAATGCCGCGACCTTCTGCAAGGAGTTCATTCGTCTGGCAGCAGTCGACAAATGCTTTAAGACCGGTATTCCGGCGCTGCGCCGTGGCATGAAGGACGCCCGCAAGATCGTTAAGGACCCCAACTGGAAGCCCATGCCGCCCCTGAAGGACGCCGAGTAGTAAAGGGCTTTCGCCCGCCGCTACAGTCGTTGACACACCACGGACACACGCTGACCGTCAAAACCAAAGCCCCAACGCATGCGCCCGACGGCGGGGCGCGGCACGCGGATATCATCGATGCCGTCGCGCTCGATTTCGAGCAGCGCCTGAACCGCCAACAGTTCCAGGCCCAGGGCATCGACGCCAGGGTCGTACATCATGTTGATCGTAATGAGCGGTCGCTCATCGAGCATGCCGAACGTGTCAGCCACGTCAAACACCCGACCGGTGGGAATCACCTGGATATCCCAGCGATCCGAGACGCCACTTCGCTTGGAGCTGGGATTGCAATAGCCAGGCAGTCCAAAGCAGAGCCCCTGAAGCACCAGATGATAGGCTGTCGGCATATCTGATTGGCCCACATCGATGCCCAGATCGCCGATAGCACAGCTCAAAGCTTGCTTTACAGCGTCCTCGTCTCCTCGACACAGCCCGTCATGGAACGAGTCGATAACTCCAACGTCCTCAACGGCGCACTCAAACCATTCCAGAATTACAAGACGGAGCGCCTGACGCACTTCGTTGTTAGGCAGACGCAGGGAACGAAGGCACGCGCCGTTTTCCGAATGCCCCGTCATGTCCGTCGTAAGAAATCCAGACAGATACAGCGCTGTCCAGATATCTTCGGGCTTGGCGGCATCGGCCTCCTCGGCATGCACATGCACTGGCACCTCAATAAACCCATGCGCCTCAAGTAAATCGAACAATGCGGACAGGCGCATGAGATTCCAGTCGCCGACGCATGCGCTCAGACGGTCGGCGTAACCATACAGATCTGCCCGAACGGGCGCGACGCAACCGCGATGTGCGTAGTCCACCACGCGCTCCGGGCTCGAGCAATAAAAACCACCAAGCAGATAGCCCTCGAGCCACTCACACGCGTCATCCAGACAGCCGTTGCGACCGATGCAATCCAACAGCACTTGGACTTCGTCGTCCGAAAAACCGAACCATCGATCACACCAACTCGACAACGCTGTCGCCGACCGATAGGAAACCCCACGTTGGGACAACGCAAACTCGGCATGACCGGGGCGTTCGCACATCAGACACGTCAATCGCAACGAGTCGCCGGCATCGGCAATGGTGTCGAACAACATTCGGCTGAGCGACTCTAGGGAATCCACGCTACCGTCGTCCTTAGCGTCCAAACGCTTTGGACATACCGCGTCGTAGTCGTCTATCAGAAGAACAACCTGCTCATCGAAAGCTGCCTGGAGCAGTTTAATAAGCACGCCAAGCGCCGCATCGATCTCCTTATCGCTGGCCACCCCACGCGCCGCCCTCTCGATAAGACGAACCTCACGTCTTGACAGATCAGGCGCGGCAAGCAGCGGCAGTAATCGGGCGCACTCGCGCACGACAGCCCCGCGAATTGCTGCCGCAGCACCAGCGCCATGCCTCGAAGCGGCAGCTGTAAAGTCGAGCATGATGACCGGATAACTCGCGTACTCATCACGATAGCGACCGCCGCCCGCCTGCCAAATCTGGGTACCAGCGAACAGGCTTCGATCCGGCAGCCGGCGATCAGGTCGTTCCAAATAGCACTTGAGCATCGATAAATTCATGCTCTTGCCAAAACCCTTGGGCCGACAGCAAAGCGCAACAGGTGCTTCACTGTCCAATATATCGGCAATAAACATAGTCTTATCGACGAGTAAACACCGATTGATTGCATCGGAAAAGTCGCGTGCATCAACCGGTAGAGCTGCGCTATCCGCATGATTGAGCAACCGTGCACCAAACGCATGAGTAAAACCACAATTCACCTGTTCAGACACCGTAAACTCTCCTTCTAACGCAGCACGATGCCCATTGTAGCGAGCGGGTAGAGCGCAACAATATCGACATGCAAACGTTTCGGGCAGCGGTAGCAACAGACCCCCGAGGGGGCATAACAAATCGTTGCACAACAAAAAAGGGGGGGGGCCGATGCCGCCGCACCGGACCCCGTCCCAAACTCTTATAGAAAACGATCTGGAAGATTACTCCTCCAAGCCGTCCTCCCCAGAAGCCTTCTTCTGCTGATCGAGCTTATGCTTACCACTTACGATAGACGTAGCGCCCAGTGTGGCCAAGCTTACACTGGCAAGGCTCGCCATCACAATCAGATCGCCCGTCTTGGGCATGTTGCCGCCCGAGGACTTGGTAGTTGTAGTCGTCGTGGTCGTGGTGGTCACCGTTTTGGAGTCATTTTGCTCTTGGACCTGGTTGTCAGCACCGCTCTTGTCGTCGTCTTCGGACTGTTTCTTTTCGCCCTCGGCCTTGCTCTTGTCCTTCTCCTCAGATTCAGACTTCTTATCCTCGTCCTTCTTCTGTTCGGACTTGTCGCTCTTCTCCTCAGAGCTAGAACCCTTATCGGATTCGGTCTTCTCGGAAGCCTTGTCCTTGGAGTCGCCCTTTGCGGCTTCGATCTTTTCCGTGGAAACCTGATCAGAGTTGCCCTTGTTCTGGGTCGAGCCGTTATTGACGCCAGCCATCAGCGAAGAGCCCAGCGTAGAACCAAGCTGCTCGGAGAAAGAAGGCTTCTTGTCCGGCGAAGCAACGGGAACGTCCGGCGCCTTATTCGAGTCATCCTTGGAAGCATCGGAACCAGGGGTTGCGTCAGAGCCGGAGCCGTTGTTAGAGCCGGTGCCAACGGACGAATCGCTCGAGCCGGTGGATGAGTTAGAGGTGCCAGCGCCGGTCGAACCAGAAGCGTCGCTGTCCGTATTGCCGGAAGAGCTTGAAGACGAATCGCCCGCAGCAGAGCCGTTTGAATCGGAACCGTTCGAGGTAGAGCCGTTGTTGGTAGTGCCACCAGCAGAGCCATCACCGTCAGCACCGGTCGAGGGCGCATCCATCCTGTCATCGTTGGCATCGTCGCTCGAGTCGTCATTCGAATCAGGCGTCGGCGAGGGCGCCGGCGTAGGTTCGGGCTGCACGGGCGTCGCAGCGGCCTCGTCCTCGGCGATATAAACCAAGCAGTCCTTCAGCTCATTGCGGTAGCGGTTCTTCCAGCCCTCATGATACTGGGGCTGGCTCGAATACTTGGTCGCCACGTTATTGACCACACTGTTGGAAAGCGCCGTCACAAACTCGCGGTCGGACATATCGTTGGAGAGATTCGCCCAACGGAAGAAGTCCCTGCAGCCACCGGTGCCGCACATGTTGGTGATGCTCCACACCATGCCCTTAACGCAATCGGCACGGCCCGAAATATCAATGCCCAGGCCACTCTTGAGCCACGCCTCGGTCACCGCATAGTACGAGTTGTACGCATAGGCATCTTGAAGAGCTGAGAACTCAACAGAATCGATGTTATAAGCGCCCTGGAAGGCCTCCTGCGCAATACGGCCCAACTCGGTGAGCTGGCCGTTCTCGTACATGGCATTGCTCATGTTGGAAATCTCGCTGCCGCGATCAATCGCATCCTTGAGCATGCTGTATTTTTCGGGGTTGTAGTTGTAGGCCTGCTTCATAAACGGAATGAGCGACCAACGACGGTCGAACTGGTAATAACCCAGCGCGTTATAACCGTCACCGTACGAAAAGCCCTGGTTATAGTTGCCGTGACTCTCATATTTGGTGAAGTACTTCATCTCGGGAGTCACGTTAACAAACGAAACGCCCTGGACCGACCTCAGCACGCCCGAAAAGGACTGCTGGGTATAGAGACCCTTATCGATATCGGTCGCATCCGAGGCAACGCCCGGCGTGGGCTCCTCGGCAGCGGCGGGTGCCGGCGCGGAAACGGCGCCAAACGAAAGCGCCAGCGTCAGGCCCGCGACAATCGCAGAATGCTTGGGCTGCATAAGATCCTCCCTGCATTGGTGTAGTTAAAGTGCAGTTTGCAAAGATAAAATAAGTATTGCAGCTCGCCCGTTGTTGCACAACAACCCCTCGGTAAACGGCAACAACCCTCCGCGAAATCTTAAGGAATTAAACAAACTGGTCGTCGGGCGCCATCAGAAGCTCGCCGTATCGCTCCATCAGCCCGTCCCTCAACTGACAAAAAGCGGGAATATATACGTTCAAGATGCGCTGAATCAAATCTTGAGCGAGCTTGTTGTCATAGATATGGACGTTCGTATTGCGGTCTTTGAGCATATCTAGCCAGGCCGCCTCATCAATAAAGTCGTAGAATCGGTAGGACTCCTTCAAGATGGCACGAGGAGACCCCGACGCGGCAAGCGTGGCGCCCTCATACTCGAGCAGACGCTTAAGGAGCTTCCAGCTCAGTTCAAATTGAAGATTGAACTTATTAATCAAACCACTCTGAACAAAATCATTGTTGAGATCCTGATTGGGCGCATCCTCAAGATTCGCCAAGGCGCTGACAAAGTTCTCATATTTTTTCATACAGAATCACACCATCCCTGGCAATTTCATCGAGCAATTGACGCGATAAGGACTCGTCGAGATTGACGACATCTACATCTAAAAGAGTATCAAGACGCTCCTCGATCAAATATGACAACCGGCCGAAATCCCGGCAACCTGCTACGGCGATGTCAATATCGCTCTTAGGCAAGTTGTCACCTCGAGCGCGGGAACCAAACAGCACAACCTTCTCGGCGTCACATTCCCGAGCAAAAACTTCAATTTGCTTATACACCTTGTCGAGAGATGTCATTTGCAGCCCTACAGCTTAATGTCGAAGTTGATCTCGGGGACGGCAGCAAGGTCGGCCAACGTCACGCCGTCGACGTACTTTTCGATCACGTCGTCCAGACCGCGCCAGAATTTGACGGTCGAGCAAAGATCGCTGCGGGCGCAGCTGTTGTCGATGCCATCGCACGCCACCGGAGCCGTGCTGCCCTCGACGGCGCGCAGGATGTCGCCAGCACGCACCTCGGAGGGATCCTTGGCCATCATGTAGCCGCCGCCCTTGCCGCGCACGCTCTTAAGCAGGCCCGCCTTCATAAGCGGACGAACCAGCTGCTCCAAATACTTTTGCGAGATATGTTCGCGGTCGGCGACCTCGCGCAGGGCAATCTTGCCCTCGGCGTCGCCCAGCGCCGCGATATAGATCATCAGCCGGAGGGCATAGCGGCCCTTGGAAGAAATGAGCATACCTACCCTCCCATTGCATCTGGGACAACATAACCAAGTTTGTTTGTCCCAAATCTTAAGTAAGTGGGACAAACACAACAGGTTATTTTGTCCCAGAATTTGAAAAGTCGAGTGGATTAGTCGGGTTTTCCCTTGACTAACGCCGAACCCATAGTAACTTTATTCCGAGAAGATTCCTAGGGTTTAGCACACCTATGAGTACACCATATACAGAGAGGGACAGCATGAGCGCAAATCCGCTGCTTTCCATCGAAGGTCTGACCGCCTCCGTGGACGAGAAGACCATCCTCCACAACGTCAACCTCAACGTCGCCGCCGGCGAGACCCACGTGCTGATGGGCCCCAACGGCGCCGGCAAGTCCACCCTCGGCCACCTGGTCATGGGCGACCCCGTTTACACGGTCAACGACGGCCGCATCGTCTTTGACGGCCAGGACATCACCGGGCTCACCACCGACAAGCGCTCGCGCGCCGGCCTGTTCCTGAGCTTCCAGGCCCCGGTCGAGATCCCCGGCGTGCCACTGTCGAGCTTTTTGCGCGCCAGTATCGCCGGCCGCCCCGGCCTGGAGATGAAGGGCAAGGAATTCCGTCGTCGCGTCAAGGAGCTCGCGGCCGAGCTCAACATGGATACCGCCTACCTCAACCGCGAGCTGGGCGTGGGCTTCTCGGGCGGCGAGAAGAAGAAGGTCGAGATGCTCCAGCTCCTGTTGCTGCAGCCCAAGCTCGCCATCCTCGACGAGACCGACTCGGGCCTGGACGTCGACGCGCTTTCCACCGTCAGCCACGGCATGGACGCCTACCGCAAGAGCTGCGACGGCTCCATGCTCATCATCACGCACAACACGCGCATCCTGGAGCACTTGGATGTCGACCGCGTCCACGTTATGGTCAAGGGTCATATCGTGCGCGAGGACGACGCCTCGCTCATCCCCTGGATCGACAAGAACGGTTTTGAGACCTTCGAGCGCGAGGCCGCCGAGCAGCGCGCCCAGGCCGAGGCCGCCGCTACCGGGCAGCAGGCGTAAAGGGGCGACGCAATGACCAAGAACCGCACCGAGGTCGCGGACATCGACCGCAGCCTCTACGACTTCACCTATGGCGAGGAGGGATTCGAGCGCCTCGACGCCGGCATTACGCCCGACATCGTGCGCGAGATCAGCGCCAAGAAGGACGAGCCGCAGTGGATGCTCGACCTGCGCCTCAAGTCCCTCGAGATCTTCAACCGTTTTCCCGACCCGACGTGGGGCCCCTCCATCGAGGGCCTGGACATGGACAACATCGTCACCTACGTCAAGCCCAACACCGACCAAAAGCACGACTGGGAGTCGGTGCCCGACGACATCAAGAACACCTTTGAGCGCTTGGGCATCCCCGAGGCCGAGCGCAGCTATCTGGCGGGCGTCGGCGCGCAGTACGACTCCGAGCTGGTCTACCACAACATGCAGGACACGGCGTCCAAGATGGGCATCGTCTACTCCGGCATCGAGGAGGCCCTGCACGATCCGCAGTGGGAGCCGCTCATCCACGAGAAGTTCATGACGCTCATCCCGCCCACCGACCACAAGTTTGCGGCCCTGCACGGTGCCGTGTGGTCGGGCGGCTCGTTTGTCTACGTGCCCCGCGGCACCAAGCTCGATTTTCCGCTGCAGAGCTACTTCCGCCTCAACGCCAAGGGCGCCGGCCAGTTTGAGCACACGCTCATCATCGTCGAGGACGATGCCGACCTGCACTTTATCGAGGGCTGCTCCGCGCCCAAGTACAACGTGGCCAACCTCCACGCCGGCGCCGTGGAGCTCTTTGTGGGCAAGCGTGCGCACCTGCGCTACTCGACCATCGAGAACTGGTCCAAGAACATGTACAACCTCAACACCAAGCGTGCGCGCGTGGACGAGGACGGCGACATCGAGTGGATCAGCGGCTCCTTCGGCAGCCACGTGGGCTACCTCTACCCTATGAGCGTGCTCAACGGCCGCCGCGCCCGCTCGAGCTTTACCGGCATCACCTTTGCCGGCGCCGGGCAGAACCTCGACACCGGCTGCAAGGTCGTGCTTAACGCCCCCGAGACCTCGGCGACCGTCGAAACCAAGGGCATCTCCAAGAGCGGCGGCATCCAGACCTTCCGCAGCTCTATCGTGGCCACGCCCAAGGCCGAGGGTTCCAAGGCAACCGTGAGCTGCCAGTCACTGATGCTCGACGACCAGAGCCGCTCCGATACCATCCCCGCCATGGACATCCGCGCCAAGAACGTCGATATCGGCCACGAGGCCACCATCGGCCGCATCGGCGACGACAAGGTGTTCTACCTGATGAGCCGCGGTATCTCGGAGGAAGAGGCCCGCACCATGATCGTCAACGGCTTTGCCAACCCGGTCTCCAAAGAGCTGCCGCTGGAGTACGCCGTCGAGATGAACAACCTGATCAAGCTCGAGATGGAAGGAGCGATCGGATAATGAAACAGGAAACCAACACCGCTGCTACCACGCTCGAGCAAGTTAATGCGATGCCTGCTGCCACTTGGGGCTGGCTCAAGATGAACCAGACCAAGCTCGAGCTTTCCGACGAGCTTGCCACCGCTCCCGCCGAGGCCGTTGAGGTCGAAGGCCTGGACGAGCAGTTTGCCGGCTCGGCCGACGCCTTCGACGCCGCCATGGAAGCCATGGCCGAGCGCTTCCCCGAGCGCCGTGCCGCTGCCCCCGGCGACGCCGCCGACCGCGCCCGCATCACGCCCGAGACCGAGCTCGACGTGCCCGCCACCTCTGTCTACCAGGCCGGCGCCATCAAGCTCGAGGAAGAGCTCTCCCCTGCCGAGGCCTTCGAGACCGGCATGGGCGAAGCCGCCTACACCTACCTGGCCGACCACACCACCAAGCGCATCGTCATCGATGTGCCCGCATACCAGCACGCCACGGTTACCGTGCGCGTGAGTGGCGTCGACGCTGCGGCCGCCATCGCCGCCATCGACGTCGTCGCCCGTCCCCAGTCGACGCTCGACCTGCAGATCGCCCTGGACTCCCCCGTTGCCGGCGAGGGCGTCGTGGGTTCTGCGCTGCGCGTGTGCGCCCACGAGTACGCCACCGTCAACGTGACCTGCACGCAGACGCTCGACGACAGCTGGATCGCACTCGACGACACCGGCCTGTTCCTGGACGAGGGCGCACGCGTCAACGTGCAGCACACCGTCCTGGGTGCCGGTGCCAGCGCCACCGGCCTTGCCGGCGACCTGCTGGGCGACACCGCCAAGGTGACGATCGACACCGATTACCTGGGTGCCCGCGAACAGGTGCGCGACTTTAACTACGAGCTGCGCCATCGCGGCCGCAAGACCGAGTGCGAGATCGACGCCAACGGCGTGCTGACCGGCACGTCCAAGAAGGTCTACCGCGGCACCATCGACCTCGTGCACGGCTGCAAGGGCGCAACCGGCACCGAACGCGAAACCGTGTTGCTGGCCAACAAGGGCGTCGACAACAAGACTGTCCCCGTCATCCTGTGCGACGAGGACGACGTCGCCGGCAACCACGGCGCCACCATCGGCCACGTCCGCGACGAGCAGCTGTTCTACCTCGCCTGCCGCGGCCTTGACCAAAACGCCGCCGAGGACCTGTTCATCCGCGCCAAGCTGGAGGACGCCGCGCTTTCCGCCACCGATGAGCGCACCCGCGCCGCCGTCGTCCGCCTGGGCAACAACCTGATCGACAACTTTGAGGAGGAGCTCGCATGATCGACACCGAGCACGTTAAATGCGATACCTGCACCGCCCCCGAGCCCATGATGCTCGACGCCAGCGACGAGGCTTCGCGCGGCTGGCCCACCGTGGACATCGAGACCAACCCCTACAAGGGCCAGTTCCCGCTGTTCCAGCAGCACCCCGAGATCGCTTTCCTCGATAGCGCCGCCACCGCGCAGCGCCCTGCCCGTGTGCTCGACGCCGAACGCGACTTCTACCAGCGCATGAACGCCAACCCCCTGCGCGGCCTGTACTCGCTGTCCGTCGAGGCCACCGACGCCATCGCGAAGGTCCGCCAGCAGATCGCTGACCTCATCGGCGCCTCACAGGCCAACGAGGTCGTCTTCACCCGCAACACGAGCGAGTCGCTCAACCTGGTCGCTAAGAGCTTTGCGCCCACAGTGCTCGAACCGGGCGACGAGGTCGTCATCACTATCATGGAGCACCACTCCAACCTGATTCCGTGGCAGCAGGTCTGCCGCGAGACCGGCGCCAAGCTCGTCTACCTCTACCCCACCAAAACCGGCCAGCTCACCACCGAGGAGGTTCTTGCCAAGGTGGGTCCCAAGACCAAGATCCTGGCCGTGGGACAGGTCTCTAACGTGCTAGGCGTCGAGAACCCGGTCAAGAATCTCGGCAAGCTCGTGCACAAGTACGGCGGCTATCTGGTCGTCGACGGCGCGCAGTCGCTGCCGCACATGCCGGTCGATGTGGCCGACCTGGGCGCCGACTTCTTTGCCTTTAGCGCGCACAAGGCCATGGGCCCCATGGGCATCGGCGTGCTGTGGGGCAAGATGGACCTGCTCAACGCCATGCCGCCCATGCTTACCGGCGGCGAGATGATCGATTCGGTCACCGAGCAGGACGCTGTCTGGGCGCCCGTCCCCGAGAAATTCGAGGCCGGCACGCAGGACGCCGCCGGCATCTTCGCCACGGGCGCCGCACTCGATTACCTGGTCAACACGGTGGGTTACGAGAACATCCAGGCACGCGAGCAGGCACTCGTCCACTACCTGATGGGCGAGCTCATGCAGCTCGACTTTGTCCAGATCATCGGCTCAATCTATTGGGATAACCACCACGGCGTCGTGAGCTTTAATGTCAAGGGCATCCACCCGCACGATGTCGCGAGCATCATGGACATGGACGGCGTCTGCATCCGCGCCGGTCACCACTGCGCGCAGCCGCTGCTCACCTGGCTGGGCGTCGAGAACCTTGCCTGCTGCCGCGCCAGCGTAGCCTTCTACAACGACAAGGCCGACATCGACAAGTTCATCGCCGGCCTGCATCACGTTTGGAGCACGTTCAATGGGTAATCTGTACACCTCCACCACATTTATGGAGCACAACTCGCACCCCGACTATAAGTACGAGATGGATGCTCCCACGCACGAGCACGACGGCATCAACCCTAGCTGCGGAGACGAGCTCACCTTGCAGCTGCGTGTCGAGAACAACGTGATCGAGGAGGCCTCCTTTACCGGTCACGGCTGCGCCATCAGCCAGGCCAGTGCCGACATCATGGCCGACCTCATCACCGGCGAGACCGTCGAGGAAGCTCGCCACCTGGCAGAGCTCTTCCTCGCCATGATCCGCGGCGAGAAGCTCTCCGAGGAGGACCTGGAAGACCTGGACGAAGCCGCCCAGCTCCAGGACATCTCGCACATGCCCGCCCGCGTCAAATGCGCCGAGCTCGCCTGGCGCACCCTCGACGGCATGCTCACGGGACAAAATAATCAGTAGTATTTGTCCCAAATCTTAAGAATTTTGTTGGCCGAATCGCTTGACAAGAGTGGTTCGGCCATTTTCTATTCCGAGCCCTCAGCCTGAGCATTCACCCGAACATAAGCGCGCACGATACGAGAGACGGTACTCTTGCTGATTCCCGTATATCGTTCGATCTCGCGCACCGTGTAGCCGACATCGTGCAGGGCGAAAATGATTCCATCTCGCCGCGAGGGCGCTACGGTCTTGAGTTCGTTGAGCGGCACGCCCAGGCGCTTCGCCATCTTGTCGGCAAACGCACGCCGCTCCCACTCTGTCTCATCCATATCGTGAATCACCGGATCGGAACCATCGGGCATCGACAGAGAATAATCCAGAAACCCCTTGGCAGACTCAAAGAGCTCAAGCACACAAGAAGGGTCCGAAAATCCCCTCGTCGTATCGTTGTCATACGCTCTCAGATACTCGGCAAAGCTGCTCCAGGGATAACGCTCGATCAGGGCGATACCCGCCTCCTGCGGATTAGCGTGAACATAGCGAATGGCAGCCATTAGATAACGGTCGGTATCGAGCGAGCGCCGGTCAAAACGGTTCTGGAACAGATGACCCGTGCGCCCCGTGCGCTTATTGAACCGCCGCGCGTACGTCAAAAGCAGCCGGTGCATCGCCGCGCTCATCGCGTCCTCGTAATCTGCAAGCACCAGATGCACGTGATTGCCCATAAGGCACCAGGCGATAACCGTCACGCCCGCCTCGCGGCAGCACTCGCGCATCAGCTCCAAAAACTCCCACCGGTCTTCATCGCCCTCAAAGATGAGCTGCTTGCCCACACCGCGGGCACAGACATGGTAAAAGCCGGTAACCGTTCTCCAAACGCGCTGCATGGCGCTCCCTTCGCCGGGATCTGATTGCCATCCAATACAGCACGATTGAAGCGTGCCATCAAAACATTCACGCAAAACAATACACTCGCGCGGCCAAAGGCAGTAAACGGGCGGCGAACGGCACCGTTGCAACAGGTCAGACCCCGCAACGCATACAAGAGCTGACCAAAAGCTTGCCCAAGACGAACCCCCTCTACGGAAATTCGCGACCACAGAACATATAGTTAAACCGTTTCAATTAAAACTTCCGGACTTCTCGCTACGAAAACTGAGCCGTTCGCCGAATATTCCGTGCATTTCGCGGTATTATAGGGGCTGCATGTCATGTCCCTTTCGAAGGGTCGCCCGGCAATCGCCAGCCACGACCCCCAGACGGGACGCCAACACGATAGAGAGGAGAGGCATGCAGTACTCACAGGAAGTGGAGAACATGTGCCCCGTTGCCAAGGGTGCATACCACGGCCCCGCACCCATCCCCGAGGAGGGCAAGTGGGTCCAGGCTAAGGAGATTTCCGACATCTCCGGTCTTACGCACGGTGTGGGTTGGTGCGCACCTCAGCAGGGCGCCTGCAAGCTCACGCTGAACGTCAAGGACGGCATCATCGAGGAGGCCCTCGTTGAGACCATCGGTTGCTCGGGCATGACCCACTCTGCCGCCATGGCTTCCGAGATCCTTCCCGGTAAGACCATCCTCGAGGCCCTCAACACCGACCTCGTCTGCGACGCCATCAACGTTGCTATGCGCGAGATCTTCCTGCAGATCGTTTACGGCCGCAGCCAGACCGCGTTCTCCGAGGGCGGCCTGCCCGTGGGCGCCTCCCTCGACGACCTCGGCAAGGGCCTTCGCTCTCAGGTCGGCACCATGTTCGGCACCAAGGCCAAGGGCGCTCGTTACCTCGAGCTCGCTCAGGGCTACGTCACCCGCATGGCTCTCAACGACAAGAACGAGATCATCGCATTCGAGTTCCTGAACCTCGGCAAGTTCACCGACGCCGTCAAGGCCGGCAAGACCCCCGAGGAGGCCATCGCTGGCGCTATGGGCCACTATGGTCAGTGGGAGAACGCTGCCAAGTACATCGACCCGCGCACCGACGAGGAGACTCACTCCGTCGCCAGCGTGTTCCCGGTTCACGAGTAGAAAGGGAGGGAAATAACTATGACTGTTACGTTCGAAGGTTACGAGCGCCGCGCTGACAAGATCAACAAGTGCCTCGCCGACAACGGCATCGCCTCCCTCGAGGAAGCTCTGCAGATCTGCACCGACAAGGGCTTCAACCCGCGTGAGATCGTCAACAACACCCAGTCCATCGCCTTCCAGAACGCCGAGTGGGCCTACACCCTCGGTTGCGCTCTCGCTGTCAAGCGTGGCGCCAAGACCGCTTCTGAGGCTGCCGCCATCATCGGCGAGGGCATCCAGGCCTTCACCGTTCCCGGCTCCGTCGCCGAGGACCGCAAGGTCGGTCTGGGCCACGGCAACCTGGGCGCTATGCTGCTCTCCGACGACACCGAGTGCTTCGCCTTCCTGGCTGGCCACGAGTCCTTCGCTGCCGCTGAGGGTGCTATCGGCCTGGCTCTGAACGCCAACAAGGCTCGCAAGAAGCCGCTGCGCGTAATCCTCAACGGTCTGGGCAAGGACGCTGCTCAGATCATCGCCCGCATCAACGGCTTCACCTACGTGAAGACCCAGTTCGACTACTACACGGGCGAGCTCAAGGTCGTCGAGACCATCCCCTACTCCGATGGTCCCCGCGCTGCCGTTAACTGCTACGGCTCCGACGACGTCCGCGAGGGCGTTGCCATCATGTGGCACGAGAACGTCGACATCTCGATCACCGGTAACTCCACCAACCCCACGCGCTTCCAGCACCCCGTCGCTGGCACCTACAAGAAGGAGCGCCTCGAGGCTGGCAAGAAGTACTTCTCCGTCGCTTCTGGTGGCGGCACTGGCCGTACCCTGCACCCGGACAACATGGGCGCCGGCCCTGCCTCTTACGGCATGACCGACACCATGGGTCGCATGCACTCCGACGCCCAGTTCGCCGGTTCTTCCTCCGTGCCTGCGCACGTCGACATGATGGGTCTCATCGGCATGGGCAACAACCCCATGGTCGGTGCCACCGTCGCCTGCGCTGTCGCCGTCGAGGAGGCCCTCAAGGCCTAATCGCGCCCGCGCGATGCTCATATAGTTGAGCTTTGGAGCCGCTACCTTTCGAGGTAGCGGCTCTTTTTGTTTGCGCTGCTGCAGGGTGGCTAACGCCAATATATCAGTTGGGGCGATATACGAGATGTGATGAAATGGAGCATCAGAACGCCCATGACGCCCACCTGCCATATGTGCCCTTTACCGATTTGCCGAGTCTTTGCGGCCCCATTGCCGATCACCCGTGCGACAATGCGCCGGACGAGAAAGGAATCCGATGGAATCGACTGATGTACTGGTAATTGGATCTGGCATTGCGGGACTTTGCGCCGCCATCGAAGCGGCACGCACGGGTGCAACCGTCACTGTGGCAAGCGCCGGCAAGACTATGAGTGGATCGAGCTTCTTCCCCGGAACCTGGGGCCTGGGGCTTATCGGACCCGTTAACGAAGACGACGAACAAGACCTCATCGACACCATCCAGACCGTTGGTGGCGGCGTCGCCGACCCCGAGCTTGTCCAGACGTTTGTCCGCGGCATTCCCCAGGCAATTACATGGCTCGAACGGGATCTGGGTGTTGAACTTCAACGCCCACAAAATGCCGAGAGCGCCCAGCAAAAGCAGTTTATCCCCTGCTTTGACCACAAGACGCGCATGTGGCGCGGCCTCACCCGCAAACCCCTTGAGGACGCTCTGACGACCCGAATCGAGTCACTCGGCATTCGCCTGCTCCCCCGCTATGAGCTTATCGACCTTGTTGAGGACACGAACGGTAGAATAACCGGAACCGTGCTCTACGACCTCACCGAAAATCGAATCGTGCCCTTTGCTGCCAAGGCCACGATCATCGCAACCGGTGGCACAGGCGGCCTGTTCGAGCGCAGCCTCACTTCCGCCGACGTGCTCAGCTCATCACAGGCTATCGCGCTGGCGCACGGTGCGTCCCTTACTAATATAGAGTTCATGCAGATGATGCCCGGCTTTATAGAGCCCAAGCGAAACCTTGTTTTTAACGAGAAGACCTGGCGCTACGTCAAGTTCGACCAGCCGGTCGATATCGCCGACGATAAGCTCGACAATCTGCTCGAGCAACGCTCCGGATATGGTCCCTTCACTTCGCGTCTGGATTCTCGCGCTATCGACCTAGCCATCGACCAAGCGGGAGCCGAAGGCCTGGCACTCCACTACGACTTCCCCCGCGAGGACGTCCCCGAGTTTGTGCAGACCTTTGCCACCTGGCTACAAGACGAGCACGGCATCGCGCCGGCCGACGAGATGCGCGTGGCGATGTATGCCCACGCCGCCAACGGCGGTATCAAAATCGACAAGACCGCGTACACGGGCGTTGAGGGCCTCTACGCCTGCGGTGAGGCAACAGGCGGCATGCACGGCGCCGACCGCATCGGCGGCTTGTCGAGTGCCAATGGCATCGTATTCGGGCGCATCGCGGGCGCATCGGCAGCTCGAGCAGCGCTGGACGCTCCCGAGGCGGCCGCTCCGATGGATATCGCCCTCCCTCAGTATGGCATTGCCACAACAGATGCCGAACGCCTGACACACAGCCTTAAGCACACGATGAGCACCTATTGCATGATCAACAGGACCGAAGCAGGTCTATCCAAGGCCCTGCAACAGCTTGAAAGCCTGAAAGACGAGGCAACGGCGCTGAGCAAGCCGCATGCCAATGACAGCGAGATCGCAGCCCTCGCCCGCCTGCAATCGCAGAATCAGCTGGCAACGGAGATGGTCAAAGCCATGCGCAAGCGGACCGAAAGCCTGGGTTCGCACTATCGATCGAATTAAACTGGACACCTATCTAGAGCAGAGCACAACTAATCGATATCTATGGGCCCCGTGACCTCGAAGTGGCACGGGGCCCATTCGTGTCCGCACGGCAGCGTATCCTTATTCTGAGTACAGAGCGGGCAAAGCGCGCATAGACAATAGATCAGCGAGGAGGAGATATGGACAGTAGAGATATCGAGAAGTGGCGTGTCGAACTTGATAGCTGCGCCAATGTGGAAGAGGGCGTTGAGTATTGGCTCGCACGCGATTTAATGGAACCCATGGGATACACTCGATGGGAGAACTTCGCCGAAGTTGTTAAGAGGGCAAAAGTCTCGTGCGAAACAAATAAAACTCCAGTTGATTCCCATTTTCGTGACACCACGAAAATGATAACTGCCGGTGTCGCCGCTCGCGCGTTTAAAGACTACAAGCTTACGCGCTATGCATGCTATTTAATCGCCCAAAACGGAGATTCAAACAAGCCAGAGATCGCGCTCGCCCAGGCATACTTTGCCGTGCAGACGCGCCGGTTTTACTGATCCCCAGGGTAGACTCGATCTGTGAAAGCGGCCGTGCCCTTTCGGGTTCGACCCCATGTACTGTTAACAAAAAACGGCCAACCGAAGTTGACCGTCTTAACAATCTTTGGTGGGCCGTCAGGGGGTCGAACCCTGGACCTTGGGATTAAGAGTCCCCTGCTCTACCAACTGAGCTAACGACCCAAAGCTAAAGTCCGTGGTGGCGGACTTTAGAGGAGATATCGTGTGGTGGGCCGTCAGGGGGTCGAACCCTGGACCTTGGGATTAAGAGTCCCCTGCTCTACCAACTGAGCTAACGACCCGATATCAACACGAAGCAAGAACTGGGGTGGGTAAAGGGACTCGAACCCTCGACCTACGGGACCACAACCCGTCGCTCTAGCCAACTGAGCTACACCCACCGTGTCCTGTGCGCTTCGCGCTCGACTATTATTGCAAGGAACGCCACGCGATGCAAGCCCCAATTTTCAAGAATTTTGAAAAGAGTTTTTCGAGCCCGTTTCGAGCAAATCCCACCGGTTCCATAGGAGTAAACTTGCTCCACCCAATGCTCGAAAGGATAGGCATGAAAGAACTCTCCAACCGCACGGCGGCGTTTACCGATTCGGTCATCCGCCGCATGACGCGCATCTCCAACAAGTATGGTGCCGTCAACCTGTCGCAGGGCTTCCCCGATTTCGATCCCCCGGCGCAGCTGCTCGATAGCCTCAGCACCATTGCCACCGACCCCAAGCCGCTTTACCACCAGTACTCCATCACCTGGGGCTCCCAGGCCATGCGCGAGGCGCTTGCCGCCAAGCAGGAGCACTTTATGGGCATGCCGATCAACCCCAACGAGAACATCGTGGTCACCTGCGGCTCCACCGAGGCCATGATGGCCGCCATGATGACGGTCACAAACCCCGGCGACAAGGTCGTCATCTTCTCGCCATTCTACGAGAACTACGGCGCCGACACGATCCTCTCGGGTGCCGAGCCCATCTACGTGCCGCTTAACCCACCTGCGTTCGACTTTGACCGCGAGACACTCGAGGCGGCCTTCCGCGACAACGATCCCAAGGCCATCGTCCTGTGCAACCCTTCCAACCCCTGCGGCAAGGTCTTTACGCGCGAGGAGCTCACCTTAATCGCCGACCTCTGCAAAAAGTACGACGCCTACTGCATTACCGACGAGGTATACGAGCACATCGTCTACGCGCCCCACGAGCACGTCTATATGGCCACGCTGCCCGGCATGTTCGATCGAACCATCAGCTGCAGTTCGCTGTCTAAGACGTACTCCATCACCGGCTGGCGTCTGGGCTACACCATCGCCCCGGCCCAGATCACCGAGCGCATTAAAAAGGTCCACGACTTCCTCACCGTGGGTGCTGCCGCTCCCCTGCAGGAAGCTGTCGTCACCGCCCTCAAATTCGACGACAGCTATTACCAGGAGGTCCTCGACCTCTACACCGCCAAGCGCGACCTATTCTGTCAGGGGCTCGATAGCATCGGTCTTGAGCACAACGTGCCGCAGGGCGCCTACTACGTGATGATGGATATCTCGGAGTTTGGCTATGACAGCGACCTCGACTTCTGCGAGGACCTGGCCTCCAAGGTGGGCGTGGGCGCTGTTCCCGGATCGAGCTTCTTCCGCGAGCCCGTCAACCATCTGATTCGTTTCCACTTTGCCAAGCGAGACGAGACGCTCAACGCTGCGCTTGAGAACCTCAAGTCGCTACGTGATAAAATCAACCCGCGCGGGTAAGGACGGTCAGTAACTAAAGGCACTAAAGAAACCTCGTGAACCCGTTGGGCCATGAGGTTTCTTTTTATAGCGACCTCATTTATTTTTTAGAGCGCTATACTTTAGTCACGGAGCAACTCGTCCAGAGAGGAATACTATGGCAGAGCAGCAGCTTATCGGAGCGCTCGAGGCCGGCGGCACCAAGATGGTCTGCGCCACGGGCTATGCAGACGGCACGGTCCTGGAACGCGAGCAGATTGCGACCACGACCCCGCAGGAGACCGTTGAGGCCGTCAACGCATGGTTTGCCGACAAGGACATCGCCGCGCTGGGCATCGGCGCCTTTGGCCCCACCGCAGTCAACCCTGCCTCGTCCCAATACGGCAAGATCCTGGAGACGCCCAAAACGGCATGGCGCTACTTTGACCTGCTGGGCACCATCCAAAACGAGCTCAATATTCCCTGCGGCTACGACACCGACGTCAACGTCGCCTGCCTGGGCGAGGTCACCTTTGGTTGCGCCCAGGGCCTCACTGACGTGGTGTATCTGACCATCGGTACCGGCGTGGGCGCCGGCGTGCTCTCGGGCGGTAAGCTCGTGCACGGCATGATGCATCCCGAGGCCGGCCACATCCTGGTCACGCGCGACCCGCGCGACACCATCGGCGAGCACAGCGGCTGCCCCTTCCACGACAACTGCCTCGAGGGCCTCATCGCCGGTCCCGGCGTCAAAAAGCGCTGGGGTGGCAAGAGCGCCGGAGAGATGGCCGATGACCCGGAGGCCATGGACCTGCTCGCCGGCTATCTGGCACAGGCACTCATGACCTACACGCTGTGCTACGCGCCGCAAAAGATCATCATCGGCGGCGGCGTGGCCGACCACACTCCCATCGTGCCGCTTGCACGCAAAAAGTGTGCCGAGATGCTCAACGGCTATATCGTCACGCCCGAGGTCAACGACATCAATACCTACATCGTCAACAACAGCCTCGAGGGCAAGCAGGGCATTATGGGCTGCCTGGCCCTGGGCGCACAGGCGCTTCAGTAGCAGACGCACCCACAGGGCGTGGCGCGCCCGGCAAATCCGACCTACGGAACAACGCCACCACGCCTCATATAAGCCCTCAAATAAAAAAGGCCGCCTAGGACCAAACAATACGTCCTAGGCGGCTTTTTTGGCACATATCAGCGACCGTAAGAGATATCGGAGCACAACGCCCGTTGCCGCTCCACAGCAGTCGATCATCACATCGGTGATCATACCGGCGCGTCCCGGCACAAAGAGCTGAATCGTCTCGTCGATCGAGGGAATCAGCAGCAGGAACACCGCCGTGGGCAGCAACACGTTAAAGGTGCGCCGGCCCTCAAAATCAAAGGCGTGCGTAGCCAGGATGCCGAGCACCATATACTCGGAAAAATGCGCGCACTTGCGAACAACAAAGTTGGTCACCCATTCATATGAAAGTCCCACGCCGTGCAGGAAACCGCGGATAGCTTCCATGACCGTTAGGCTCAGCGAGCCCGACCCCGAGCCAGGAACCAGCGAATTGCCCCAGATCAAGAGCGCCATCAGGCAGGTCACGACCGCCCATTTTCGATTGATCTTAACCATGCAGAAGTTATGCCTCCGCGCGGAGCGGCGCAAAGCTGGCGGTACCGCCCTCGATAACGCTCAGATAGGCACGGCCCGTACGCTTGGCGGTAGAGGACTGCAGGCGCTCGATCTCTTCCTCGAGGATCTGATTGACGCGCTCGTGACGACGATTTTCCATAATGCCGGCGGCAATAGCCTCGGCTCGCTCGATGCTCTCGCGCGAGATACGGGCAGTATCCTCGGGGAACACAGCGCTGTGACGGCCGACATAGGCGGGGGCAGCAGGCTGAGGGGCAGCGACGGGAGCGGGCGCTACAACAGGAGCAGGCTCGTCAATCTCATCCAGAATCGCGGTGGCGGCGGCCCACATGTCCTCGTGGCCCGAGTAATCGGCCATGGGGACATCAACCTCGAGCGAGGCGTCCGGAAGGTCGCCGGTGTCGATGCGATCTTGGGCATCAATCGATGCGGTGATGGCTGCAGGCTCATCGAGGTCATCGAGATCGATGTCCGCGGCACCGGAGATGATAGGCATGCTGGCGAGGTTTGCATTGTACGGCGCAGCCTCGGCCGCCTGCTGCTGGGCAGGAGCGCCCCACAGCGAGCTTTCGGCGGCACGTCGGGCGGCAACGGCCTCCTCGTCCGCAGCCATGGCTTCATCAACGTACGAATTGTCGGCAGAAGCGTTCGCGTCCGCCGAGGTAGCGTTGTAGGCGTTATTGGCTGCCGCGTTGGCAACGAGTGCCACGAAAGCCGCCGTGCTGCCCGCAGGGGCGGCCTGGGAGCCAGACACGGCGCGTGCCGCGGCGGCGATGTCGTCGCGATTGAAGGAGCCGGTCTGCCCGCCATTGGTGAGCTCGTCGATGGCGACTTGATAGACGTCGCGCGAGTGTGCAGGGTCGCAGCTCACCGGCGAATCGTCGTCGAGCATACTGTCGATCATGGACCAAGCCTCGTCCTCGTCCATAGCATCTGCGGCTCGAGCGATGGTAGGGACACCATCATCGGCATGACGGCGCTGGAACGCACCAGTCAGGCCGGAAAGGAATGCCGAGGTAGACTGCTCCGACTGAGCCTGAGAAGCAGAAGCCGCAGCGTAAGGAGTAGCATCCTGCTGCTGAGCTGGAATCGAGGCGGTCTTGAACTCGCTTTGATGCTGATTGAGATTGGCGGCACCGCCCATGGCATCGGGCTGGAACAGACGCTCTTCACGCTGCGCACGATACTCGGAGATACCCAGCGAGGCGGCATAGATACCCACGCCCGCCACCGCGCCCACGGCGAAGGGAACCGCACCCGCCACGACCGTCTCGTTCACCGATGAAAACGGCAGCGTCGCGGCATACATAACCACGGGAGCGGCAAGGCCGATCCCGCACGAAAGTCCGGCAAGGACTGCTCGTTGTGTTGCATCAGAAGAAGCCATGAGCTCTCCCCATCTTCCAGCACCCAAATCGCATCATTCAGTTGGCTGCGCGAGAGAAGATGAAGCGGGGCTATGCCCCAAAGCAACGGTATATGGTTCGTTTCATCTGCGTTTTCCGTCGCGAAGCTTAAAAGCTATTATGCGAAACCGCCCCGTCGATTGCAAGCGACGATGTCGGATTGAAACGGGAAACCTGCTGCTCGTCGGTCTTGTGGTTAAAATAAGCGCGGAGCGGCGATATGGAAAAGGGCCGAGGCTCAAAGCCCCGACCCTTTATCGCATTGATGACTATCGCTGCGTGTGGATGACAACCTAGAACGTCTGCTCGTAGTCGCTGTGTTTTTTGGCCGAACGCACCAAGAATTCCTGGTTGGTGTTGGTGCCCTTAAGACCCTTGATAAACGATGCGGCTGCGCGCTCGGTGTTGTTCATGCCGGCAAGAATGCGACGCAGACCAAAGACAAACGGACGCATCTGCTCGTCGACCAACAGGTCCTCGTTACGCGTACCGGAGGCAACGGGGTCGATAGCCGGGAAGATGCGGCGGTCGGCCAGGTCGCGGTCGAGCTTAAGCTCCATGTTGCCGGTGCCCTTGAACTCCTCAAAGATGACCTCGTCCATCTTGGAACCGGTGTCGATGAGGGCAGAGGCCAGGATGGTGAGCGAGCCACCGTTCTCGATATTACGGGCTGCGCCCAGGAAGCGCTTGGGAGGATACAGTGCCGCCGAATCGACGCCACCCGAAAGGATGCGGCCTGAGGCGGGCGCCGCCAAGTTGTAGGCGCGGGCAAGACGCGTGATGGAGTCGAGCACCACCACGACGTCGCCACCCAGCTCCACGATGCGCTTGGCGCGCTCGATGACGAGCTCTGCCACGCGAGTGTGGTTGTCGGCGGGCATATCGAAGGTCGACGCCACAACCTCGCCCTTGATGGAACGCTGCATATCGGTGACCTCTTCGGGGCGCTCGTCGACGAGCAGGCAGATGAGGTGCACCTCGGGGTTGTTAATCGAGATAGACTGGCAAATCTTCTTGAGGATCGTGGTCTTGCCGGCCTTGGGCGGGGACACGATCAAGCCACGCTGACCCTTGCCGATCGGCGACACGATGTCGATGGCGCGACCGGTAATGGAGTCCTTGCCGTGCTCCATGCGCAGCGGCTCGTTGGGATAGACCGGGGTGAGGTCACCAAACTTGGGGCGGTTGCGAATCTGCTCGGGGTCCAGACCGTTGACGGTCGTGATTTTGGCGAGGCCGGCGCGCTTGTCGCCGCCACGCGAGGGGCGCAGCGAGCCCTCGATGACGTCGCCCGTGCGCAGGCGCGCGGAGCGGATGAGGTAGGCGGGCACGAAGGCGTCGTCGTTGGACTTCATGTAGCCATGGGCATGGATGATGCCGGAGCTGTCCGGGCGAATCTGCAGGATGCCCTTGATGTCGCGGAAGCCCTCGGCCTTCGCGGCGGTGACGTAGATCTCCTCGACGAGCTCGGCTTTCTTCTTGCCGGTGGTCTCGATCTCGAACTCCTTGGCCTTCTCGCGAAGTTCGGCGACCTTCATGGCAGCGAGCTCCTCACGCGAAAGCGTGGGCTCGGTGGGGGCGGCGTTACGCTCCTTGTTGCGCTGTTTGCGATCGCGCTGGCGGTTGCGACGGTCGTTGTTGCGCTCGTCCTTGCGCTCGTTGCGCTCCTCGTTGCGCTTGTGCTGGCGACGGTTGGGGCGAGCGTTGTCATCGGCCTCAGCGGGCGCGGCGCCATCGGTTGCGGCGGCGTCGGCATTGGCCGCAGCGGCGTCATTGGCCTCGGCGCCGGAATCGACCTGCGCTTCGACATCAGCCTGCTGCTCGGACGCCTTGGCCTTAGCGGACTTCTTACGACCGCGCTTGGGCTTCTCGGACGCAGGCTGTTCGACGTCCTGGGGCTCGGCGGCATCAGTCGATGCATCGGCGGTCGTCTCGGCGGAATCCTCGGACGAACCCTTCTTGGCAGCCTTGGCCTTGGACGTGCGCTTAGCAGCAGTACGATGGCTGCGACCAGGACGGACGTCGGCGGGCTCGACATCGGCGGGAGCGGCCTCGGAAGTCGTAGCATCCTGGACGAGTGCGTCGGCAGCGGTTGCAGACTCGGCGGTCGCCGCAGCATCCCGAGCGGCTGCGGCTGCGGCTGCGGCCTTCTCTGCCTCGACGAAGGCCTTGGGCTTGCGACCGCGACGGTGCGGGCGCAAAGCCGGATCAACAACGGGAACTTCGCTGGCCTCGACAGGCGCAGCGGGCTCAGCAGGCGATGCGCCCTCCCCTGCCGCGGAACGAACCGAAGCCTCGGTGAGCTCGGGGGTTACCTGTTCAGCAACCTGCTCGGCCTTAGCAGCCGTGCGACGGCGTGTGCGCGGTGCCGGCTTCTCGGTCGGCTGGTCGGCGGCAGGCGTCTCGGGCACAGACGGAGCTGCGAGCTCGGTCAGAGCCGCGGCCTCGCGCTCGGCAGCACGACGGCGGGCGCGCACCACCTGAGCCTCGCTAATCTGCGCCAACGCACGTGCCTGTGCGACCTCATCGGAAATCGGCGCCGAGGAGTCAGCTGCAACGGTGCGCTTGGCGCGCGTCGTGCGCGTGGTACGGCGCTTGGGCTTGGTGACCTCCTCGCCGTCAGCGGCAGGCCTGGTCGTGCGGCGCGTACGCTTGGGCTTTGCCGGAGCAGCCTCCTCACCAGTTGCAGGCACGGCCTTCTCAGCCGCTGCAGGCGTAGGCGTCGAAGCAGCCTTAGGCGTCTCAGGAGCCGAGGCTTGCGCGGGCGCCGCGACCTGGTCCGACGCAACCGGTGCAGCGGGAGCGGCCTGCGTCGTCGTTATTTCGTTTTCTTGCTGTTGATCAGACACAGTGTTTGCTCAACTTTCTTTTCAAGCCCTGTGATCACATGCTCCCTGCATAAACCTTCAGGGCGGCTAAACAGTCTAGTTCCGTTCAAAACGACGGACATCATTGATCTGTATCGAGATGATTGCGTCATATACGCAGCGTTAGTGTAACACAACCGCAACCACCTGCAACTTAGTCATTGGACGTTCTTAAACGCCCAGTCATCAGGGACACTCCTCCTCAAAAGCGCCTTGAAATGTCGCGCCAGAGGAGTGAAGCCGTGGCACCCGGAATAGCCGCGCCACAAATCGCGCCCATCTACTACGTTTGCACCCGAGCCCCTGACCATACCCTTGTTTTTTCAAAAACAACGAGTCTGCTACCTGCGGTTTTAATATCGTACTTTTCGGCATGGTTCGGGATATGCGTCCAAACGTAGGAGATGAGCCCAATTCGTGGCGGACGGTATCCCGCCACCCCTCCGCGAGACAAAAATGATCCATTTTCCTCCGTCCCCAAGGGACAATTTTCAAAACTACGCCGGATTACGGGGCCAGAATGCTGCAAGCCAACCATGCCCTGCATTTTCTAGAAACAATAAGCCATCTACCTGCGGGTTTAATTTTGCCATTGGCACCATGGTCGCCAGTTGGCGATTCAGCCCCGTAAACCGGTATAGTTGCGATTTGGTAGCATTTCCCAGCAAACCAAATAGTCTCACCAAACGCAAAAAGCCCGACCTCCATATGGGAGATCGGACTTTCAAGGCTCAGTTAAACCAAACCTGCGCGGTCAAATGACCCGTAGCTTACATCTGCTCGGGAGCGGAGACACCAACGAGGGTGAGCACCAGGGCGAGCGTCACGCGGACGGCGTCGCAAGCGGCCAGACGGGCACGCGAAAGCTCGGGGTCGACGGGACGGCCCTCGCTCGGCAGCACCTGGCAGGCAGCATAGAAGCTGTGGAAGTCACCAGCGAGTTCCTCGGCAAAGTGCGTCAGACGGAACGGGGCGCGGTCGCGAGCGCAGCTGGCGATCAGGTCGGTGAGCTCGTTGAGCTTACGCGAAAGGGCGAGCTCGGTCGGGTCGGTCAACAGCGAGTAATCGACGTTCTCACCGATGGCCTTGGCGGCAACGGCCTTCATGCCCATCTCGTCGGCCTGCTCAGGCGTTACGTCAGCGGCACGGCGCAGGATGGAGCAGACGCGAGCGTGAGCGTACTGCACGTAGTACACCGGGTTGGAGTTGTCGCGCTTCTTAACGGCCTCGATGTCGAAGTCGACCATCTGGTTGGAGCTCTTGGAGATGAGCGTGTAGCGAGCGGCATCGGAACCGACCTCGTCGACGAGCTCCTGCAGGGTCACCATGGTGCCCTTGCGCTTGGACATACGGACGGGCTTGCCGTTGCGCAGCAGGTTGACGAGCTGGCCCAGCAGAACCTCAAACTTTCCGGGATAGCCAAGAGCGTCGCAGACGCAGCGGACGCGCTCGATGTAGCCGTGGTGGTCGGCGCCCCAGATGTCGATGACGTGGTCGACGCGCTGGAACTTATCCCAGTGATAGGCAACGTCGGAGGCGAAGTAGGTGTACTCGCCGTCGGACTTGATCAGGACGCGGTCCTTGTCATCGCCCAGGTCGGTGGAGCGGAACCACAGGGCGCCGTCCTTGGTGTAGAGGTAGCCCATCTTGTCGAGCTTCTCAAAAGCGCGGTCGACGGCGGAGGTGCCGGCGGTCTCGCCCTCGGTGTCCTTCACGTACAGCGAGCGCTCGGAGTACCAACGATCGAAGTCGCAGTTGACGGCGTGGCAGAGGTCGCGCATGTTATCGACCATCTTTACATAGCCGCGCTCGCGGAAGCTCTCCATGCGCTCCTGAGGATCGGCGTTGACCCACTTATCGCCGTCGGTGCGCCAGAACTCGGCGGCCTCGTCGATGATGTAGTCGCCGCCGTAAGAGTCCTTGCCCAAGGTCTCGGCAAAGTTGTCCTGATACGGATGGGTCTCGGGGTGCTCGTCGTTCTCGTCGGCAACAAAGGCGTCACGGTCGGCGATCAGCAGCTTGTGAGCCTCCTCGATATCAACGCCCTGCTTGGCGATGATGTCGGCAAGCTGCATATAGCGCGTGCTGATGGAGTTGCCGAAGGTGTTCATCTGAGAGCCGTGGTCATTGATGTAGAACTCACGCTGGATGTCGTAACCGGCGTGGTCCATAACGCGGCAGAGCGAATCGCCCAGCGCGGCCCAGCGGCCGTGGCCGATGTGCATGGGGCCGACGGGGTTGGCGGAAACGAACTCGACCTGGGTCTTCAGACCACCACCGACGTTGGACTTAGCGAAGTCCATGCCCTTCTCGCGAGCCTCGCCAAAGATGGCATTCTTGACGGCAACGGAGAGGTAGAAGTTGATGAAACCGGGGCCTGCGATCTCAACCTTCTCGATCGCGGGATCCTCGGGCATATGGGCAACGATGGCCTCGGCGATCTTGCGCGGGGCGCAGTGGGCCAGCTTGGCGGACTTCAGGGCCATGGTAGAGGTCCACTCGCCATGAGAAGTGTCAGCCGGTCGCTCGATAGCGCAATCGTCAAGTTCAAATGCGGAAAGGTCGCCGGCCTCCTGGGCCGCAGCAAGCGCAGCGCGTACCAGCTCTTCAATCTTCTCGGGCATAGATCCTCCTTGTGTTAAAGCCCCCGAGCTCTTGGTCGCTCGTAGGGCAAAAGCCAGAGTTTGTAGCACTCTATCACAAGCGACGGGCACTGTCGCAGGGTAAAGCCAATCGAAATTGCATATGCACAAAATTGACTACAGCTTGTATGGACTCACTCAAAGATGCCGGTCTGCCTGCAGATTATGCACGCGTTGAAAATGCATAAAGGTGTGAACGAGCTGTGTCTTTTATCGAATACTCTTACCTATCGGAGTTGTGTGCTTTTCCTGCATAAAGCGAGGATTTGCGCACGTCAGCGTGTTATTCTAGACATACGTAAATTCGTATAAGTTGGAGGTAGCATGTTCTCAATCGGTCAACACGTCATTCATCCGGGTCAGGGAGTCTGCACCGTCGTCGGTTTTAGGGACGACACGCCGCAGCCCATGTTGTTGCTCGAGGCCAAGCAGGGGCATGCGCAGACGATCCTTATGTACCCCGTGGCGCAGGCCGACCGTCTGCATGCCGCCATCTCTCAGCAAGATGCCGAGCATCTGCTGAGCCACTATGACGAGCTGGAGTGCGACACCTTTACCGAGCGCAACAGCTCGCTTGAAGAGACACACTTTAAGCAGCAGCTCAAGCTGGGCGCGCCCGAGACGGTCCGCGTGGCAAAGACCATGATGCACCGCATTCGCCAGGCCGAGGAAGCCGATAAAAAGCCCAGCTCCTACTACATGCGCGTACTCAAGGAGGCCAAGCGCCGCTCCATCGAGGAGTTCGCCGTGGCCTTGGGCGTCACCGAGGAGGACGCCGAAGCTCGCCTAGCCCGAGCCGCCCTCAACTAACCCATCCGCGCCAAAAACCACCACAAAGGGAACAGGCACCTTTGTGGTGGTTTTCTTGTTCTAGTAGTATTCATTCTTATCGATACCCACGAGCACAAGGAGTCTCTTATGGCAGAGCCGCTTACCGCCGGAATCACCCGCGACCGCGCGTTCGAACTGCTCAACGAACACAACAAGGACCCGTTCCACATCACCCATGGCGAGACGGTCGAGGGCACTATGCGCTACTTTGCGCGCGAGTTCGACCCCGAGAACGAGGAGTTTTGGGGCATCGTCGGTCTGCTGCACGACCTGGATTGGGAGGAGCATGAGGACGACCCCATGAACCACACCATCTATGCTGCCGAGATTCTTGAGGGCGAAGGTGCGTCTCCCGAGCTCATTCGCGCCATCCAGACGCACACGTCGGACTTCAACACCTCGCTGCCCAAACCCGAGCTGCAGATGGAAAAGATCCTGTTTGCCTGCGATGAGCTCACCGGCCTGATCGGCGCTGCAGTCATCATGCGCCCGAGCAAGAGCGTTATGGACTTTACGACCAAGTCGCTCAAGAAGAAGTTCAAGGACAAGCGCTTTGCCGCCGGCTGCTCGCGCGACGTGATTTCGCAGGGCGCCGAGATGTTGGGCTGGGAGCTCCCCGAGCTCTTTGACCGCACCATAGCGGCCATGCAGTCCTTCGCCCCCGACCGCGATACCTTCCAGGCCTAACCGCCCACGCCACCTAAAACCGCCACAAAGGGGACAGGCACCTTTGTGGCGGTTTTCGTTTACGAGGGGTTTAGGGGCGGACCTGGCCGGTGCCTCGGAGCTTGTATTTGTAGGTGGTGAGGGCCTCGGCGGCAAAGGGGCCGCGGGCGTGGAGCTTTTGGGTCGAGATGCCAATCTCGGCGCCCAGGCCAAACTCGCCGCCGTCGGTAAAGCGCGTGCTGGCGTTGGCATACACGGCCGAGGCATCGACCTCGTCCAGGAAGCGCTCGCAAGCATCCGTGTCCTCTGCAACGATGGCCTCGGAGTGCATCGTGCCGTAGCGGTTGATGTGCGCGATGGCCTCGTCCTCGTTCGCCACGACCTTCACGCTCATCTCGAGCGCCAGATACTCGCGACCCCAGTCCTCCTCAGTCGCGGCAACGTAGTCATCGCCCTCGGCAAGCCCGGCGTCGGCGCATGCGGCGCACGTGGCCTCGTCGCCGTGAATGAGCACGCCGTGGTCGTGCAGCACGGCAACGACCGCAGGCAAAAACACATTGGCCACAGCATGGTCGACCAGCAGCGACTCGGCGGCATTGCACACGCCTACACGCTGGGTCTTGGCATTAACGATAATGTTGAGCGCCTTATCAAAGTCGGCGGACTCATGCACGTAGATATGACAGTTGCCCGTGCCCGTCTCGATCACCGGCACAAGCGACTCGCGCACGCAGCGCTGGATCAGGCCTGCACCGCCGCGCGGAATGAGTACGTCGACAATACCGCGGAGCTTCATGAGCTCGCCAGTGCCCTCGCGGTCGGTGGACTCGATCATCGAGATAGCCTCGCGCGGGAAGCCCTTGGTCTCGAGCGCATCGGCCAGCAGCTCAGAAATCATGGCACACGAGTGATAGGCCAGCGAGCCGCCGCGCAGAATGCAGGCGTTGCCGGTGCGGATGCAGATGCCCGCGGCGTCGGCCGTCACGTTGGGGCGCGCCTCGTACACCATGGCGACCAGGCCCAACGGCACGCTCACGCGGGTGAGGTCCACGCCGCTTGCGAGCACGCGGTGGTCGAGCACGCGGCCGACAGGATCGGGCAGCTCGGCGAGCTTCTCCAGGCCGGCGGCCATACCCTCGACGCGCTCGGGCGTCAGCAGCAGACGGTCGAGGAGCCCCGCCGAGGTCCCCGCATCGCGCGCGGCGGACATATCGAGCTCGTTGGCGGCGACGATGGAGTCGACACCGTTGCGCAGTGCTGCGGCCATGGCGCGCACGGCCTCCTGGCGCTGCTCGTCGCTCGCCGTGGCAAGCGAGGCCGACGCTGCCTTAGCGGCAACGGCAAGATCGTGGACATACGTGGCTATATCGACCGACATGGGCGGCCCTTTCTCCTAGAAGTTTGCAACCATGGTAGCCGATTTGCGCATGGCTCGCCCGCGGCGGTAGAATTGGTCAACCCGAAACACCGCAACGAACGGAAGACTCACATGGCCCTCATCACTTCGTACCACGTCCCCGGCCTGTATGTCGAGGACCACAGCATCGACGTCCCCCTCGACTGGCGCGGCCTGGAGCCGATGCTCCTGGCCGTCGGCAGCACCATGCGCCGCGGCGCTATACCGACACCCATCGCCGGCGCGCCCGAGAGCATCAAGCTCTTCTACCGTGTGGTTTGCGCACCCGACCGCATCAACGACGACCTGCCGCTCCTTCTCTTTTTGCAGGGTGGCCCCGGTGGCGAGAGCCCGCGTCCGCTGTCGCCCACAAGCGATGGCTGGATCGAAGAGGCCGTCAAGCATTTCCGCGTCGTGCTGCCCGACCAGCGCGGTACCGGGCGCAGCAGCTGTGTAGACGGGCGCACGATTGCCGCACTGGGCGAGCGCGCCGAGGCGGCAGGCTCCGATGCGGCCCGCTCGCAGGCGGACTTCCTCAAGCGTCACCTCGCCAGCTCCATCGTGCGCGATTTTGAGTACCTGCGCCTGGTGGGCTTTGGCGGCAAGCCCTGGGTCACACTCGGGCAGAGCTACGGCGGCTTTTTGACGTTGAGCTATCTGTCGCTCTTCCCCGAGGGCGTGGCGGCAAGCTTTACCTGCGGCGGCATTCCGCACGTGCCGGCGAGCGCCAGCGAGGTCTACGCGCACACCTTCCCGCGCATGGCCGCCAAGACGCAGCAGTATTACGACCGTTACCCCGCCGATGTCGAGCGCGTGGCAGCCCTGGCCGATGCGCTCGAGGCTCAGAAGCCCGTACTGCCCGACGGCTCGCCAATGACGGTCGAGCGCCTACAGCTCATGGGCAGCGACTTTGGCATGAAGCCGAGCTTTGAGCGCATGCATTGGATTATCGATCATGCTTTTGTTGACGGCGACGGCACGCTGGCCTGCGGCGCCTCGGTATCCGACAGCTTTTTGATGCGCGCCTTCGAGCGCACCAACACGCGCACGAATCCGCTGTACTGGACGCTTCAGGAGTTCATCTACGCCGACGGCGACACCATGCCCATTCGCTGGGCCGCGGCAGAAGAGAAGGCCCATCGTGCCGAGTTCGACACGCTCACGCGACCGCTCATGTTTACCGGCGAGGCCATGTTCCCGTGGATGTTCGAGCAGATGCCCGAGCTCAAGCCCTTCAAGCCCGCCATGGACCTGCTGATGGAAGACACCAGCTGGGACAAGATCTACGACCCGCAGCGCCTGGCGTGCAACGAGGTGCCCCTGCAGGCCGCGGTGTACTTCGATGACATGTACGTGGACTCGGGCATGCAGCTCGATACGCTCAGCCGCGTGGGCAACTCGCATGCCTGGGTGACCAACGAGTTCGAGCACGACGGCTTGCACGGCAGCGTGGTGTTCAAGCACCTCTTCGACGAAGCCCTCAACCGCGGAGACCTGCGCCAGATCTTCTAGCAAAGGAGTGTCCCAAAGTGCCGGCACATAAGGAACGTCCCCAAGTGCCGGAAAAGGAGAGGCAGCACTGCTGGCAAAACGAGCCGCAGCGCTGCCTCTCTTTATGCAAACACTATCAAGTTGTCCCTATGGATCGCGGGCTTCTCGGCCAGGTCTGCGAGCAGGCGGTTGCTGGCAATCTGGTCCTGGCGGCGGCCGGCGGCAAGCTCCAGCACGTCCGAATCGGCCTCGGCGATACCACGGGCGACAACCATGCCGCTCGGGTCGCACACGTCGAGCACATCGCCCTCGGCAAACTGGCCATCGACCTCGCGAATACCCACCGCGAGCAGCGACGAACCGCGGCTGACCAGCGCCTTCGCGGCGCCGTCATCGACCGTCACCGAGCCGTGCGCCTTGTCGCCCAGTGCAATCCACAGCTTGCGCGGCGCAATGTCCAGGCGCTCCGCCGGCGGATCGAACAGCGTACCCACGCTCTCGCCGCGGGCCAGACGCACGAGCGCATCGGGCTCCTCGCCCGAGCAAATCACGCTCTGAATGCCCGCCGTCATGAGAATGCGGCTCGCGCGGATCTTGGTGATCATGCCGCCCGTGCCCACCGATGTGGAAGAATCGCCCGCCGAGGCGATGATCTTGGCGTCGATCTTATGCACGACCGGGACGAACTCGGCCGTGGGATCCTCGTGCGGATTGGCGGTGTAGAGGCCATCGATGTCCGAGAGCGTCACGCACAGATCGGCAGAAACCAGGCAGCTCACAAGCGCCGCCAGCGTGTCGTTGTCGCCAAACTTGATCTCATCGACGGTGACGGTATCGTTCTCGTTGACGACCGGCACCACGCCAAGCTCCACAAGGCGAAGCAGGGCGTCGCGCGCGTGCAGGTAGGACGTGCGGCGCGCCGTGTCGTGACGCGTGAGCAGCACGAGCGAGGTGAGCAGGTCGCGCGCATGGAACTCCTCGTCGTAGGCCGACGAGATGATGCACTGACCGGCCGAGGCGCAGGCCTGCAGGCTCGGCAGGTCGCCGACCGGCTTACGGTCGAAGCCCAGCACGGGATAGCCGCAGGCAATGGCACCCGAGCTCACCACGACCAGGCGCCAGCCAAGCTCGCGCAGCGCTGCGGCCTGGTCGGCAAGCCCGCCGATAAAGGCGCGGTTGACCTTGCCGTCGGCGCCCACCACCGTGGACGAACCGATCTTTACCACCATCGTTTTATAAGAAGTCGTCATACGTCAAACCAATCAACTGTTCAGCGAACGGCCGAGCCGGCGGCCAGGGAAGCGTGACTCGCCCCTACCGCCCAAGGAATTAGTGAGCCCAGGGGAAGGCCGAAGCCGCAGCCATGTTCTTGCGCACGAGCTCGTCGCGCACCTGAGCCAGGCCCTGTTCCATGCCCACCACATAGGTCTGCGGGTACAGGAAGCGCTTGAAAGCTGCGTCCAGATGGTCAAGTGCCCAGGCGCAACGCTCGCGCGCGTCCTGGATGCTCTCACGCGGAGCCACCGCACTGCCATCGCGCACGATCGGCACCAGCAGCTCGCGATACTCAAGTTCGGACACGTCGGTCACCAGAGCGGCATCATTCACGGCCACGAGGGTATTGCCGCGCGCGGCGCCCTCCCCCGCCAGATGGTCCTCGTCGTAGATCATGTCGCAGACCGGGCCGCCAAAGCCGTCGTAATAACGGCGCACGCGTTGCACACCCGGGATCGTGCGCTTGTAGGGCTGCTCGGAGAGCTTGACCACCGGCGTCCACGGGTCCGTCTCACTCGCACGGCGGGCGGCGAGCTTGTACACGCCGCCCAGCGCCGGCTGGTCGTAGCAGGTCGCGAGCTTGGTGCCCACGCCAAAGCTATCGATAGGCGCGCCCTGGTCGAGCAGCGACTGAATCGTGTACTCATCCAAATCGTTAGAAACCGAGATCCCCACATAGGGCAGGCCCTCGGCATCAAAACGGCCGCGCACATACTTGGAGAGCTTGGCGAGGTCGCCGGAGTCGATGCGAATGGCCGACAGGCGCTCGCCCACCGCTTCCATCTCCTTGGCAACCGTAATGGCATGCTCGCAACCCTCGCGTACGTCGTAGGTGTCGATGAGCAGCGTGCAATTCTTGGGGCTCGACTTGGCAAAGGCGCGGAAGGCCTCGAGCTCGGAGTCGAAGCTCATGACCCAGCTGTGCGCATGCGTGCCAAAGACGGGAATACCGTAGCGGCGGCCGGCGAGCACATTGGACGTAGAGGAGCAGCCGGCAACGTAGCTCGCGCGCGCGACGGCCAGCCCGCCATCGGGACCCTGGGCGCGGCGCAGGCCAAACTCGGCAACGGGACGGCCGTCCGCCGCCAGCACCACGCGCGCCGTCTTGGTGGCGACAAGCGTCTGGAAGCCGACGATGTTGAGCAGCGCCGTTTCGAGCAGCTGGCACTCCAGCGCGGGACCGGTGACGCGAACCATGGGTTCGCGCGGAAAGACGAGCTCGCCCTCGGGGACGGCGTCGATGTTTACATGTGCACGAAAATCGCGCAGGTAGTCGAGGAATGCAGGCTTGAACATCGCACCGCCGGCCGGGGCCTGGAGTGAGGCGAGGTAGTCGATATCCTCGGGCGTAAAGCGCAGGTTCTCGACCAGCTCGGGCAGCTCGGCGGTGCCGCACATGACGGCATAGGCGCTGCCAAAGGGATGGTCGCGGTAAAACGCGGTAAAACAACCCTGCTCATTGGCCTTGCCGCTCTCCCACAGGCCCTGGGCCATAGTGAGCTCGTACAGATCGGTGAGCATTGCAATGTCGGTGGGATGCGAGATGTCGGTCAAAGCCATGGGGCGACCTTTCGGATGCGTTGTGCAGAGGTTGAGGGTTGGAAAAGGGCAGAGTGTTCGGGCATGGCACCCAGCGCGAATGGGCTAGAGCAGGCCCATGCTGGTCAGGATCGTGTAGCCCATAAAGATGACAAACGCGATGAGGGCAAGGACAATGATGATTTTTTGAGCCGGCGCCATGCCAGGGATCTCGTTCTCGCCCGTAGGCTCCTTGGAGGTAACCATGCGCTGGGCAAAGGTTATCTCGTCACGGCTCGGCTTGGGCTCGACGGACTTGGAACGAGCGACCTTTTTAGGCTGAGGTTTAGGTGCGGTGGGCGCGGGCTTCGCGGCGGCGGGCTTGGGCGCGGGGGCGACGTTCGCGGCGGCCTCCTCGGCCTTCTCGCGCTCGGCACGCAGGGCGGCCAGCTCCTCACGCTCGCGGCGTGCCTCTTCCTGGGCCTCGCGACGAGCTTTCTCGGCGCGGAGCTCTTCCAACTCGGCGCGTTCCTCGGCAGACAGTGGTTGGGACTCAAGCTTGGCCATGGTACAGCCCTTTCTTTTAAAAAAAGCCGCCGACACAATGTCAGCGGCTTATCAAATCCAAGGGTGGAGACGAAGGGAGTCGAACCCTCGGCCTCTGCCATGCGACGGCAGCGCTCTCCCAACTGAGCTACGTCCCCAGGACAAGTCGATATTTTACCTACGGCTCGCCAACTGTCAACGCCCAATACCCAGTCTTTTTGGGACGGGGCTTTTTTGACTACTTTCGGATGCCGGTTCGGCCCCACACCGGGAGTAGTCTTTTTGGGACGGGGCTGTTTTAGCTACCCCTGCCGCTGTTCGGCCAAACCGTTCGCGTTGCCTGTCGGGGTAGCTAAAACAGCCCCGTCCCAAAAGACTACTTCTAATGATTTTTTAATCCCCGTCCCAGAAAAATCATCGGCGAACGCGCTACTTTGCGCTGGTGAGGACGCCGGTGGTGTCGAACGCCGGGGTAAAGCTCTCGTCTACCGCGCCGCCTTCTTGCCAAAACATCGTCGTAAAGCCCAGGTCGTCGGCATGGTCGAGCACCTGCTCGTACTCCTCGCGCGTCACGGCGCGCGCCAGGTCGCCGCCTTGTTCGCGCATGAGGGCATTGGGCGTGTACTGGTTCATGACCGAGATCGGCACGTCGCCCACCGTCTGCCACACCAGGTCCAACACGCGGCACGAATCGTCCGCATGCCCCGGCAGCACCAGATGACGCACGATTATGCCGCGCCTCATGAGCCCGTCCTCGTCTACCAGCTCTCCCCCGCGGCGCTCAATCTCGCGCGCCATCTGGGCCAGACCCGACACGGCCACGCGCGGGTAGTCCTTAATATGAGAAAGCGACTGCGCAAGCCCGGCATCGGCATATTTAAAGTCCGTAAGCCACACGTCGACCAGGTCGCCCAGCGCCGCCACGGCACTCGCGCGCTCGTAACCACTCGTGTTGTAGACAATTGGGATGACCAACCCGCGCGTCCGTGCCGCGGCAATCGCGGCAGGCAACAGGTGCGCATAGTGCGTCGCCGTCACCAGGTTGATGTTATTGGCGCCCTGGTCCTGCAGCTCCAGCATAATCTCGACCAAACGCTCGGGCGAAATCTCAAGACCGAAATTGCCCGTCGAGATCTCGTGGTTTTGGCAGTAGATACATTTGAGCGAACAGCCGCTAAAGAAAATCGTACCCGAGCCGGCCTCGCCCGAAATGGGCGGTTCCTCCCACATATGGAGCGCCGCGCGGGCGACCTTAAGCGTGTTGTCGGCGCCGCACACGCCACGCGCGCCCTCGTCGCGCGCCGCACCGCAACGGCGCGGACACAAATGGCAGGCGGGCGAAAAAAGTTCGGTCAACGACGTCGGCATAAAAACATGCTCCAAAACAATGATTCAGCAGCTCAAACGTAAAGGGACCAACCGCACAGACGGCTCGAGCCCAAGGCGCCGTAATCGTCCGACACGATTTTTATAATGTCAAGACTGGAATCGACAAAGTGCCGCTTTATGATGTAGGTATTCCGCCCCCCGCGGAGCAACTGGGTGAACCGTCGCGTTTATTTAGGGAGCCCACACAGTCGTACCTAGTACAGGTATCCTTCGTTGTTAAGGACGCTGGAACAGTCGATGAGGGCACCCACCTGTTTTAGGTGGGTTCATTTTCGTAACGTGGGGGGTGGTTTTCATTTGCCGAAAACCACCATTACAGCCCATATGGATCCCCGCCGGTATCCCGACAAGCCATCGACAACATCCCAATATCTGGTAAGCGCGTGATTATCGCTGCATGCAATTCCATGCACCCCCCGTGGTCGAGTATCATGGTTCGGCTATGCCCTTTGCGCATGGCGTTCTTCTGACCTTTTCCTTCGACGCTTGGCGGTTTTTAGATTCATGGCTTCATCCCCGAGCTACATACCGTACCTATGCGTGGCAGCGGCGGCCTTTATCACGACCTTCCTCATGGTGCCCCTGGTCAAGCGCTTGGCAATTAAGCTCGACGCCGTCGACTATCCTTCCAAGCGCCGCATCAACACCAAGCCCATCCCGCGTTTGGGCGGAACGGCGGTGTTTTTGGGCCTGGTCGTTGCCTGCATTGTGCAAATCCTAGGCACCTGGCACCTAGGCTGGCCGCCCGTCCTGGTGCCGCACCCGCGCCTTCACATTAGCTATCCCATGCTGGCGCTCTCCTTTACCGTCATCTTTGCGACCGGCGCTATCGACGACGTCTTCCAGCTCAAGCCCAAGCAAAAGCTGGCCGGACAGGTCCTCGCTGCGCTCATCGCCTGCGTGGGTGGCCTGCGCATCGGCGTCATCGTCAACCCGTTTGCCCCCGGCGAAATCATGCTCGGATGGCTCGCCTACCCCATCACCGTGATCTATCTGGTGGCATTCACCAACATCATTAACCTCATCGACGGCCTCGACGGCTTAGCCACGGGCATCTGCGGCATCGCGTCGTTCACCATGTTTTCGATGGCCGTTCTCTCGGGCCGCATCGACGCCGCCGCGCTCTCCATTGCGCTCTTTGGCGCCTGTCTGGCCTTTTTGCGCTACAACTTCAACCCCGCAAGCATCTTCTTGGGCGACTCGGGGTCGCTGCTCCTGGGCTTTGCGCTGGGCTCCATCTCGCTACTCAACGTGAGCCGCACCGCCGCGCTCACCTCGCTTATCATCCCGCTCATCGTTGCCGGCGTGCCCATCATCGACACGTTTAGCGCCATCGTGCGCCGCAAGCGCGCCCACATTAGCATCGGGCAGGCCGACAAGGGCCACATCCACCACCGCCTGATCCAAGAGGGCTACAACCAAAAGCAGGCAGTGCTCCTCATCTACGCCTGGTGCATTATGCTTTCGGCCGGCGCCGCCGCGATCAACCAGGTCGAGGTGCCCATGCGCGTGCTCATCTTTACCGTGCTCGCCATTGGCTCGGCGGCCTTTGCCAAGCATCTACATCTGTTTGAGCCCGTGCTGCGCCACCATTACAACAAGCGCACGCACGAGGATGAGCTCGTCACCCCCGACGACCCCGCCTTTAAGCAGGAGGAGCAGGCAGCCGAGGAACGTAAGGAAGAGCGCCACCACAAGCTCTAGGGTAAGCTGCCGAGAATGTGCCAAGGCATCGCTGACCAAGTGCAACTACATCGCATCAATCGCGTAAGCCACCCCTTGCCAGCCCCTCGCCTACTTACGCCCCGCCCCTCCAATAAACGCGTTATCATCTTGACCCATGAACATACGTTAGGAGCAATCATGCCAAACGAGAACAGCTACGAAGTCGCGCTGCAAAAGAGCAACGCCATTCGCGAGGGCCTGGCCAAGACGCCCGAGAAGTTCACCATGCTTACCGGCGACCGCCCCACCGGCCGTCTGCATCTGGGTCACTACTTCGGCACCCTCAAGGGCCGTGTGGAGCTGCAGAACATGGGTGCCAAGACCAACGTACTCATCGCCGACTACCAGGTCATCACCGACCGCGACACGACCGAGCACATCCAGGACAACGTGTACAACATGGTCATGGACTACCTTGCCTGCGGCATCGACCCCGACAAGACCATGATCTACGCGCACTCCGCCGTGCCCGCCGCCAACCAGCTCATGCTGCCGTTCCTGTCGCTGGTCTCCGAGGCCGAGCTGGCGCGCAACCCCACGGTCAAGGCCGAGATGGAGGCCTCGGGCCACGAGCTCACCGGCCTTCTGCTCACCTACCCGGTGCACCAGGCCTGCGACATCCTGTTCTGCAAGGGCAATGTGGTGCCCGTCGGTCGCGACCAGCTGCCGCACATCGAGCTCACCCGCACCATCGCCCGCCGCTTTAACAACCGCTACGGCAAAGTGTTCCCCGAGGTCGAAGCGCTGCTGTCCGAGACCCCGCTACTGCCGGGCCTGGACGGTCGCAAGATGAGCAAGAGCTACGGCAACGCCATCAACATCTCGATGACCGCCGAGGAGACGGCCAAGCGCATCAAGAAGAGCCAGACCGACTCCGAGCGCATGATCACATTCGATCCCGAGAACCGCCCCGGCGTGTCCGGTCTGCTTTCGACGGCCGCCATCTGCACTGGCCGTTCCGAGGTCGAGATTGCCGAAGAGATTGGCATGGGCGGCTCCGGCCAGCTCAAGAAGTACGTGACCGAGGCCGTCAACGAGTACTTCGCGCCGATCCGCGAGCGTCGTCAGCGCTACGAAAACGACCTGGATTACGTAAAGGACGTCCTGCACGAGGGCAACCGTCGCGCCAATGAGATCGCCGAGCAGACCCTGGGCGAGGTTCAGGACGCCATGGGCATGGTGTACTAGCCGAGAACAATAAACAGCAGTCAAACAAAACCGCCGCGATGAGTACAATCCTCATTGCGGCGGTTTTGTTTTCTTCAGAGGTCGGTCGCCGAGGTATTCAGCCGCTCGGCAGAACCCCTAAGTCGCAAGCACCCTAAGACTATATTCTGTTAAGCAATGACGCCCTATTGTTTTAACATGCGGCAGCGTTTTACAGCAGAGCCGACCGACTGGAAGGAGCCCCATGAGCTCAGTTGCGTTTTGTACATGCAACGACCGGAAATGCCCGTTTAACCCTGTCAACCACGACAAGGGCTGCACGCCTTGTATCGCCAAGAATCTGCACGAGCACGAGATTCCAACGTGCCTGTTCAACGCGATTTCCCCCGATCGGCTTGAGGCCGATAAAGACGAGTGGTCGTGGCAAGCGTTCGCGCGGCATGTAGAGGCGTATCTGGGAAGCAACAGCCCAAGAATCCCCGCGGGCGAAGAGACGCCGCAGGGGCTTACAAAGATCGGTTGCTGCAAGCGGGACTAACAATCAAAGTTTGTGCCGCCCTAAGGCCAAACGTCGGCACCTCATTTTGGGATAACGGACCTGATGTTTTGTCCCATGATTACGGGAAAGCGCCCGCCGGCCATGGCAGCCGACGGGCGCTTTCCCGAAGTACACCGTTGAATCGCACAGAGGGGAGGAATGCGAATCAAACTCAACAGGGCAGGCTTTTTCATCGCCTATTGCCTGCTCCGTTGCTGAAACCAATATAGTTCGCCGTGGTTTACTTTGTAGCGACAATAAACGCCGCCACACCTTCTCCATAAGTTAGCTCAGGTAAACTAAAACCACCACAAAGGGGACAGGAGCCTTTGTGGTGGTTTTGACACGAACGAGTCGCTACAGCCCGGCAGGCCAACGACAGGCACCCAGATCGACGTGCCTGGGATCGGCAAACGTCACGCCCTCCCCTAGCAAAAGCTCACGTTGAGCATCGGGGCCGCCAAACGCAAAGCCCTCGCAAATGCGGCCATCGGCAAACACCACACGATGGCAGGGAATCTGACCAGGGCGCGGATTGCTATGCAGGGCATACCCCACGTACCGCGCACTCCGCGGACGACCGGCGAGCAGCGCCACCTGACCGTAGGTGGCGACCATCCCCTCGGGAATCTGCTCGACCACCTCGTACACCCGCTCAAAAAAGCCCTCAGACGCCATTGCTAGCTCCCTTCCACCCGGAATAGCCTAAACCACCACAAAGGTGCCTGTCCCCTTTGTGGTGGTTTATAGCAAGTCGGTTAGTTGACGGGCTGGAAGAAGGCTACGGCTACGGCGCCGGGACCTACGTGGGTGCCGATGGTGGCGCCAATGGTGTGGACAGGCAGTTCGCCCTCGGTGTGGCCAGCCCACAGTGCCGCGCTGTCCTCGATATACTTCTTGAGCACCGCATCCGAAAGGCCCGTATAGCCGAGCGCCAGCGGCATGGAAAAGTCGATGCCGCCCGCCTTTTCGACCTTCTGGTTGAGCAGGTTACGTCCGTTCTTGGAACCGCGCGCCTTGCCCAGCTGCACGATCAGACCCTCCTCGGCAGCCACCACGGGCTTTACGTTGAGCAGCGTACCCACGGCACCGGCCGCAGCAGACAGGCGACCGCCGCGCACCAGGTACTCCAACGTCTCGAGCAGGCCGATGACGACCACGCGGTCGCGCACGGCCTCGACAGCCGCCGCAACCTGAGCCGCGCCCTGGCCCTCGTCCACCAGGCGCAGCGCATACTCGACCAGCACGCGCTCGCCCAAGGTCACGTTATTGCTGTCCACGACGAACATGTCGCCGCCCGGCGCCTCGGCAAGTGCCGTACGAGCACTCTGGTTGGTGCCCGAGAGCTTGGCACCCACGGTAATAATCACAGCCTCATCGCCGGCCTCACGCGCCTCGGCAATCGCCTGCGAAAACGCGTACGGGTTGACCTGGCCGGTCTTGGGCAGCTCATCGCGCTCCACAAGCATCTCGTAAAAGCGCTGGTGATCGATGTCGACGCCATCCATGTACACATCGGTGCCAAAGGTGACGGACAGCGGCAGAACATGCAGAGCGGGGTGCTCAGCCGGCGACATATCGCTTGCGGAATCGGTAATAATGCGGACGGACATAACGAATCCTTTCTTGCGCAGGTCCCGCGCGGGGAATTTTGACAGCAATGCCCCGGCACGGCATACGCGCTCAAACGGGACGATGCAGTTCTTGGCTGAAAGCTAGCTCCAGCGCGGCTCTAGATCTCGCGCAGGGTGTTGAGAATCGTGCGCAGCGACGCATACATCTGCTCGCGCTGCTCCACACCCATAGCCTTACCGGTGGTATCGAGCACCTCGCGAATGATGCGGTCCGCCTCGCTCATGCTCTCGCCGCCTAGAGCGGTCAGGCGCACCGGAGCACGATACTTAACGGCGGCATCGCCCGAATCATCGACCTCAACGTAACCGCCCTCCTCCAGATGCGCGAGCGTGCGCGAGACGGCGGCACGGGTCACGCCTGCCATGCGAGCCAGGTCAGCACCAGTCAGGCCGTCCTTGCTGCGCTCAAGATAGTACAGGCACATAACGTCGGAGCCCTTGAGGCCCAGCCTTGCGCCCTCGGATGTCTTAATGCGCTGGATCTCCTTGTAGAGCCCGCTGATCAGTCCGACAAAGTCCTCGAAACGTGTCTCGTCGTTCTGCTGCATGGGAGACGACCGCCTTTCGCTTGCATAATGCTTACGGGTAAACATCTTAGTCGCATAAGCCGACACCCGAACCCAAATACCCCATTTGTTAACCCATCAACATAAAAACCACCACAAAGGGGACAGGCACCTTTGTGGTGGTTTTGACCGGCGAACATGATCCGCAGGCGCCGCTACAGCTCCACGCAGGGATTGTCGCGAGTCACAAGCGTCTTAACGACAACCGTCGCTCCCAGATAGCGCTCGAGCAGCTCGGCTAAGCGATCGATCGCGGCCTGGCAATCCCCCATCCGCTCGGGCTCCACGCACTCAATCGCCAGGAACGCATCGGCCGAATCATCGGACAGCGCCGTTCGAACGCCGTCGCGCCAGTTCCAGCAGCGGCACACGGCGCCTGCATCGTCGATATAGGCGAGCTCGCCGGGCAGCGTCGGGTCGTCCGCTTCCTCACCAAGGGGCAGGAACGCATCGCCACCGTCGGTCACCTTCAAGCGAAGGTCACCCTCGATCGCATGCAAATCCTCGCCTCCCACGGGCAGCGCGTAGGTCAGCGACACCGTGTTGTAGATGTCCACCGCGGACGTAATGTGGCCCACCGGCTTGCCTTTGAGCACGCGTTTGAGCAGGTTCTCGATTGAGCAACGCGCGCCCTTTTTGGTCTTGAACAGACGGTACGCGTCACGCCATGCCTTGACCGGTGCGTTCTCGCTGATAGTATCGCTGGTCAGATGGCGCTCCGCGTCGATATTGGCGCGGTCAAGCAGCGCGGCAATCGCATCCACGTCCTCCTGGGGTATCTGGGCCGCGGGCTTCATGCCCTTTACGACCACAACGCCGATAGCCGCCTGCGGAAACAGCTCCCAAAACGAATTCTCGGCAACAAAGCCCTTCATACGTGCTCCCTTCACGATTCGCCCCACGCGAGCGTCTAAACAAAAAGCGCTCTCACAGCGGCCACCTTCAAAGTCCTACGGTGCCGCCACAAGAGCGCTTACGCTGTCCCCATCCGGAGAAGGGGACGATATGTCAGGCGTATTGTAACCCGAGTCATCCGCGCGAGCAAAACCACCACAAAGGTGTCCCCTTTATGGTGGTTTTGGGTCTGAAGCAACGTTAGTGGCGAAGTCCCAGCAGCCCGCGGCCGCGATGACGGGCGTCGGCGTGTACTTGAGCGTGCGGACCGGCGGCCTTGACGGACTCGGGCAGGTGCGAGTACTTCTTCTCGAAGTTCTCCTCGAACATCACCGCCAGGTTGTGCGCTGCCTCGTCGTAGCGAGCGGTGCTCTGCCAGTACTGGCGCGGCACCAGAATGCCGTCGGGCACACCGTGGCACGTGGTGGGAATGTCGACGTTAAAAATATCGTCGTGCAAGAACTCGCTGTCCTCGATGGTACCGTCGAGGGCGTGGGCCACCAGGGCGCGCGTGTAGGCAAGCTCGATGCGATGGCCCACGCCGTAGCCGCCGCCGATCCAGCCGGTGTTGACCAGGTACACACGCGTGCGGCCGTCGGCAATGCGCTCGCCGAGCATCTTGGCGTAAACCATGGGGTCGAGTGGCATAAACGGTTCGCCGAACAGCGAAGAGAACGTGGGCGTGGGCTCGGTGACGCCGACCTCGGTGCCGGGAATCTTGGCCGTAAAGCCCGTCACAAAGTGGTACATGGCGGCGTCGGCCGTCAGACGCGAGATGGGCGGCAGCACGCCAAAAGCGTCGCAAGTCAAAAACAACACGACGCTCGGGATGGTGCCCATGCCCTTGGTCCACGCGTTGGGGATATGCTCGACGGGATAGGCCACGCGCGTATTATGCGTGATCGAGACGTCATCGTAGTTGGGCTTACGATTCTCGTCGAGCACCACATTTTCGCAAATGGCGCCAAAACGGACAGCGTTGAAGATCTCAGGCTCGTGGAACGCGTCCAGGCCCTCGCACTTGGCGTAGCAGCCGCCCTCGACGTTAAAGATGCCCATATCGGACCAACCGTGCTCGTCGTCGCCGATCAGCAGGCGCGTGGGGTTGGCCGAAAGCGTGGTCTTGCCGGTGCCCGACAGGCCAAAGAACACGGCGGTCTCATGCGTGACGGGATCCATGCTAGCCGAGCAGTGCATGGGCAGCACGTCGTCCTCGACGGGCAGCAAATAATTCATAACGCTGAAGATCGACTTTTTAATCTCGCCGGAGTAGCCGGTGCCGGCGACCAGAATCACGCGTTCCTGGAAGTTGATGACCACGGCAGCGCTGGAGTTGAGGCCCTTGATGGCAGGGTCGCACTGGTAACCGGGCGCTGCGAGCACGCAGAAGTCGGGCTCGCCGGTGCGCGCGATTTCGCGGGCGAGCGGGCGGGCGAGCATCTGCTTAATAAAGAGTGCCTGGCTGGCACGCTCGCAGGCAACGAGCAGTCGACGCGTGTGGTTGCGGTCGGCGCCTGCCATGCCGCGGGTGACGAACACGTCGCGCTCGTTGAGATAGTCGACGATGCCGGCCTTGATGGCCTCATAGCTCTCGACGGACAGCGGGCGGTTGACGGCGCCCCAGGCAATTTTGTCGTGGACATCGGGGGTGTCGACGATAAAGCGGTCATTGGGGGAACGGCCGGTGCGCTCCCCCGTCTCGATCACCAGCGCGCCGTTGGATGCCATGCGGCCTTCTTCGCGGCGGATAGCGTGCTCGACGAGCTCCGCGGCGGGTAGATCGACCAGCAGACGGGGCTGATTCTCGGCGGGATCTTCGACCAGCGTAATACCAAAGTTGGACAAAACATCTGCAGGGGTAACACCAGGCATGGGGCCTCCTTTAAAAACGCGACACGTGGACGCGACGCGCACTTTACTCACGTAAAGCCCGTTGTACCCGATATGCAAAAACGTTTTTGCGGCAAGGGCGGCAAGCCCGCCCAACGGTCAAAAATCGCAGGCAAGCGGCCTAGTCATTGGGGACGTTTTTAAACGACTAATCGTTGGGGACACTCTTGAACAGGCAACAACCAAGGAGCGTCCCCGGATGCCGGCACTTAGGGACGTTCCCAAAGTGCCGGCACAAAAAGAGCGTCCCTAAGTGCCGTCTACTGAATGGCGCCGCCGAAATTATCGAACAACCTGTTCAAAAACACGAACGAACACCGTCGCGTCTATACTAGAGCGCAGCAATAGAAAGGACTCCGCTTTGAGCATCACGCCCATCGATAGCATTCGCCGCGCCATCGCCCGCCGCAATGGCGTCGCCGACCCCACCGTATCGGACGGGGCGCACGGGCAGGGCGGACGCATCGAGAACGGCCTGTTCCCCGCATCGCACACCGCCGAGGAGCTCGCACGAATCCAAGAGCTAAGCCAGCGTAACGCCGGCGGTCCCGACAGCAGCCAGGCCACACGCCGTCGCCGCGAGCGCGATCGCCAGCCCGGCCCCATCCACCGCATGGTCAATGCCTGGTGGAACCGCCTGCTCGGAGCCGTCTACGGCGGCGGCTTCTCCACGCAAGAAGCCGAGTACGAAGATCACGCCACCCGTCGCGACTACCTTTGGAATACCCTGGGCACCGCCGTGTGGGGCATGGCGTTTCCGTTGCTCACCATCGTGTCCACACAGCTCGTGGGCGCCGAGGAGGCTGGCAAATTCTCCATCGCCTTTGTCACCGGCACGCTCATCATGATCGCGTGCAACTACGGCGTGCGCAATTTCCAGGTCTCGGATATCGACGAAAAGACGTCCTTTGTCTCTTACCAGCTCAACCGCTTGATCTGCGGAGCGCTCGCGCTGGCATGCGGCCTGGTATACAGCAGCGCCCGCGGCTACGATGCGCAGATGGCCACAATCGGCCTGGGCGTCTACCTGTATAAGGTGATCGACGGCATTGCCGACGTGTACGAGGGCCGCCTGCAGCAGGCCGACAAACTCTACCTGGCCGGCATGAGCCAAACGCCACGATCCGTCGGCGTCATCGCGGTCTTTAGCGTGGCGCTGTTCCTCACGCGCAGTATGCCCATCGCGGCCATGGCCATGGGTGTCACCGCCATCGCCTCGCTCGTGCTGGTCACCGCGCCGCTTGCCCTGCTCGAGACCGAAAAATCGCGCCACGTGAGCCTGCGCGAGGTCGGCCACCTGTTTGTCCAGTGCGCCCCGCTCTTTGGTGCACTGTTCCTGTTCAACCTTATTGAAAGCATGCCCAAGTTTGTGATGGAAGGCACGCTGGCATACAAATATCAGCTGTACTTTAATGCCCTGTTCTTTCCAGCGCAGGCCATTTTGTTGAGCATCGGATTTGTCTATAAACCGCAGCTTCTGCGTCTGTCGAGCATTTGGACGAATCCGCGCAAGCGTCGCCGCTTTGACCTGATTATTGTTGCCGTTATGGCACTGATCGTGGTCATTACCGGAGCGTGCGCCGCATTTATGGCAGGTCCCGGTATTCCCCTCATGAGCTTCATGTACGGCCTCAATTTTGAGCGCTACCGCACGCTGGCACTGCTGATGGTTGTCGCCGGCGGCGTCACCGCGGCCATCGACTTTATCTACGCCATCATCACGGTGCTGCGCCATGCCGGCGACGTCACCAAAATCTACCTGATCTGCTTCGCCGTAAGCGTGGTGCTGCCGGTGATCCTGATCAACCTGCTGGGTCTGATGGGCGCCGTGGTGAGCTACCTAGCCATCATGGCCCTACTCCTGGTGCTGCTGATTATCGAGTACACCCACATACGCCAGCGCATCGAACGCGACCGTAACCCATACGGCGCCTAATTGGCGCAATGGGGGGTCTCGTTGCGGACGATTTGCGACACGCAAAACTAAGTGAGTAGACTTTTGCCGAATCCCTGACCACACCGGCAAAACACAAGTCAGTGACCTGCGGTTTTGTTGAGGCAAATTTGCCGGCTGCTCGGCATTTCCAAAAAAGTCTACTCACTTAGCCAGCGGACAGCCAAAAAAGAACCGTCGCAACGTCGTTTGACTCCGTTGCGACGGTTTTTCGAGCATTTTCGCACTGCCGAGGACGCAGACGCTCCTCATTTCTCGCGCTTACCGAGCAAGAAAGCGCTATTCTCCGAAAGTAGTCAAAAAAGCTCCGTCCCAAATTAGCTACCACTTGCACCGATTATTCGCCCGGGTTGATGTTCGCGTAGAACTCCGCCCCATCATCGAGCCGCAGGATCCCGACGCGGCCGAACTCGGAGCCGGTGGCGGCGGCGCAGTCGATATCGATGCGATCGGGCACGCCGGCGGTATCCTCGCCACCCAGGCGCACGATCTGCCCGCGGCCCGACTCCTCATCGAGCCCCGCAAGACCACCGACCTCGCAATAACGCCCGAGCGACACCGTTGGCGTGTGACCGCTCACCACGACCGGACCCTTGCCCTCGGCAGAAAGCAGCCCGGTCGGCGCATCCCAATAGCCGTGACGAATCCACAGCAGGTCATCGGCCGACTGCACCGCGAGCATCTGCTGCAGCAGCTCGCGATCGGCACCCACCGCTCCAACGCCATCGGCACAATCGACGCCATGCTCAAGCAAAAACGCGCGCGCCGCCTTCATCTCAATTCCAGCATGTACCAGCAGATACGGGCGCTCCTCGGTCTCGGCCACCGCGTAGAGCGGCAGCGCGGCCATCCATCGCACGAGCTCCTCGTATGCGTCAAATTCCATGTCGTTGAGCTGCTCGCGCGTCGTCCAGCCACCGTTGATATCCCAGGTCTCGGCATCGAGCGGATCCTGGCCAATGATGGCATCGAGCATGATCTGCTCGTGATTGCCCTTGAGCACACGGGCGTTGGGCAGCGAGCGCACGAGCTTAATAACGCCGACCGGATCGGGCCCGCGATCGATCATGTCGCCCAGCACGTACAGCGTGTCGTCGGACGTCAACGAGATCTTAGACAGGGCCTCGTCAAGCGCACGCACGTGCCCGTGAGCATCAGATGTCACATAGATCGCCATGGTACGCCTCTCCTGCATTGCGGCCAAAGCCCGGCGCCGCAACTAAAACTTCAAGTTGAACTTAAACGTTACCCATTGTACTCCGTAGCAATAAAGCTGGGAAGGGTTGCATACCGTCAACAGTCGCCAGCGCACGCCTGCCAACCCGCACCGCTCACGCCACGCCGTCTGGCCCAGCGCCCCGACCAGCGCCGCCCGCGTCGCAGCCTCGTGTCGAAAATGCGCACGCCCGCAATCCAAGCCCATAACCCACCATCTTTGGGTACAAATAACCGCAGACAACTGACCGCGCCACGCCAACCACCCAGGAGCGGACACCATCCATGAACCAGATCCTTCTTTTTATCGGCCTCGTCATCATTTTGTGCCTGACCATCAAACCCGTCGGCAAAAAGCTCCCCTTCCCCACCCTGCTTATCTTTATCGCGCTCGGCATGCTGTTGGGCGTCAACGGCCCGGCGCATATCGACTTTAGCGACTACGCACTCACCGAAACCGTCTGCAGCACGGCGCTATTGTTCATCATGTTCTACGGCGGCTTTAACACCAACATAGACCGCGCCAAGCCCGTCGCCGCGCCGGCGGTGCTGCTGAGCACGCTCGGCGTCGTCATCACCGCAGGCATCACCGGCGTGTTCGCCCACTTTGTGCTGGGCTTCGACTGGATCGGCGGCCTGCTGCTGGGATCGGTCGTGGCGTCCACCGACGCGGCCAGCGTCTTTAGCGTTCTGCGCGAGCACAGCCTTTCGCTGAGGGGCGGCACCGACTCGCTGCTCGAGGTCGAATCGGGCTCCAACGACCCCGTCGCCTACATGCTCACCGCCGTGCTCGCGACCCTCGCGGCGGGCGGCAATATCGACATTCCCGTGCTGCTGACCAAGCAGATCATCCTGGGCGTGGGGTTGGGCCTTGCCATCGGCTGGACATCCAGCCGTCTGATTGAGCGCGCACACGCAACGGCCGAAGGCGCGCAGACCATCTTCTTGTTCGCCGTGGCCATCGTCGCCTACGCGCTGCCGAGCTACCTGGGCGGCAACGGCTTTTTGGCCGTATACCTGGCCGGCATTGTGCTGGGCGCAAGCGACATCACCGGTAAGGTCGAGATGGCGCACTTCTTCGACACCCTCACCGAGATGGCAGAGATGACCATCTTCTTCTTGCTCGGCCTGCTCGTAACGCCCGCACGCCTGCCGCAGATGCTGCTGCCGGGCCTGGCGCTCATGGCGTTCATGCTCTTCGTGAGCCGCCCCATCGCCGTCGGCGTGCTGCTGGCGCCCTTTAAGACGAACCCTCGCCAGGTAGCGCTCATAAGCTGGGCGGGTCTGCGCGGCGCGGCTTCGGTCGTCTTTAGTCTCTTTGCCGTGGTGGCCGGCGTTCCCGGCGGACACGACCTATTTGACCTGGTGTTTGTGATTGCCGCGTCGAGCATCGTGGTGCAGGGCTCGCTGCTGCCGGCGGTGGCGAAGAAGCTCGATATGATCGATGCGACCGGCGACGTGCGCCGCACCTTTAACGACTACCGCGACGAGGACGGCATGTCGTTTGTAAAGCTCAAGGTGGGCGCTGGCCATCCGTTTGCCGGACGCTCGCTCGCGGACATTGGCAGCGCGACGGACATGCTCGTGGTCCTGGTGCTGCGCGACGGGGCGCATCCGGTACTGCCCAATGGCGACACCGTGATCCAGGAAGGCGATCTGCTGGTGATGGCCGCCCCAACGTTCGAAGAGCGTGCCGAGGTTACGCTGCGCGAGGTCACCGTGACTCCCCACGGCCGCTTAGCTGGACAGCGTCTGCGCGACGTGCCGCAGGGCAAGCACCCGTTTATCGTCGTGATGCTCAAGCGCGACGGCCAAACGATCATTCCCGATGGCAACACCCTAATATACGCCGGCGACGAAGCCGTCATCGCCACGCTGGCATCGTAGTGGCTAGGGGTAGCCGTCCCGAATTGGCCATATTTGAGCATAAATCGCCCCGGCTAGGATCTCGTTGCGGACAATTAGCGTCTCTCAAAACTAAGTGAGTAGACTTTTGCCGAATCGCCGACCACGTCACCAAAGCATAAGTCTGTGACCTGCGGGTTTGTTGAAGCAAATTTGTCGGGTGCTCAGGATTTCCAATAAAGCCTACTCACTTAGCCAGCGTGCAGTCAAAATAGAACGGTCGCGAGATCATTAGACTCCATTGCGACGGTTTATCGTTCATCTTCGCGCAGCCGCGGGTGCAGACGCCCCGTCTCAAATTAGCTACCCTAGTCATCGTCGACGGCAAAGTCGCGGAGATCGAGGCCTTCGCGCTCGGCTCGTGCTAGCAGCTCTTGGGGCGACTCGTCCTCGATATCTACCACGTCGAGCATGGCGGCCGGAAAGCCCACGCCGGCTGCACTCCCCGCACGGTCGAGCAAACCCTCGCGCAGCTGGTCAACATCAACATCGATCTTCATGGTGAAACCCCCTACCGGATCAGACCCCTACTCACCAGCGTCAAGCACTTCCACAGCAGCAACAAAAGCCGCCACCTGCTTGTCGTCCATCTGCATGGCCAAACGGCCCACGGGCTCATCGTAGGCAAACTGTACTTTATCGATAAAGCAATCCCAGGCACGCTCATCCACACGCACAGCGGCCTCGCAGTACTGGCCGAGCTTTTTGAGTCCATACCAAAACGCATTCACATGGCGCGCAGGATCCTCGTCCAGCACACCATCGTAGCGCCGTCCGTTAAACTCACGCATGCGCGCCACGGCAACCTCGAGCGAGTCGCCGCCGTCGGCCGAAGCCTCGTCCACAAGCTCGGGAATCGCAACTTCGCGCCGAACATTGTGCCTGGTAGCACCGTCATACTCGCCCACCAACACGTCTTCGTCAAACCGATCATCGTAGTCGAAAAAGCTACTGCCGCAGCAAATCCCATGCGGCGAACCGGCACCAAAGGCACAGAACAACCCGCCGTCGGTAACAACGCGCCTATAGGCCTCAAACGACTTCTTAACCTGAGCGAGCAACTCGGCAAGCTCCCCGGCATCGCACCACGTCTCGCACGCGACGCAAGCAGACTTCGGCAACGATACCGGCTCCACCGTGCTCCCTGCAACGCGGGCAGCGCGCTCGGCCCGATACGCTTGAGCTGCCAAGCGCGATCGCTGCGCAGCGCCACGCACATTCGCAAGCTCGCGCTCCAGCGCCACATCGCCAGTGACATCGCCAGCCACATCGTTCGCAAACCTGTCAGCACCCTGCGGGCCGGTCGCACTCAGCTCGGACTCAAACGTCGCCGTGATCATGCCGGCAAGGTCCGTTGCGTCGGCGGCACAACGCAGCTGCTCCAACTGCGTGCACAGCAGATCGGCATCCAGGGGCACCGCATCCACAACGCACACGTCACTCAGACGCGCCGCGCCCTGCAGCACCAAAGCCCCCGCAGCATCGTACGCCGCACGAACCCTGTCCGCCGTATTGGCACGCAGCTTTACCTCGATAAACGCAAGCGTCTGCTCCAAGCGGGCCAACAGCTCGGCCTTGTCCTCCATACGCAAAAAGGCAGCGTAGCGCCGCTCCATCTGCAACGGGCCCACAACGCCCATCTGCTTGCGAGCCCGCGCAAGCGACTCGGCTTCAACGCGGCGCACATACCCGTCAACGGCCTGCACGGCAGACTCACGCGCAGCACGCTCGGCAGACTCGACGCCCTCGATCACGGCCAGCAGCTCGCGGGAGCGCGCCTTGCGCACCAACTCCCCGCGGTCGTACTGCTCAAGCGCCGCCTGACGCTTGGCTACCGACTCAAAGCCAAACAGCTCGTCGAGCAACTCGCCAACAGAACGCTCTTCCGCCATGGCAAGGCCTCCTCACGCGTGACGTGCCAACATGCCCGCGGGCCCACGCGCACAAGACAAACGCCTCGCGCACGCAAGCCCGCACGCTCGCACCCCTACAGATCCAGCGCCTTTTTCGCGGCATCGACCGGGTCGCCATCCATGTAGAACACCGGGCTCAGCCCCGAGATAATCTCGGACGAAACGCTCTGCAGACCCGCGATGGCACTCAGCGGCAAAATCACACGCTTGGCGCCGGCGTTTTTGGCCACGCGCATAATGTCCTCGAGCCCACGAATCTCGTCCATGGAGCCCGACATACGTAAGATTCCCGGAATCGCCAGCGCGGGCATCACCGGACGGTTGCACGCCGCAGAGCACAGGCCCACAAACTCGGCGAGCGAAACTTCTTCGGACAGGCCCTTGCTCTGCAGGTCGTTATAGAACAGCAGGTAGTCCTTTGAGCCAATGTGCATGCCCGGCGCCACACGGTTCGCCAGGTTCACAAAGTTGTCGAACGCGGCCTCCAGTGTATCGCGCACCGGCTTGTTAAAGGCAACGCCCTCGTGCTTAAACTTGCACTCGCCGGCGACAGCCTTGTTCTCCAGCTTGTACACGGCAACCTCGCCGCCCTGCGACCTACCCACGCCAAACACGTGACCGGACAGCAGCGGGCCATCGGGAATCAGCGTATCCTCGGACTGCTCGGGCACGCGCACCACGTGCACGTCCTGCGGATTGTCGGCATCCATATAGCCCAGGTTGACGTCGATAAACTCGACGCCCGCCATAATCTTGAGCTGCTCCTTTACGCGGCGACGGCCCTCGATGGCGTAGTCCAGCAGCCAACGAACGTCGTCCTTGTCCATAGCCTCGTCGGGGAACAGCAGCTTGGCCAGGCCGCTAAAGGACTTGCGCACGGCGATCTCGTCACGCTTGTTAAAGTCGCTGTTAAAGCGGAAGTAGCGGTCGATATGATGCGTAAAGTCCTTGCGGCGCATCTCCTTGCAAAACTCCGACAGGCAGTCGGTGATTAAGCCGTAATGCCCGGTCAGCAGGCTCGAGCGCATCTTGGGAATCTCCCAGCCCGGCAGGTAATAGTGGATACGGTCGAAGAAGGCCGAATCGTTGTTAAACTCCGGCGGGAACGGATCAAACAGGTGCGTGGTCTTAAGAACGTTTTGCACGGTGTCGTTGATGTTGCCCTCAAAGACCATGGAGGCATCGGCGTTAATCTGGTCGCGGCCACGCGCGTAGCTGCCGCTGGCCATGTAGTCCTTCATGATCTGCACGGCGTTGGTGTCCTTAAAGCGCATGCCGGCGACCTCGTCGAACGTCACGCAATCCCAGTGACCCACCAAGCCCACGCGATCGGCGCGCATGGAGTTCATGCGGCCGAACAGGTTGGCCGTGGTGGTCTGCCCGCCCGAAAGCAAGATGGCGTAGGGCGAGACCTCTTTGTAGATATGGCTCTTGCCGGTACCGCGGGGACCAAGCTCGCACAGGTTATAGTTGCGCTCGATCAGCGGCACCATGCGCTCGATAAAATGCAGGCGCTCCTTCTCCGAAAGCTCGCTGGGCTCATAGCCGGCAGAGCGCAGCAGCATGTTGAGCCACTCGTCGCGCGAGAAATACTGGCGCTCGTCGATCATGGCGTCCAGGTCCAGGTTGGGCATCTGGATGGGCGTGAGCGAGGCCACGCTAAACGGAGAGTCCTCGGGCCCGCGCTTTTTGCGCTTGGCCTTGGAGCGGCGCGGCGCATCATCGCCAAAGACCTCCATGCCAAACCCGTCTTCCTCTTCCATGGGATGACGATACTCGATGCTCATGATGCACCAAATGCCGCCCTGCAGAATCTTGGAGTAGTCGCGCACGTACTCGGCCGGCATCACAAACGGCTCAATGGTCAGATTGGCAAACGACGCCACGTAGATGTCTTTGTACTCGTCGAGCTTGGCCGTCACCTTATCGATGATGGTAAAGCGCCCCAGCTCGCGAATCTTGGACTTGATGCGCTCGGACTCGTCGGGGCGCACATAGTTATCGGTGAGAATCTTGCGGATGCGCTCCAGGCCCTCCGCCACGGCATCCTCGTCGTCTGTTGAGCAGTACATGCCCAGCAAGTACTCCAGCACAAAGGTAGGCACGTTGGCGCCGCGCTTCATAAGGGCCGTCAGGTCCTTACGCACGATCTTGCCGCCAAAGTGCTCGAGCAGCTTGCCGTCCAGTCCATCCATGTCGTAGCCGTCGTCCTCGGGAGCCTCGGCCACGGCCTGGGCATAGTCATCGGTCGAGGGCTCGTCCTCGGCGGGCGCCACGGCATCGGCGGGCGCAGCGGTCTCCGCCGGCTCCACCGCAGGCACATTCTCCACCGCGGGCACAGTCTCCACCGCAGGCACAGTCTCCACCGCAGGCACAGCCTCCGCCGGCGCACTCACATCAATCGAGGGAACTTCCCACAGATCGTCGTCATGGCTATCAAACATAGGGCACACTCCTAAAAACCAAAGTCAGCAACAGGAGCAAACGAAACAGCGATGGTGTACGTCTCGCGCCAAACGATCTTGCCCGTCTCGCGCTCACGGCAGACCAGATAGTACGGACCCTTGGCCGAGAATCCATCCGCCGCACGCAACGCAAACTTGGCATGCACAACGCGCTCCTGCGAGTTAACAGAAGTCTTGTTGGCATGCGCCTTAACCGTATCGCTCACCTCGTTGCCGCTTGCATCGGTAAACACCAGCTCGTATTCGCACGGCAGTACCTTGCCTTGGGCGGGTTCTTCCTGGATCAAGTTGACCGAGAAGAGCGAGTTGGTCACTCGACGTCCCTCACTTAGTACGCGCAGCGTCGCCGCGCGCGTATCGACAAAGTCCTTGGAACCCGAGCGCGCACACCAAAATCCGATAACGGGCACGCAAAGCTCCTGCAGGCTCATGCCGCCGTGGACGTAGTTGTTAGTCCCGCCGGGACGCTTAAAGTGCACGTTCTCGCGCGGGGCAAATCCCTCAAAGCCGGCACCCAAACGCCCCATGTCAACATTAACAAACACCCTGCGTGCCTCGTCCGAAAGCTTGGCCACGGCCTCGTTGGGCACCACCAGATGACGCTTGCCGTGCATGACGGGAGCGTCAAGGAAGGGAAGGTCTGGCTTGCCGAGCATCTGGCACTCGTTGAGTTCCCGACGCGTGTAGATAAAGCCGTGATCCGCCGTTATAACAACACGCGCGCCCGGGGCGTCGGTGCACACACGACGCGCCAACGTGGCAAGTTCCTCCACGGTGTCCGCGCAGGCATCGAAAACATCATCCTGCGTAGCGGCCTTCTCGCCCGTGGCATCGATCTTGTTGTGGTAGAGATAAACGAGCCTGGAGTCTTTGAGCAGCGCTTTGCGCTCGACTCCCGCCATGTTGAGGTATGCGCTCGAGCGCAAAGCGCGGGCCGTGGGCTCAACGTGGGTTAGTACGGCCTCGCGCTGCGGAGTCGTCGCAGTGGGCATGCCGTCAGCCAACACAAACGAGCCATCCGCTGCAAGTTCAAGCGCTTGGTGCGGCAGCAGCGCGGGCATGCCCACCTCGGTGATGGAGGGAAAGACCGCCTGCATGCTAGAAACCCTGACGTTGCCGCCGCGCTCGCGCTCGAGAAGCGCCGCGACATCACGGGCCACCTCATAGCGCAGCGCGTCGCTTACGATAACGACCGTCGTTTTGGCAGACCCCACAAAGGTGGGCAGCACATGCCAGTAGAATTCATCCTGCCGTGCAGGGCCATCGATGTAGCCGCAATCGGCCCACTCCCCTTGCGCAGCGGTCGCCCAGCATACATTAGCATCGGCCAAGAACCAGTTACTGTAGAGATTCTCCGCCCAGTCCACCACAGCTCGGGCAGGCTCCTCGAGCACATCGCACTCGACGGAGCGCGCCCGCAGATACGCGGTGCACATATGGCGATAGGCAGCGTCCATGGCATACCAATCGGACGTGTAGGCATCCCACACCTGCTGGGGCTGCGCCAGATGGAACCCGCCCGCGTGCGCCTGCCTAAACGCACACATATCGGCCACAGCGACAAGCAGGTCAAAGTAGCTCTCGACACGGCGGTACCAGCTTAGGTCGCAGCGACGCGCCGCAAAGGCGCGCGCATCCGCGACACGGTCCGCGCCCTGAGCAAACGAGCAGAACAGCTGCGAGAGTACGGCCTCATTGACGCACGGGAACACATCAAGCGAGGTCAGCACATCGATCGACAGGGCCTCAAACCGTGCAAAGAGCCCGCGGGCATCCTCCACCAAACGGCAGATCTCAAATAAATCCTCGCTCGACGCCCGAGCATCGGAAGTCTGGTCCCACGTACGCACCGCCTCAAGGCAATAGGGTCCGTAGGCGGGAGCCACATAGCTTTCGAGTCCTTTGAGCGCCCCCTCGGGAAGCACGGTGGATGCCGCCGTGATGAGCACATGAGATGCCAGCGCAAGCAGCGAATCGCGCTCATACAGCGGTCCCTCAAACCCATAGCAACGTACAATGAAGGCAGCGAGGACATCGCGCACGCAGCACTTGTCCACCAACTCGGCCAGCGCTTCGGGGCCCTCGTGCAGCAGCGTGGTCATACAGCCGCGCAGCACAAACGCGGGGCGCGCGTCGCCAACCTCTTTACCGCCAAAAATCACCGTAAGGATACCGAGTTCGATATCTGATGCGCCCGAAGCATGCGGAACACACGCGGCAAACTTAACGCAGCGGGTCTTGGCATCAAAGAACGTCTTGTGCTCGCGCAGACTCTCGCGCACGGCGTCGATATTCTCGATTCCCAGCTGATCGGCCAAAAGCGAAAGATAGTCAGCCTGGAACTGATCGGCATACAGCTCAACATCGGCAAGCCAATCGCCCTCAAGCCTGCCGCGCGGGCAACGACGATACAGCAAGATATCGTTCGCAAGGTCATCGCGGTTGATGAGCTTCTTTACGGCAAACATGCAGCCCTCGCAAGCCTCAACAAACCGCACCGGGCGCTCAAAGTCACCGTGAGCGGGCATAACGCCGTCATCGGCCCCCGCGCCGTCGAAACCCTCGGCAGCCAATCGCTCAAACTCAGGAGCAAACTCGCCGTCCGCATCGTGCCAAATCACCACACGGCGCAGCATACATGCGGTCAACGGCTGCAAAAATCGCAGCTTGAGCTGTTCTTCTACATCGATCTTGGGCATGAATATCCTTACCGTATCTGCAGTTATTTAATCTTCGCCAGCACATCCTGAAACTTGGCGTAATTGATCTTGACGCCGTCATCCAGGTCGATCTTAATCATCTGGTCTGCCAAGTGGTGTAGTTTCTCCTCGTAGGCAATGGTCTCTTTGAGCTGGTCATTGAGCTTTTTGACGCGCTTATCCAAACACACGCGCTCGCCGCGCTCGGCACTGGCAAGGGCGTCGTTGGCATAGCCGATCTGGGAGCGATAGCGCTCCTGCTGCTCATGCACATAGTCGGTGCGGATGCGAGCCAACAGGTCGGGCTGGTAGCGATGCATGTAAACAAGGCACTTGAAGCCATTCTTCTTGCCGCTGTCGAACAGCCAGTAGATGGGACGCTTCTTATAGGTCTGGCAGTGGTCCTTAAAGAAGTCCTTCAAAAAGTAGGAACGGATTACCTCGCGCGAGGTGCCCTTGCCGCCGAGCGCCTCGGCACTAAAGGCCAGGTTCTGCTCGAGCGTCTCCTCGCCATACACAGTGCGCACAAAGTCGATAAAGTAACGCACGATGTCGTCATCAAAGTACTCGTCGTCGGTAATCGGCAGCACGTTGTCGCTATCGGGCATAAAGGCCACATGCGCCGGGTCGGGCATCTTGGCCAGATAGTCGTTGACCGTGGCACCCTGATCGGCCAAGACCAGACCGTCCACGTCCAGCGAATAGCGGCCAAACATGCAGCCCACGGCATAGCTTATGAGCGAGGTGATCTCGTCGCGCTTAGTGCGCACGTATTTGTTGCCCTTATAGCTCTCGGGAATCTCGTCGGCGGTGTCGAAGATGCGCGCCACCGAGACGTACTTATCCTCGACCTCGATGGGCACCTCCCCCTCCATGTTGTAGATCTTGGCAAAGATTCGGTTGAGCTCTTCCTCGTTAGCGCGAAGCTGCTCAAAGCGAGCATTGACCTCGGCCTTGCGGGTCTCGTATTTATCGGCGAGAAACACTGCCATGGCAAACAATTCCAATCTATATTAATTCATCAGTTAACTTAGATGGCAAGTCGGTCCACATTGGGCTATGCACACCCCTCTTCACTGAGCGCGCTTTCTATTTGGAACTCGCTGTCCACCGCTTCCCAAATAGAAAGCTAGTTCGCTAACCCTTGCAAACGGCTGGATAAAAAACGCCATCTTTATCGACCACTTTTATCCAATCTAATAATGTTTGCTGACCGATAACCACGGCAGCGCTTATGGCACCGTCCTCGTCTTTGTCACGTAAGTACAGCATTCTGTTATCCAGCCCATATACTTGCCCGTGCGCAATGCAATTTCGCATGTGGCGAAAAACGCATCCAAGTCTCGTTTCTGAAGGAGAGGCGTCTAGAGAACCGTCCTCTCGAAGCTTTGGTTTGCAACTAATGCGGAAAAGGGCTCGCGGGCAGGATGGGCATATCTCCTCATTCAGTCGCATTGCCTCTGCCGTCTGACTTATTGAACCGCTTTTTAAAATGCAAAAGGAGGAAATACCGGAGGACTTGAGCAGTTCTCCCTCGAGTTTGCTCAAGGAGCTTGCACCAGCCCATCCATACTCGCCCAGCCAACGCTCGGAGTCACTTTTCGCCTCTTTGCTTTTCTTGACTGGCGTATGCACGAGGTAAAAATCGAAAATAGCCGATAGCTCCTCCGCTGAAAAGAATCCGTCAAATAGGCAGCTCATATCGGCTTCTGGAAGCCCAATGACTTCATTCTGGCATTCATGACGATAATTCTCGTTGTAGCTCTTTTTTCCTGCCATCCTAATCACCTACACCAAAGGATTCCGCTTGAAATCCCAGGAGGTTTCAAACGAGTCCCAATCCACCTCAGATTCAACGACCTGCTCGGCAACAAGAGACTTGATGCCGTCAAGCGATTCGCGCGGCAATAAAACTGGAAAAGAGCCAACGACTCCAGCACTCCAGTTCAATGTCGGATTTATCGCTTTGGAAAGTAGCTGAATCGAAGATGAATTTAAAAGGCCGAGGAGGTAGAAATACATCTCCGGATTGGGATAACAGGCTGGGCCGGCATCGCCCATGACGAACTCATCTGTATTTAAAGCCCTAAAACTAATGTCACCCGAGGTAATTAGCGACCAGCACAGACATGATTTGAAGTAATCGGATTCGTTGATATTACCCGAGCCTGGAAACGCTTTAATCTCCTTGCCATCGTCCTTCCAACGCACAACATAATCGCGATTACCATACCAACGACGATAGGGGCCGCCTTTGGAGTAAAACTTATAATCAATGTCAATCAATGAACAAGAAACCTCGTACCACTGCCGAAGAAACAAGTCGTTATTACCCGTAAACATTCCTTTGCGCGTTTTCGCAATTTTTGCCAAAGGCTGCCCAGCCCCGAAGGAGTTATTTGCCCCTTCTCCAAGCCAGTAGGCTATGGGGGTGCCGGGGATCTGCTTGAAGGTCTCGGCGTCGCGGCGGTAGAACCAGCCGCAGCCGGGGTTTCGGATCGCCTCGAGGGCCTTCGGGGCCTGGACAGCAGCACCAACGAAGTCCGAAAGGCGCACATAGCCGCCCTTGTAGCCCTTGACGAACGAATTGTGGAACGTGTAGGTACAGATGGGCACGGTCGCGCCAGCGAAGCCCGAGTACTCAAGCTGGATGAGAGAGGTTAGCGTTCTGTTGTCGATAATCTCGTTGCGGAGCTTCTCATAGCTTCCGATGAACATCCAGACGAAAGGCGACATGACTCCGCACTCGCCGTGGTCCTTGGCGAGACTGAACATGCGAACGACAAAGCTGGAGAAGAGGTCGCCCTTCACGTCGGGGTAGTTCTTCTTGATCCACTTGCTCGTGAAGGGGTTAAAGCTGCTGCTGCCCATATACGGAGGATTCGCCACGACGCAGGTAAAACGACGGGACAGCTTCTCGCAGATGGCGGCAGCGCTTTCGAGCTTAGTTTTGGTCGCAGTGGCAAAAAGATCGTCGGAACAGCTCGCGGCGGTGGCCTTAAGCTCGTCAATCTCGTCCTCTGAAGGATTGAACAGCGAGCCGATCTCGCCCAAATGGCTCAGTTCCTCGGCGAGCTTCTTGTTGCCCGGGAGCTCGTCCTCCCCCAGCGGGATGCTCGTGAGCACGGTAACGTCGGCACGGACGCCGCGCCTAAAGAAGCGACGGTTGTGCTCGCGGGCGCACATGGCAAGCGCCAGCTCCGCGATCTGCGCTGCACGGGGATCGATCTCCATGCCAGCGAGGTTTTTAGTAAGAATGAGCTCGGGAATCTCGCGCTCACGATAGCCGCGCTCCTCGTACATGGCAAAGAGCAGCTCAAACGCATAAACCAGGATATGGCCCGAGCCGCACGCTGGGTCGCAGAGCGAAATCTCCTCGGGGCTCGAGATGCGGATAAAGTCCTCGTGCTCAGCATCGGGCTCGATGTAGTATTTCATGTGCTCGCGTAGCGTACTCCCTGGGTTGTTGAGCATCCACAGACGGCCGAGCGAGTTCTCGACCATGTAGCGCACGATCCACTCGGGGGTGAAAAGCTGCGTGGCAGGCGCGATGTCCTCCGCCGCTGCTTTGCGCTTGGACTTGAAGAACTCGTCTTTAACGTCAGCGTTGTAGTATTGATACATCCAGCCCAGAACGGTCACGCCCTCGCGCCAGTCCTCGTCAGCGAGGACGGCGTTGAGCTTGCCGACCACGCCGTCGGCCATCATGAGGCCCTGGGGCAACAGCAGCTCCATGGCTCCGCCCACGCGTTCAAAGACGCCCGGCAGGCAATCGGCAAGCTCCTCGCACTGAGCAACAAACAGGTAACGCCACAGCGGTTCATCCAAGCCCGCCATCTTGAGCTCGGCTATGCGATCGGTATCGGCCGTCGCTATCTCCACATCCAGTGCGTTCTCCACGGCCTCGCTGCCATGGCTGCCGTCCGCACGACTTAGCATGCGCATACGGCCGGGGAGCCATCCGCGTGCATCCATAAAGCGAATGGCCACGAGGCGGTTGAACCAGGTGTAGGCCGCACGGTCGCGCAGCGCCTCGTGACCCACCTCTGCCTGCATGCGCAGCAGCTCGTCGCGTTGCTCAATCTCAGCCGGACTTAGGGGCAGGCCGTTGACGGTCTCGGACCCAACGGGCGCGGGTGCAGGTTCGGTGATGCCGTAGCGCACCATCTGCGCCTCCACGCCTTTGATGAGCTCCGTACGGGCCCAGGTGCAGAAGCTCTTAAGAGCAGAATCGTTCATGGTTGATGAGCCTTTCTAAACGCCATAAGCCACCGGTGCGCGCTTTGGCACCGGTGGCTCCGCGGGTTAGTTGATACGGATCTCGTCGTTTGCAGCGAGCGCCTGCATAAGGCGGGAGCGCAGGTCGTCCACGTAGCGCTCCACGTCTTCTGCGGACAAGAGACGACTCGGCTTGGCCAGATCGGCGCGGCGCACGGTCTTGATCTTGCGCTGGGGCTTGGGCGCGGGCACGGGAGCAGACGATGCGGCGCCCTTGTTGGAGACCTTCTTGACCACTTCACCCGTACTCGTGACCTCGGTGGTGCGGCGCTCGTTGTCCATACGCATGCGGGCCTCATCCACGGCGTCGTACATCTCGTTGGTTGCTGCGCTGATCCAGTTGCCCCAGTTAGTTGCAACAACGCTCAGTTCGTTGAGACTTTGAGCGCTGTGGGCACGGTTTTTGAACGACTCGTATTTGGTGCCGGCGTCTGCTATGGGATCCTTGGCCTGATTGACAAAGCCCTTTTGACTCTCGGCCTGCGCCCGCAGGTCTTGCAGATCGCTCTCGATGCGACACAAAAACTCATTGCGGCGGATGCCCAGCAGCTTTTTCATGTCATCCTCGACGGGATCCATAAGCGGCTGCAGGTCTTTAATACGGCCGTAGGGCTTGGGATCTTTGAGGATCTCGCGCACCTTTGCCACGTTCTCCACCGCGCTGGGAATGTCATCGGAGGCATACTCGATACCCTCGGTGCGGTTCAAGAAATCCCTGGCGTGGTCAAACGCTGTTCGTTGATTGGACTCGAAGAACTCAACCACCTTGTCAAAGTCTTCCTTGGCATCGAGCAAGCGCTCCTCATGCTTGGTGAACGTGGTCAAGAACGCCTCGGCCTCGTTCTGGTCCTTAAGGACGTCGGCCACCTCCGAGCGCATCTTCTCGCACTCGTCCTCACCGGGATACGGGTAGGCCGGCTTGATGCCCGTGTAGTAGTCGCGTGCTATGGCGAGGCACGCCTCGCGCAAGCCCTCAAGGCGCTCTTTGAGCTCGGCCACGAGCTTATCCTCGTTGGAGGGCACGGTCTTGAGATCAAACAGGTCGCGCATGAGCTCGCCCGTGGCACGCAGCAACCGGTCGCTCATACGCACGCGCAAGCGCACCTGGGCCTTATCGGCATCCTTGCGCAGGAGTGCCACCATACGGTTGTCGTTGGCCTGGACCGTCTGGCCGCCAAACAACACCTGCGCGCGCTGCTCCACCACGAGCTGCGCCACCACATTGGCGATGTCGACCTCACGCCAGCCAAAGGGCCTTTGCTGGTACTGGCGTTGGATATCGCCCATAGCGGTATCCAGATGGCGCTGATGCTGCACGTTGAGGTAGTCCTCGACCTCCCTGAGCGCACGCGTGTTGCCCGCATCCATGCCATCGAGCCCCGCCTGGACGTTACCCGCCAGCGTGGAGCGAATATCGGAATCGTCCTCAACCGGCGCGCCGATGTAGCCAGCCTTTTCAAAAACAACGTCACACAGTTGCGCGAGCACCTGCTCAAAAACCTGGGCGGGTTTGGTGGCGCGAACTTCGACCATACGGCCGTTGACCGCGCAACGTGCATGGAGCACGGCCTCGCTCAAAAGGGCATCGGCCTCTTTTTCGTTATAGGCTGCCTCGCGCATTTTTGCCTCGACAATCTGGCGGGTACTCGGCGGTAGCTCCTGCAGATTGCGCGTCTGGGCGTACATGCGAATCTTAGCGGCGTTGACGAGTGGGGCCCAATAATCCACCTCGTCGCCCAAGGCCACGATGGCCTTATCCACGGATTTCAATGCTAGCTCGGCATCGTCCGCACGTGCCAAGTCGCCGGCCATGGTCACCACGGAGAGTTCCATACCACCCTTGCTGGATCCATGAATCGAGCCATCCACGTAGCGGTCAAAGGGGAAGTCATTAGGATCGCGATGGAACTTGTACGCATTGTAAATGCTGTCGAACAGGCGCTTTTTGATGTACTCGATCACCTTCGCGTTGTCGATCGGGGTCCGCGCAATCTCCTGTGCAATTTCCTGCTCCTCGTCGGTGAGGAAGCTGTAGGTATCGCCCTGTCGCGCCACTTTGTTCTCGCGCTCCAAGCGGGCGAGGGACTCCTTGACGCGGTCCTTAAGGGCGCGCTTGTCCACGTCCAGGCTATCGATCATAAGGATGGAGATGTTCTCGACCGTGGCCTTGACGTAGCCGATGTAGCGGATCAAGTACAGGAGCTTAAGCACCCGGACATCGTAGCTCTCAAGACCCTCTGCGTTTTCAGCCGCGCGCTCCGCACAGACGACGACCTGAATGATGCCGTGCTCCAAATCCTTGGAGATTGTGTCGAAGAAGCGCCAGAACGGCACGAGTGCACCAGTCTGGTCATGCTGGATGGCCTGAGCGCTCTCCTGAAACGCGCTCAGCATGGAGCGCTCGCCCGTGGACATGTGCTTGGCCTTAACACCATGCTTGCGTACCTCGGTCATCACGTCGGGCAGAAGCTTAAACTGGTAGCCCACAAACGGGTAGCTGGCCACAAAATCCTTGGAGTTGGCGAAGCCGGCAAGGTCGGAGCGCGAGCCCCCCTCAAAGGTAAAGTTGTTTTTGAGGACGGCGGCGTCTTGCTCGTAGACCTGTGCAAGCGTATCGGCCGCCGGCGCGGTCTTCTCGAGCACACGGCGTTGGATGACCTCGTCCACGCTGGAGCTGGAGAGCGAAAGGCGGGTATTGAAACGGCCCTGGATCTTTGAAAAGTCGTTGCCCACGGGCAGGCTCAGGTTGTCGATGGCCTCCTGGCTCGTGACCATCACCCACACGCGGCCACCGCAGGCGGCACCCAGCTCCTCGACGATGGTCTGAAGGCTCAGCATAAGGCTTGGGTCCTGGTCGTTTGTAATAAACTGACCCACCTCGTCGACCATAAAGAGCAAACGGAAGTTGCCACCGTGGGCCGCTGCCTGAGCGTCCACGTAATCCTTGACCTTTTTGGCAAAGACATCGGGGGCCAAAACCTCGTCCTCAGAACCCTCGAGCCAGTTCCATGCGGCCTTTTCGCTCATGCCGAGCACGCTCTGCAGCACCTCGACGACGTCGTCCTCAAAGTAGCTGTAGGTGTCGCGGGCCTGGAGCCAGGACTCGCCGTTGACGCGCTCAAAGGCCTCGCGGAACTCCTGGGTCTTGCCCAGGGAATCGATGTAGTCCTCGAGCTTTGCAAGCTTGAGGTCCTCGCCGTAGAAGCCGCGCGCCTCGTAGAACATGCGCTCAAAGCCGCGAAGCAGCGCCGTGGGAGCCGTATCGCCCTGCTTCCACTGGCCCGCCTTGCTATCGATGTTAAAGAGGATGGCCTGCGTGGGCACCGAGCAGGCGCGCTCCATGGCAGCCGCGACCATGGGGTCGACGATTTTGCCGTCAAAGTAGCGGATGGCGCTCTTGCCGCCGATCTGGCGATTCTCGAGCAGGTAGCTCAGCATCTTGAGGAAGTGCGATTTACCGGAACCGAAGAAACCACTGATCCACACGCCGATCTTGTCGGTGCGTGCATCGATGGCATCGCCGTAGGCCTTGAAGAACGTGGCAAAGTGCCTCTGCAACTCGCGCGTCACCACGTACTCGTCAAGCTCCTGGCGGATGGACCCATCTTTTGAATCCTGGACCTTGACCACGCCGTTGATGGAGCGGTTGATGTCTTTTGCAAAGAGGTCGCGAATGATCGTGTTGTCCATGGGTGCTCCTTTGGGTTTGGGAACGTTATGGCAAAGGGTTGTTACCGGCGGCAGGGACTTGCCTGCGGGGAGCCGTGCTTACGAGATATCGATGGCGCGGTAGTAGTTGTCGGCCGGCAGACGGTTAAAGAGCTGGAAAGAAGAGCCGTTGAAACTGCCCGGATAGGCGGCGACCACAGGCACCTCATCAAAATCCGCAAGCATGCAATGGAGAAGCGTGTGCATGCGAAAGAATGGGAAGACCTCGCCCGCGCCGGTGAGGAGAACGACGTCTCCAGGCGCGTACGGCTTGGTCTGCTCAAGGATGTACGCGGCGACTTTCTCGGGCGAGGCGAACTTGGCCACGTCCTCGAGCACGCGCTGGGTACCGCGGCGCTCCTCTTGGTGCGGGATAGCCTTGAGGACACGGCGCTTTTCGAGAATTGCCAGCACGGCGTCGTAGAGGTTCACGACCTTGAGCGTGCACGGAAGCTTGTCGGCCTCGGCATCGCGTGAAAGGGTGTCAAATAATGCACGCGCCTCAAACTCCAGCGCGGGGTCATAGCAAAAGGTGTGGAAGCCGATCTCATTGCCTATGCCCTTGTTAGCCAAAAAGTCCTCGCTGCACAGGCATTCGCGCAGAAGCTGCGCGCGGCGCTCAAATTCCTGACAGGCGTGCTGAGAGCGGACATGCGCCGCCACGACGCTCTTACGGGAATGGATGCCGATATTGGTGGTGAAATCGGTCGCCGGGGTGATAGCAGGTTCGGCGGCGCTGTTGACGGGAGCCACGCTACATCACCACCCTGCCGGTAAGGGCCGCGATAAGCGACTGCTCGCCCAGCAGAACCAAGGCTCGCTCGAAATCGGAATCGAGGAAGAGTGGTGACAGACGCTCGGACTCCGGGCCCTGGCCCTCGCCGATAAGGCCGGCATGGCGGAGCGTCTGGCGGAGCGAGCCCTTAATGCGCTTGACCGTGGCCTCAGTCCAGCGGGCCGCGTCCGGATACTCCGTGGTAAAGCGTGTCATAAAGGCATTGAGGTCAACCGCCGTAAAGGCATAATCGAAGTTTTGTAGGCGCTCCCCTACCTCGACGAGCACGAGCTCGCGCACGATATCGTAGCGGCAGATCATGCTGTAGAAGATGGCCTGGTCCGCCTGCGTGGGAGTGCCGGATGCCATGAGCCTGGTTAGGGATGACACAGCCTCGACGGCGATATTGGAGTCGATGCCACGCACGGCGCATGCGGCGTCCGTGGGCACCATGGCGTCGAGGCGTCGAAGGCACACGGTTGCGCGGTTGGCGACCATGCGCTCCGTGGGATATTGAAAGAGGTTCTCGCTCTTTACGCGTACAATGACCTGCTCGTCGCTTGCGCCCTGCATACGAAGGGCAGCGACGATGCGCATCTCATGCGGGAGGAATTGCTCGCGGGTGAGCACCCCCCCGAACGCTTTTTGTGGTTATATCCACAGTACACGCTCCAAGGGTGTCAAAGGCTGTCACAAGTGCGCCGCAACCCGGCAGGCAGGTGCGGCGCACATGACAATAATCATACCTGTTGGTAAAAAAGTTACCACGCCCAGAGTGTCAAATGTTGAGCAACAAAATTAAATCCGGTTAACGGTCATTTTCGCAGCTCAGAAGCTTTGACGAGGTCGCCCCAAATCACACTTGCCAGACAACCGCGCTTACGAATGCAGGCACGCACACGCCCAACGCCATCCTCCGCTATATTCAACATAGAGTTATACACATGCTTCTATGTAAGGAGCTTCATATGTCTGTCGTAAAGTCTATTTCTGATCAGACGCGCGCACTAACTACCATTCAGGAACGCGAAGATCACATTCAACGTGCCATCGCTCGTGGCTACGACGACCTCACCAACGGTCGCGTACGCCCCTGGAAACAAGCAAAGGCCGAGGCGGATCGGATACGAGCCTCGAGATAATCCCTCCCCCATGTAACCATCCTGTAAATCATAGCGGCGCAGTCGAGTTTTACCGAGATGCGGTCGCGCCTGGCGCTCCACTGTGCTAAAGTATCCCGAACGTTCAAACGACTATGAGGGGGACCTAGAAGATGGCACGTGTGCACAACTTCTCAGCTGGCCCGGCCGCGCTGCCTACAAGCGTGCTCGCCGAGATCGCCGACGAGATGATGGACTACCGCGGTTGTGGCATGTCCGTGCTCGAGATGAGCCATCGATCCAGCATGTACCAGCAGATTATCGACGACGCCGAGGCAACCCTGCGCCGCCTGCTGAGCATCCCCGACAATTACCGTGTCCTGTTTTTGCAGGGCGGCGCCACGCTGCAGTTTGCAGGCATCCCGATGAACCTCATGCGCCGTGGCCGCGCCGGCTACGTCGTGACCGGCAACTTTGCCAACAAGGCGCACCAAGAGGCCACCAAGTATGGTGAGGCCGTGCTGCTCGCGAGCTCCGAGGACACCAACTTCGACCGCATTCCCAACATGGCCGACATCAACGCGCGCATTGCCGCCGAGGCCGCGGGCGACGGGCTCGACTACGTCTACATCTGCCAGAACAACACCATCTTTGGCACCATGTTCCACGAGCTGCCCGATTGCGGCGATGTGCCGCTGGTCGCCGATGTCTCGAGCTGCTTTCTGTCGCAGCCGCTCGACGTCGAGCGCTACGGGCTCATCTACGCCGGTGCGCAGAAAAACGCCGGTGCCGCAGGCGTGACCGTGGTCATCGTGCGCGACGACCTCATCGCCGAAGGCCCCGCCTTTGCGCAGACGCCGCAGTACCTGGACCTTAAGACCCAGGCCGCCAAGGGCTCCATGCTCAACACGCCCAACACCTTTGGCATCTACGTATGCGGCAAGGTGTTCCGTTGGGTGGAGCAAACCGGCGGACTTGCCGCCATGGCCGAGCGCAACTGGGGCAAGGCCAACCTGCTCTATGGCCTGCTCGAGCACAGCGAGCTGTTCCATGGCACCGCGCAGGCCGACAGCCGCTCCATCGCCAACGTCACCTTCCGCACCGGCGACGCCGACCTCGACGCCGCCTTTGTCGCAGGCGCGGCCGAGCACCAGATTCAAAACGTCAAGGGCCATCGCCTGGTGGGCGGAATGCGTGCCAGCGTGTACAACGCCGTCACCATGGAGGACGTGCAGGCGCTGGCCACGTACATGAAGGACTTCGAAGCGCAGCATAGTTTGAGTCCGCGATCTAACTAGCCCGCAACGCGCGGGCCGACCAGCCACTTCAAACCACCTGTTTAAACCAAACCTGCTAAGGAGTTTTTACATGCGTAAGATTAAGACCATCGACGACATCACCAAGGACGGCAAAGTCGAGTTTGGCGAGGGCTACGAGTTTGTGAGCACCGCCGAGGAGGCCGACGCCATCCTGATGCGCTCGACCGACCTGCACGGCTACGAGCTGCCCGAGGGCATCCGCGCCATCGCCCGCTGCGGCGCCGGCGTCAACAACATCCCCGTCGAGGAGTACGCCAAGAAGGGCGTCGTCGTCTTTAACTCCCCCGGCGCCAACAGCAACGCCGTCAAGGAGCTCGTCCTGGGTATGCTGGTGCTTTCGAGCCGCGGCGTGGTGCAGTCGATGAACTGGGTGCGCGACAACGCCGACGACCCCGAGATTCAGGTCGATGCCGAGAAGGCCAAGAAGGCCTTTGTGGGCCGCGAGCTCAAAGGCAAGCGCATCGGCGTCATCGGCCTGGGCAACGTGGGCTCCAAGGTCGCCAACGCCTGCGTCGACCTGGGCATGGACGTCTACGGCTACGATCCGTTCATTTCCGTCGAGCATGCGTGGGTGCTGAGCCGCGAGGTGCAGCGCGTGGGCACGCTCGAAGATCTCTGCCGCGGCTGCGACTACCTCACCGTGCACGTGCCCAGCAAGGCCGACACCATCGGCATGATCAGCACCGAGCAGATCAACCTGCTGGCACCCGACGCCGTGCTCATCAACTACGCACGCGAAACCATCATTGACGAGGACGCCGTCGACGCCGCCCTGCGCGAGGGCAAGCTGAGCTGGTTTAGCTGCGACTTTGCCACGCCCAAGACCGTCAAGATGCCCAACACGTTTATCACCACGCACTCGGGCGCCGGCACTGGCGAGGCCGAGGCCAACTGCGCCGATATGGCCATTAGCGAGCTCAAGGATTACCTGGAGAACGGCAACATCGCGCACAGCGTCAACTACCCCGCCTGCAGCATGGGCAAGGCGCGCGCCGCAAGCCGCATCGCCTGCCTGCACGCCAACGTGCCCAACATGATTGGCCAGATCACGGCAATCCTTGCTAAGGACAACGCCAACGTGCAGCGTATGACCAACGAATCCGCCGGCGAGAACGCCTACACCATGTTCGACACCGACGAGCACCTGAACAGCAGCACGATTGAGGCGCTTAAGCAGATTCCGTCGATGTATCGCGTGCGCGTAATCAAATAGCACCGGCTGATCTGACGGGCAGTTCCCCATGTGGCCTGCCCGTCACTGACATTGGATGCCCGCGGGGGCGCCTTTCGCACGAGAGGCGCCCCCGTTTTTGTGAGCACTCCATTAAATGCACCGAGCCGCTTCTTGGCATACAATCTGTATGTTGACCTAACTATCTGTGAGGTGCCTATGGTTGATACAGATTTTGCTTGGCGGCTTACGCAAGGACTCGTGCGGATCGACAGTTCCGACCCAGGTGCGTATGAGGGCGAGATTGAACGCTATATCAAAGCGTTGGTTGAGGAACGGTTGGCGCAGCTGAGCCATCCGGTGCTCCATGCCGTGCAGGTTGAGGAACTCGAGGTGCTGCCCGGACGCCGTAACCTTATGTTCACCGTACCCGGTTTGAGCGACGAGCCGCGGCTGGTCTATATCTGCCATATGGATACCGTTACGCTGGGCGATGGCTGGGACGCGGACATTCCGCCGCTCGGAGCGATCGTGCGGGACGATAAGCTCTATGGCCGCGGTGCCTGCGATATGAAGGGTGGCCTGGCCTGCGCCATTGCCGCACTGGTCCATACGCTCGAGCGCGTGGCGGCGGATGGCGCGCTGCCACGCCGCGGCTTTTCGCTCATCTGCTCGGTCGACGAGGAAGACTTCATGCGAGGCTCAGAGGCCGCGATCGATGCTGGCTGGGTCGGCTCGCGCGAATGGGTGCTGGACACCGAGCCCACCGACGGGCAGATCCAGGTGGCGCACAAGGGTCGCACGTGGTTCGAGATCGAGATGGCCGGCGTCACGGCTCATGCAAGCCAGCCTTGGAAGGGCGCCGACGCCGTCGCCGCCATAGCCGAGGTCGTGTGCTCGCTTCGTCGCACGTTTGCGACGCTGCCTTTACATGAGGAGCTGGGGCCATCGACCATCACGTTTGGACAGATCGAGGGTGGCTACCGTCCCTATGTCGTGCCCGACCACGCTAAGGTCTGGGTCGATATGCGCCTGACCCCGCCGACCGATACGGCCGCCGCGACGCGCATGGTAGAGCAGGCCATTGTCGCCGCCGAAGCCGCGGTCCCAGGCTGCCATGGAAGCTATACCGTGACAGGCGACCGCCCCGCCATCGAGCGCGATCCGGCCTCTCCCCTTCTAGCTGCGCTCAAGTGCACAGCAGACGATGTGACGGGCACGGACACGACCGTCGGCTTCTTTACCGGCTACACCGACACTGCCGTCATTGCCGGCAAGACGGGAAACCGCAACTGCATGAGCTATGGCCCCGGGTCGCTCGCGCTCGCGCACAAGCCCAACGAATATGTGCCCCACGCCGACATCGTTCGCTGCCAACAGGTGCTGATCGCGCTCGCCGACAATACACTCTGGGGCGCGGATAGCCAAGTTGGGGCATAATAAGCCGCGAACAAACCGACTCGTGCGTTAGGACCGCCCATGAAAGCACTTCCGTTTCCCTGCATCCGCCCGGCTCAGGACCGCGTACTCGAGGCGCTGCCTGCAATGGGCAGCATCCTGAGCGGCAACGATGCTCTGCGCGGAGCCCTTGCCGATGGCCTGATGCTCAAGGACCCGGGTGCGGCGTATTACGTGTACGAATGCTCGGGCGAGCCGGGACGCGTGACGGGTGTCGTGGCGATCTGCCCGACGAGTGTACTTGCGGACGGCAAGGGCGATGCCAGCGCCGACGTGGCCGCCGCCGCGCGCGCGATCGCCGAGCTCAAGGTGCAGCCGCGCCCCGTGTCGCTCGCCTACGAGGCCTCGCCCGTCATGGATATCATCCTGGGCGCCGCCAAAGAGGGCGCGTCGCTCTACGCCGTCACCGACCCCGCGGGCATTACGCACCGCGCGTGGGAGGTCAAGCGCGAGGACGCCGTCGGGGCCATCCGCGCTATGCTCGACCAAGCACCGGAGCCGGCACTGACCGACGACCCCGCCTACGCCGCCGCTCTGACCGGGGCGTCGCAGCTGCTGGCCGATGAGGCCCGTGCCGCCGGAACGTACACCGGCAAGGAGCCGTTCAACTTTACCGTTGCCGTGCTCTTCCCCGCCGCGCAGGTCAGCGGCGCCGCGCCGCAAGTTCCGACAGGTCTGCTCACGCACCAGGTCGCGCGGTTCTAGCAAGACCAGACCGCCCAGCACAAAAATCGGCAGCTCAACAAACAGGGGGCGGAGATGCAGCAGGTACATGCATCTCCGCCCCTTTTGCGTCGAGAAGTAAGTCGGCGACCCGCACCGCCACGCCCAAACTACCCGCGCTGCGGACCCGCGGCAGCCACGAGCGGCTCAAGCCCCAGCTCGCGCGCGTAGTCTTCCTGCGTAAAGATCTCAACCAGTTCAAACGTATCGGTCGTATCGTCAAACACGAAATGCAGCACCGAGCAGTTGCCCGGCACGCGCTCGCGCTCGTCGGCCTCCGTGCCCTTCACGTGATCCAAAAACTCCTTGATGGCCGACCCGTGGCTCACCGCGAGCACGCACGAATGGTCCGGGCGTCGCATAAGATCGGTCAGCGTCGTCACCATGCGCTCGCGCACCTGCATCTGGCCCTCACCGCCAAACTGGCGATAGAAATCGCGCCACGGGCGCTCGGGCATAAGCATCACGCGCTCGGCCTCAAAGTCGCCAAAGAACCACTCGCGCAGACCGTCCAGGCGCTCGTACGTCATGCCCGACCACAGGTTGGCGATGGTCTGTTCGGTGCGGTGCAGCGTAGAGGTGTAGGCGTGGTCGGGCTCAATGCCGCGCGCACGCAAGAACATGCCGGCACGCGCCGCCTGATCGCAGCCCAGCTGTGTGAGCGGCGAGTCACTCCACCCCTGAATGATACGCTTAAGGTTGAATATCGTCTGTCCATGACGGACCATATACAGATCTTTATTCATAGGGGTCCTTTCGTTCGTTACCAACCCAAGAGCGAAAACGCCCCATCGCAATAGCCAAAATGAAGCACGGCACCGTTGTCGGGCAGCTCTCCCCCGCCAGTCACATACTCAAGAAACTCCTGGCAGGCTGAGCCGTGGGAAACCGCCAGCACGCAGTCGTGCTGCGGCCTGGCCATGATGCGGGACAGCGCCGCGACCATGCGCGACTGAAGCTGCACTTCCGACTCGCCGCCAAAGGCCACCGGATAATCGCCCCAGGGCTGCGGCGGCATCTCGCGATTTGATGTGCCCTCCAGCGAGCCAAAATGCCACTCACGCAGGTCATCGACCAGCTCAATGGAACGGCCCTCGCCAACGATAAGCTCGGCCGTATGCCGCGCCCGGCCCAACGGCGAGGAATACACACGATCAAAGGCCACGCCACGCGCCGCAAACGCCGTACGCGCCGTCAGCGCCTGCTCGCGCCCGCGCGCCGTAAGCGGCGAATCGTGCCAGCCCTGCAAAATGCTCTGCACATTGAGCTCAGTCTGCCCATGCCGCACCAAATACAGATCTGCCACACACCCTCCCCTCGTACCACCACAAAGGGGACAGGAGCCTTTGTGGTGATTTTGCCGCCGGATTGCACCGCAACGACGCACAACTACAGCAGCACGTCGGCAAGCGGACGCTTGGGTACGTGGTGCACCCGCGCTTCGTCGCGCCAATAATTGATGGAGCCGTCGGGGTTGGAATCGATCGCATCGATCACCTGTGTCTCGGCCGGAATGCCAAACGCCATGATCAGCTTGAGCTCATACTTGTCGTTATTGAGCCCCGTGGCATCGATCGCGTGGGGCGTAAAGGCCTTGAACATGCAGGCTGCCACCTCGGGCGTGGCGCTGCGGGCGGCGAGCATCATCGTCTGCGCGGTAATGCCCGTGTCGACATCGGTAATGGGAGCGGCGGGCTTGCCCGGAACGGCGCGCTCAGCAAGAATCGCGATGTAGCCGGTCGGGCGCTCGCCCTCATCGGGACCCGGCCAATCCTTGAGCGCACCGGCCCATGCAAGCTCGTCAAATACACGCGCGCAGTCCTCTGCACCGCTCACCACGTGAAAGCGCAGACGCTGAGCATTGGCGCCGCAGGGAGCCAGGTGCGCCAGTTCCGCCAGCTCGAGCAAAAACTCGCGCGGCACGCGCATAGACTCGTCAAAGCGACGGCACGTACGGGCACGACGGACCAGCGCATCAAACGCTTCCAGACCGAGCTTTTCGCAACCTTGCTTTGCCATCGATTCGACACTCGACGGTGCCTCGGGAACTGCTTCGTTCATAGGGACCCCCAATACAAGCCAATTGTCCTTAGGAAAATCTAACCTAAAACGTAGGCAATAACGAACAGGGCTGCAATGTTCTACACCTGTTGAATAGAAAACCGCGACGTGGGGAACAACGGAAACAATTCGGGACCTTGGGGTTACGTTTCGCCCTCCCCGACCCATACGCCAGCGCCTTTAAGCGATACTGGTTGTAACGATCAAGGCTTACGCCGCACGGAAAGGAGACGTTATGGGTATCTTTAGGAACGATGACCAAAAATCGAGCCAGTTTGGATTTGACGAGAAAAGTATGGCGGGCAAAGCCGTCAAGGCCGTGCGCTGGATCTACGCCATCACGGGCGTCGTGGCGCTCATTGCTGGCATCGCGCTGCTTTTTGCACCCGCCAAGTCCCTCGTCTTTTTGACGACCGTCCTGGGTTTTTACTTTGTAATCACCGCTGCCATCAGGCTGTTCACTGCCATTTTTGAGCCGCTGCTGCCCACCGGCTGGCGCGTCACGAGCATCATCTCCAACCTACTCATTATCCTGGGCGGCGTCATAATCCTGCGCAACCAGGCCTTCTCGACCGCGACGCTCACCACGATGGTGGTTATCGTGGCCGGCTTTGGCTGGATTGTCGAAGGTGTCATGTCCATTCTGGAGTCCGAGCTTTCGTCCAACCGCGCCCTCGCTATCCTGAGCGGCGCACTTTCCATCATCGCCGGCATGTTCGTGTTTATCTATCCGCTGTGGTCGGCCAAGATGCTCGTCATCTTTAGCGGCGCCGCGCTGCTGGTGTTTGGCGTAACGCTGATTGTTCGCGCTATTCAATTTGGCAAACTGGTGCGCTAGATGCCAAAGACGCTTTTTATTGATGCCGATGCCTGCCCGGTCACACGCGAGTCGATTGACTGCGCGCGGCGGGCGGGCGTCGCCGTTGTTATCGCCGGCAACAGCACGCAAAACCTGGAACGGCACATTCGCCGCGACGACCCGCGCGATGCCGAGCACGCGCGTCGCGGCTTTTGGGTCACGACGCTCGACGTGAGCGTGGGCGCCGACAGCGCCGACTTTGCCATTGTCGAACGCCTGCAGGCGGGCGACGTGGTCGTGACGCAGGACATTGGCTTGGCGAGCATGGTGCTCGGGCGCGATGCCGCCGCCATCGGTGTGCGCGGGCGCGTGTACGACAAGGCGACTATCGATATGCAGCTGTTTATTCGCCACGAGGAAAAGAAGGTACGCCGCGCCGGCGGACGCACTCGCGGTCCGGCAGCATTTACCAGCGAAGACCGCGCCCGCTTTAAACGCAACCTCACCGAGTTGCTGCACTAACCAAGGTAGATTTTTGAGACATGCCTAAAATCTACCTTTTTGTTTTGAGCGGTGTGAGCGCTCGGAATTCATGGCTCAACAAAAAACGGGCTTCAAAATGCCATGCGTCGCCGCATTGCGCAGGCGCTGAGCATGGCTATTTGAAGCCCATTTTTTAGGCCTACTTAGAGGCCAACGGCGGAGAGGATGAGGCCCCAGCCAGCGCCGATGACGTACATCATGATCAGGAACACGGCATTTTCGCGGGCGCTGCGGTTGGTGCGGAACAGCACCAGATAACCCACGCCGGCGGAAATGAGCGTGCCGGCGAGCATCGGCGCCAGTTGCAGCGCGCCTTCCAGATACAGCTGTGTAATGACCACGCTCGCCGAGCAATTGGGAATCAGCCCGACAAGCGCCGAACCCAGGACAGCGAGTGTCTCGTTGCCGCGCAGGAACTGCTCGATCGCGGACTCGCCGAACGTCTCGAGCACGGCGACCAGAATCAGCGTCACCAGAAAAATGAATACCGAGACCTGCACGGTGTGCGAGATCGCACTGCGGATGATCGACAGGACAGGCGTCCCTTCGTGGGAGTGAGAGTGACCGTGACCATCATGGTGTTCATGTTCGCCCTCATGACCGTGATCGTGGCCATGTCCGTGTTCGTGCTCGTCCTCGTCTTCATCACAACCGCAATGGTCGCGCTCGCACAGCTCGTGGATGTGGTCGGCGCTCACGCCTGCCTCGGCCACCTCGTCGATGATGTCACCGCCGCTGTGGTCGTCGTGCGCGCAGTTCACGTGGGCCGGGTTGGCCGCGGTTCCCAGCACGGTACGGCGAATCGCCGCGTGCGCGCGGGCGTTACGGCGCAGGCCGCGAATGGCAGCGTCCACGATAAAACCCGTGACCAGTGCGATCAGCGCTTTCGAAGCCAAAAGCATCGCCATAGTCTGCACGGGAACCTGCTCGGCAAGCAACAGCGGCAGCATCTCATCGGAGGTCGAAAGGAACACCGCCACCAACGTGCCCAAGGTCACGACACGGCCGGCGTACAGCGTTGCTGCCATGGCCGAAAATCCGCACTGCGGCACCATGCCCAGCAGCGAGCCAACCACGGGACCCGCAGCGCCGGCGCGCTTGATAGCGCCGTTGACGCGGTCGCCCGCAACGTGCTCAAGTGTCTCGAGAGCAAGATACGTCACCAACAAAAACGGCAGCAGTGACAGCGTGTCCTTGCCGGCGTCGAGCAGAATATCAATCAGTAAATCCATGACGGATGGAACCTTTCGTGTCTTTCGGCAGCATTGTAAAAGTCCTAGCGGTCAACTAGGGTATTGTAGTTGTCCCGGGCGCGGTGCCAATAGTTGCCTATGGTAAACTATCATCTCGCCATAACTCAGTAACCTCGAGCCGCACAACGCGGCCCGTCCAAGGAGTAGCATATGAACGTATCGCAAGCACTCGAATACGAGCGCCAGCCGTTTATCCCCATGTTTATCTACGGCGACCACGGCGCCATGGAGTCCGAGCGCCAGAAGGGCGAGGAGGCCCTCAAGGTGCTCGAGACCGAGTACTTTACCGCCGAGGGCGACCCCGGCTTCGACTTTGTCACCGTGCGCGACCTGGCCGACCGCAACCGCGACCTGTGCGACCAGATTGGCGAGGCGCGTCTGCGCAACGTGACGCCCGCGACGCTCTCGCGCGGCCTGTCCGATGCCGACACCTGCGCCGCCATCGGCAAGATGCAAAAGCGCACCGCCGCGTCCGTTATGCGCGAAATCCGCGGCGACCGCGACGCGCTCGGCGTGGCCTACGCCCGCAAGCCCATCCAGGGCACCGTGCTCGGTATCGACATCGAGACCACCGGCCGTGCACCCGAGCGCGGCTATATCATCAACGTGGGCTGGGAGATCATGGAGCTCACCAGCGACGCCGTCCCGCATGACGCCGAGGCACACTACTGCGGCCTGCCCGACATCTACCGCGGCGAGGATGTGCCGTTGTCGAATATCCACCACATCACCTGGGACGACATCGACGGCAAAAAGCCGTTCCGCGAGAACAAAGAGCTGCAAAAGCAGCTGCTCAAGCTTATGAAGAAGTACCCGTACATGGCACACAACGCCGCCTTTGAGGACAGCTGGTTCAAGATCCACCTGGACGGCTACGCCGAGGCACGCCGCGCCGGCAAGATCATCGTCATCGACTCGCGCCAGATCTGCCGCAGCCTGGACGCCGACGTGCGCTCGCTCCCCCGCGAGTCCGCCCCCGCCGCGCTCGAGAACTGGGCACGCCGTCGCGGCACCCTCGCGCCCGACGCCAACGAGCAGCATCTGGGTCTGGACGACACCGACCTCATGCTCCGCACGGTACAGGCCGAGTTCAACCTCAAGAACCTATTCGCGAAATAGCAACGCCTGCGACAAACACTGCTTGCTCACGAGCGGCCTCGCAGCGGGAAACACCGCAGCGGGGCCGCCCTACGTTCCACAGATAGATCTGCCATCACAAATTCTGAACCCTCATTTTGAACGATTTCGGCCAATTCCCGACACGTAATTCGTTGTCGGATGGTGATGCATCGATATCAAATGTGCAGCAATTGAGTTTTTATATGCTATAGCTAAGCTGCGATAACATTGATTTTAGGCATGCCAACCCATAATTGCGTCAAGCTTTTGGACAGCATTTGGTTAGGCCCCTAAAACGACTTTCCCACTCAGCGCCATCAACACGGCATTAGCTGACACGATATATACCATGAGTATCGTATTGTCACATACCACTGCAAAAGCGGTCTACCAGGCCGCGCATTCGGCGTCTGCGAAAGACACCGAGCCCTGTAACCCTGCCGCGATTTACGGATCATGTCCCACCGGAACGCTCCTTGACGCAGCCGCAGAATGGCTCACCAAACACGATGTTTCCCTCGACGCAAATGATTGCCTCGAGGTAATGGTGTTTGATCGCAGGAATGCGCGCTATGCAATGAACTGTCAATGCCACGTTTCGTCAAAACGATTCTCGAACTCACGCTTTATAGAGCTCAAAGATGGCATCTTCATTGTTGGCGTTGAGCTTTGCGCACTTCAGGCCGCCACCTATCTCCCTTTTCGCGAACTGGTGGAGTACTACTTTGAATTGTGCGGCGCTTACTCCCTTGGAACCGGCTCTTCCACCTCGTATAACGAGCGTTTCGCGCTCACCTCGACCGAAAGGTTAAAACAGTTCTTTAATTCCATTACCAGATGCGACGGTCTGGCCCTTGCCCGAAAGGCAATCCAATGTGTGCGCGACGGATGCCGGTCTCCTATGGAAACGGCCTTTGTCATGATGCTAACGCTGCCTAAAAGCGAAGGAGGGCTTGGTATTAAGGGAATTGAGACCGATTACGAGGTGCAGGTCACCGCTGCCGCAAAGAATCTCACGAGACGCAAAAAGTTCTTTATGGATGCGTATCTAAAGAAATCTCGCACAGACATTGAATACAACGGGTTTTATCATGACGCGGAAGAAGACCGCGCCATCGATGAGGAGCGCAAGAATGCGCTTGCGTCCATGGGATACGGAATCATCACCGTCAGTCGTTATTCCTTTATGCATGCCAGCGCTTTCGTTAGGGTCATGGAGGCGATCCAACGGAAAGAGGGCATACGCCCCTCGCGTCTGCCAAAAGACTTTCAAATCATGCAAGAGGACCTGAGACAGTTTGTGCTCAGAAGGTTTATAGAAGAGAAAAAGCGAATTCAGAAGCAGCTTCGCCAGGATTCCGAAGATCGTCAACGAATCGACCTCGAAAAAGCAACACTCGAAGGTATCACGCTGGATGACCCGACAATAAATGAAGTTCCGGCAATCGATGACATGCAGACTGTCGAATCCGACAGCCCATCATTTGCCCAAATAAGCAGCCTTGCGCCCGAGGGCAGAATCTTCGGGGCCGGAAGCTAGACCGGCTAACAAGGTGGGTACCCTAGCGATGTGCAAAATTGCGAGTATTCAGCAGGGTCGGCCCTCCAGCACCCACAAGTTAATCCAAATGAGAAACAAAAACGCTATCGAACGGGAACGTTAGGCAACATTTGAGGAAGACCTTGTCTGTTGACCGCCCTTGGATAACTCTTGAGCGGCTTTATTTGGCCTAGAATAGATTAACGGACCCCCTATAGTTGCAGAATACTCCAATTTTTGCACGGCGCGGGGGCACCCACCCCGGCATCGGCTATCAAAACAGCTCAGTCCGGAATCTCGTCCACTATTCCCCATCATTTTGTGCGACGAATTACCTGAACGTCATTGACATATGAACATGCGCTCATATAATTGGAAATAAGTTATATGAGCGCATGTTCATATGAAAGGATATTGCAATGAGTATCCGCGGCGACGAAACGAAACCCGACATCGAGGCCACCGAGCCCGTGATCCCCACCACCTGCTCGCCCGAGGACCTTCCCGACGAGGAGCTTCTCTACGACCTTGCCGACCTGTTCAAGGTCTTCAGCGACACCACACGCATCAAGATCCTCTATGCCCTCATGGGCCGCGAGCTCTGCGTGGCTGACATCGCCGAAGCGACCGCAACCTCGCAGTCGGCAGTATCGCACCAGCTGCGCACGCTTAAGCAGTCGCACCTGGTCAAGTTCCGCCGCGACGGCCGCAACATTCTCTACTCGCTCGCCGACGATCACGTCTACACCATGCTTAACCAGGGCATGAGCCATATCTGCGAATAGCAATCACCCACGGTATCAGCGCGGCCGGCACCCAGACCGCTAACACAGGGAAAGGAACCCACCATGAAAAAGCAGTTCAAGCTCGACGAGATCGATTGCGCCAACTGCGCGCGCGAGCTTCAGGACGAACTTGCCAAGCTCGAGGGCGTCAAGTCCGTTTCGGTCAACTTTATGACCCAGAAGCTGACGCTCGAGGCCGACGACGCCAAGTTCGACGAGGTCCTGGACCGCGTCGTTGAGTTCACCGCCGACGCCGAGCCGGACTGCGAGATCATTCTCTAACCCGCGCATACGTTGACCTGCGAGGCCGCGCTTGCCGCGGCCTTTGCTCGCGAAATTATATGAGCGAGTGTTCATAAACTCAAATGAGAGGTTTGAATCATGACAGCCGCCGATCCCAAAAAGAAAAAGAAGAAGCGCAAGAAGAAAGAGTCCCTTGAGCATAAGCGCAACCGCATCCTGGTAGCACTGGGCATTTTTGCCGTTGTTTATGCCCTCGACGAGCTCGGCGCCCTCGCTATCGCATTTGGGGAGCCCGGCAACATCTACGCCAGCTTTGTGCTGTTCCTCGTGCCGTTTTTGATTGCTGGCTACGACGTACTGCAAAAGGCATTCAATAACATTCGCCGCGGCAAGGCCTTCGACGAGAGTTTCCTTATGGCAGTCGCGACCATCGGCGCATTTGCCATGGTGCTTTTCCCCGACACCGACCCGCACATGGCCGAAGGCGCCGCCGTCATGCTGTTCTACCAGGTCGGCGAGCTGTTCCAGGCATACGCCGTGGGCAAGAGCCGCAAGTCGATCAGTGCCATGATGGACATCGCGCCCGACTACGCTAACGTCGAGCAGACCGACGGCACGCTCGAGCAGGTCTTTCCCGATGACATCGCCGTCGGCACCGTGATCGTCGTCAAGCCCGGCGAGCGCGTGCCTATCGACGGCATCATCGTCGAGGGCGAAACCCAGCTCGACACCGCCGCGCTCACGGGCGAGTCGGTCCCCCGCCCCGCCAAGTCCGGCGACGATATCATCAGCGGCTGCATCAACATGACGGGCCTCATCCGCGTGCGTACCACCAAGCCGTTTGGCGAGTCCACCGTCGCGCGCGTCCTGGAGCTCGTAGAGAATGCCAGCGAAAAGAAGGCGCGCACCGAAAACTTCATCACGCGCTTTGCCCGCGTCTACACCCCCGCCGTCACCGGCGCTGCCGCGGTGCTCGCGCTTGGCGGCGGCCTGGTGACTGGCGCTTGGTCCGATTGGATCCTGCGCGGCCTGACCTTCCTGGTCGTCAGTTGCCCGTGCGCGCTCGTGATCAGCGTGCCGCTGAGCTTCTTTGGCGGCATTGGCGGCGCGTCCAAGCTGGGCGTTCTCATCAAGGGTTCTAACTACCTCGAGGCGCTCGCCGACGTGGACACCGTCGTCTTCGACAAAACCGGCACGCTCACCAATGGCACATTCTCGGTGGTCGTGGTGCACCCCGAGGCTGGCTATACCGAGCAATCGTTGCTTGAAGTCGCAGCCCTCGCCGAGTCATTCTCCGACCACCCCATCGCGCAGTCGGTACGCGCCGCCTACCTGGGCGAGGTCGACCCCAAGCGCGTGAGCGACTCCGCCAACGACGCGGGCCATGGCGTGACAGCGACCATCGATGGCAAGCACGTCGTTGTCGGCAACGCCAAGATGCTCGCCGCAGCCGGCGTTGAAGCGCCGGACTGTGAGGTCGTCGGTACCATCCTCCACGTGCTCGCGGACGGTGCGTATGCCGGCCACATCGTGATTGCAGACACCGTCAAGGCCGATGCCGAGCAGACGATCCGCGACCTGCACGCCGCCGGCGTCAAGCGCACCGTTATGCTCACGGGCGACCGCGAGGAAGTAGCTACGTCCGTTGCCGAACAGTTGGGGCTCGACGAGTTCCACGCGCAGCTGCTGCCGGGCGACAAGGTCGAGCGTGTTGAAGCGCTGCTCGCGGCCGAAAGCGGCAAGGGCAAGCTCGCTTTTGTGGGCGACGGCATCAATGATGCGCCCGTGCTCACCCGTGCCGATGTGGGCATTGCCATGGGCGCCATGGGATCCGACGCTGCGATTGAGGCCGCCGACGTGGTGCTCATGGATGACAAGCCGTCCAACATTTCCCGCGCGATCCGCGTGGCGCGCAAGACCATGTCGATTGTTTGGCAGAACATAATCTTTGCGCTGGGCATTAAGCTGCTGATCCTTGTGCTGGCAGCGCTGGGTATCGCCAATATGTGGCTTGCCGTCTTTGGCGACGTAGGCGTGGCGATCATCGCCATCCTGAACGCCATGCGCGCGATGGGTGTCAAGAACCTGTAGCGCCTGTGGTCCCTCCGGCCGGGACCGGGCTTGGTTTTGAAAACGTCCTCGACCAATGAAGCGCCTCCGTTCTGCTCCTTCGGAGCTACGAACGGGGGCGCTTCTGGTCTGCGGAATGTTTTCAAAACCAAGCCCGGTCCCGGCCTGCGGTGACGTTGCTGGTGGTTCTTGGGCATCGCTTGTTGGCGGGGTTCCTTGTCTGAGTTGGACTTGGTTGGCGGGTCTACTGGTCCCGGTCGCTGTCCCGTCTCAGCATCGATCTTAGCTTCTCGAAGCTCTCCTCGCTCAGGCAGTGCTCCATGTGGCAGCCCTCTTACGACGCGACCTCGGGCGTTACGCCTGCGTCCTCTAGCAGACCTACAAAAAAGCAGTGGCGCTCCCACATTTGACGGGCAACCTCAAGACCGCGTTCCGTCAGATGCACGTCGCGTTTGCCCATCTCCACGTAGCCGGTGCTCTCCAAGGCCGCCATGGCTTTAGAGACGCTTGCTTTGGTTACGCCCAAGTATTCGGCAACGTCGATCGAGCGCACGATGCCCTGACGTTCCGATAGAACGTAGATCGATTCGAGATAGTCTTCTCCGGATTCACGCAGGGCCATGGGCCGCCTTTCGCGATGGCTTCTAGTTAGCCTTTGGATACTTTTGCTTGATTTACTTTACCGCAAAAGTTGCCCATGTCTTACTACTTTGCCTAAAAGTTAGCCGTGTTTCACAAAACATGCGGGACGAAAACAAAATGGGGACGCCCCGCAAGGAGTGTCCCCAGCTGCCGGCAGAAAAAGAACGTCCCTAAGTGCCGGCCGCAGCTACAGTAGCCCAAAGTGCTTGGCGGCGCTGTAAATGCCGTCGTCGTCCACGGCGGTCGTCACGTAGGTCGCTGCGGCCTTCACGGTATCCTGCGCGTTGCCCATGGCCACACTTGTGCCCACGGCCGAGAACATCGACAGGTCGTTCTCGCCGTCGCCAAAGGCGATCGCCTCGCTCGCGTCGACACCCAGGCGCTCCAGCGTCGCTGCCACACCCAGGTCCTTGCCGCCGTTAGCGGGAATAATGTCGCAGAACAGGTCGCACCAGCGCGTGGTGAGCGAATGCGACACGGCGTCGGTCACGATATGCTCGTCGGCCGGATCCACAAAGGCGCAAAACTGGTAGACCGGCGCGTCAAAGGCGTGCTCAAACGGCTCCTCGTGGTAGACAATTCCCGCGTTGCTGCCGGCCGTCACCACGCGCTCGGACAGGCGGTTCACAAACGAGTTCTCGCCCTGCATGCACAGCGAGTCGTAGCGCCCCTCGGCCACCTGGTCCACAATCACCGCAACGTCGTCCGGATCGATCGGGCAGCTACGGTAAACGCCCTCGGCATCAAAACAGTGCTGGCCCGAAAGCGTAATGTACGCATCCCAACCAAGATCGAACAGCCAATCGGGCATCTGGTAGGTCGGGCGACCCGTGGCAATGACGCACGCAATCCCCTGCTCGTGAAAGCTGTCGAGCACCTGCTGCGCCGACGCCGGAATCCGGTGCGTCTCAGAGCTCAGCAGCGTGCCGTCGATATCAAAAAACGCGGCCTTGATCATCCTCGCCTACTCCTCGCCCTCGAGCTTTTCACTCGCCTCGAGCCACGCCATCTCCAGCTCGTCCATGGCGGCGTGGGCCTCGTCGATCTTTGCCTGCTGCTCGCCCAGCGCCGTGTAGTTGGTGGGATCGACCTGGGCCATGGCGGCCTCGGCCTCCTCCACGCGAGCGCGCTGCGTTTCCATCTTGCGCTCGAGCGAGCTCACCTCACGACGGAGCTTTTGGCGCTCGGCATTGGAAAGGCCGTTGGGCTGACCGCTCGACTTGGGCTTTTCGGCCGCAGCCGCCGCGGCACCGGTGTCGAACGTACCGGTCTTGGCGCTCGGTGCACCCACGGGCTCGCCCTCGGCGGTGGCGTTGCACAGGCGCAGGTACTGGTCGACGCCGCCAGGCATATGCGTCAGGTGGCCGTCGAGCAGCGCCCACTGCTGGTCGGTCACGCGCTCCATCAAAAAGCGGTCGTGCGTCACCAGAATCAGCGTGCCGGGCCAGCCGTCCAGCAAGTCCTCGACAATCGCCAGCATGTCGGTATCCAGGTCGTTGCCGGGCTCGTCCAGGATGAGCACGTTGGGCTCGTCCAGGATCGTCAGCAGCAGCGACAGGCGACGGCGCTGGCCGCCCGAAAGATCGCCGATGCGGCTCCAGAGCTGCTGCGTCGTAAAGCCCAGACGCTCGCAGAGCTTCTCGGGTGAAGTCTCCTTGCCGTCGATGACGTAGTACTTTTTATAGTTGCTGAGCACCTCGCGAATCGTGTCGCCCATGTAGGGTTCGAGCTCCTCGAGCTGCTGCGACAGCACGCCGAAGCGCACTGTCTGGCCAATCTTCACACGGCCGCGCGTGGGCGCAATCTTGCCCTGAATCACATCGAGCAGCGTCGACTTGCCGGCGCCGTTCTCGCCCAAAAGACCATAACGGTCGCCCGCGCCGATGAGCCAGGTCACATCGGTGAGCACCTGCTTGGGCGCGCCATCGGTATCCGCATAGCCGGCGTCCACGTCGACCACATCGATAACCTGCTTGCCCAGGCGGCTCACGGCGAGGCGCTTGAGCTCCAGCTCGTCGCGCACGGGCGGTACGTCGGCGATGAGCTCGCGAGCGGCATCCACGCGAAACTTGGGCTTGGTGGAGCGCGCCTGGGCGCCGCGGCTTAGCCACGCGAGCTCCTTGCGCGCCATGTTGCGACGGCGCTCCTCGGTAACCGCGGCCATGCGGTCGCGCTCTACGCGCTGCAGGATGTATGCCGAATAGCCGCCCTCGAAGGGATCGACCTGGCCGTCATGGACCTCCCACATACTGGTGCAGACCTCGTCCAAGAACCAGCGGTCGTGCGTGACCACGAGCATGGCGCCCTGACCGCGCTGCCAACGGGCCTTTAAGTGACGCGCGAGCCAGTTGATGGTGCGCATGTCCAGGTGGTTGGTGGGCTCGTCGAGCATAAGCACGTCGTAGTCGCCAATCAGCAGGCGCGCGAGGTCCACGCGACGGCGCTGGCCGCCCGAAAGCTCGCCCACCGTGCCCTCCCAGGGCACATCGCTAATAAGGCCGGCCAGAATCTGGCGCGTACGCGGACTCGACGCCCACTCATACTCGGGCGTGTCGCCCACGACGGCATGATGCACGGTGTCGGTATCGACCAGATTGTCCTTTTGGCCGAGCAGACCGATCGTCGTGCCGCGGCGGTGCGTCACGCGGCCGTCGTCGGGCTCCAACGTGCCGGCGAGCACGCTCAGCAGCGTCGACTTGCCGTCGCCGTTTTTACCGACAATACCAATGCGGTCGCCCTCGCCCACGCCGAGCGTCACGCTATCGAAAATATGCTTGGTGGGAAACTCTAGGCTGACGGAATCGCATCCCAAAAGAATCGCCATATGCCCTGCTCCTTCGTAGAAATTCAACGTTGTCCATGATAGCAGCGAGCCCCACCCCAAACCACCACGAAGGTGCCTGTCCCCTTTGTGGTGGTCGTTTCGGTCGCAGAGCAAAAAGGCGGGCCATCTCGCAAAAGAGATGACCCGCCTCTCCAATCAGTCCCGTGGCGACCGTGGCCGCCGCGGGCCTCAAGCATGTCCCGGACTAGGAGAACATGCCGGTGAGGTAATCATTCAGCCGCTTATCCTTGGGCCGTTGGAAAATCTCGTCGGTCTCGTCGTACTCGACCATATCGCCCATGTAGAAGAACGCCGTGCGGTTAGACACACGCGATGCCTGCTCCATGTTGTGCGTCACGATGACGATGGCGCGGTCGGCGACGATCGACGACATCAGGTCCTCGATCGCCAGCGTCGAGATGGGATCGAGCGCCGAGCAGGGCTCGTCGAACAGGATCACGTCGGGGTTGAGCGCCAGCGTGCGCGCGATGCACAGACGTTGCTGCTGACCGCCCGAAAGCGCGTAGGCGCTCTTGTCGAGCTTGTCTTTGACCTCGTCCCACAGCGCCGCGCCGCGCAGGCTTTCCTCGACCATGCGATCGAGTTCGTCACGGTCGGTGATGCCGTGGCGCTTGGGCGCAAACGTGATGTTGTCGCGAATAGACTTGCGGAAAGGATTGGGCTGCTGAAACACCATGCCAATGGACCGACGCAGCTCGTAGGTGTTCTCGGTCTTGGTGTTCACGTTGCGCCCGCGGTAGTTGATCTCGCCCTCCACGCGGCAGCCGCGAATCTCGCGATTCATAAGGTTGAGGCTGCGCAAGAAAGTTGACTTACCGCAGCCCGAAGGCCCAATGAGCGCCGTGATCTCGCCCTTGTGAAAGTCGAGCGACGTGTTGTGCAGTGCATGGTGGTCGCCATAGTACACGTTGACGTCTTTGGTGGAGAGCACGACCTCGTCGCTCACGGCCTTGCCGCTTACGCGCACGCATTTCTCACTCTCCCCCACGCTCGACAAAAAGTCCTGGGTGTCGGACGATGCCGCTTCGGTTGCGGGCGCTGCATTTATCTCGCTCATTCGGCCGTCATCCTCCTTGCCAGTTGCTTGCCCACGATACGGGCGACTACGTTAAACAGCAGCACACAGATCATCAACAGTGCCGCGGTGCCCCAGACGATCTGCTGGGCCTCGGGACTGCCCTCGCCATAGATCTTGTAGATGTGCACGGCGAGCGACTCGCCGGGGCGGAACACGTTCCAGGCGCAGGTGGGACTCGACAGGTTAAAGCTCAAGAAGTTCAGGCGAACCGGCGAGCTCATGCCCGAGGTAAAGAGCAGTGCTGCGGCCTCGCCAAACACACGGCCGGCCGAAAGCACGATGCCGGTCACGATGGCGGGCATGGCCTCGGGGATCAGGATGTGCAGCGTAGCCTCCCAACGGGTGAGGCCCATGGCCAGGCACGCATCGCGCTGGGCCTGCGGCACGTCCTCGAGCGCTTGCTGGATCACGCGCACCAGGATGGGGATGTTGAACATGGTGAGCGCGACGGCGCCGGAGATGATGGAGTACTTCCAGCCCAGCTGCACCGAGAACACCAGAAAGCCGAACATGCCAACGACGATGGAGGGCAGCGAGGACAGCGTCTCGATGGCTGTGGAGGCGATGTCGCGGATGGGGCCGTCTGGAGCGTACTCGACCAGGAAGACCGCGCCGCCCAAGCTGATGGGCACCGAGATGACTAGGGTAATCAGCAGCAGATAGAACGAGTCGAACAGCTGGTAGAGCACGCCGCCCTGGGTTCCGTTGGCGCGCGCGGGCTGCGTGAGAAAGCCCGGCTGGAACAGCGTCGAGACCCCCTCGAACAGGATATAGGCCACCATGGAGACGACGATGAGCATGACGATGGCGGCGATCGCCGTCAGCACGCCCGTGGCGATGCGGTCCTGCTTTTGGACACGCCCGAGTCTCGCCTCGTCGATATGAATGCGCGTGCTAGCCACGAGCCTTCGCCCCCTTGCGGCCGATAAGGTGGATGATCAGGATGAAGATGAGGCTCATGCCCATCAGCAGCAGACCGAGCGCCCACAGAACATCGTCCTGGGCCGAGCCCTCGGCATAGACCGCCATAGACGTGGTGAGCGTGGTGGTGATGGTCGAGGCCGGCGACAGCAGCGACGTCGGCATGGCCTCGATACCGCCGATAACCATGCGCACGGCGAGTGTCTCGCCAAAGGCGCGCGTCATGCCAAGGATGACCGCGGTCATGAGCGACGGCATGGCGGACTTGAGCACCACGTGCCAGATGGTCTGCCAGCGGGTATAGCCCAGCGCGAGCGAACCCTGACGGTAGCTATCGGGCACGGCGCGCAGGCCATCGACCGAAAGGGTGGTCATGGTCGGCAGAATCATGACGGCCAGCACGATGGCGCCGGGCAAGATGCCCAGACCCGTGCTCACGTGGAAAACGCTCTTCATAAGGCCGACGACCACGTGAAAGCCGATCAGGCCAAAGACGACCGAGGGAATGCCGGTCAAAAGCTCAATAAGCGGCTGAAAAACCTTGGAGCCAAACTTAGGCTGAATCTCGACCGCAAAGATGGCAGAGCCGATGGCGATGGGCAGTGCGATGAGCGTGGAGAACACCATGACCGCAAACGAGGTGACGATCAGGGGCAGGGCGCCAGTGTAGGGCAGGCCGTTTTCGGCCGTGTTGGCCAGGTCCCACTTGGTACCGATAAAAAACTCGATGATCGAGACGCCGTCCTTGAAAAAAGCCGAGAGGCCCTTTTGGGCGACCATAAAGATGAGCGCGGCAACGACAAGCGTCACGAGCGCTACGCACGCACCCGTGACGCCCAGGCCCACGTTCTCAAGCTCGCGCTTTGGCAGCTGTTTTGCCATTGCAAACCTTTCCGGGGGCGATTACTTATTTAGCGGAGACCTTGCCACTGGCGTCCTTGACGACCTTCATGGCAGAAACGGGAATAAAGCCCTGCTCCTCGACGAGCTTGCCCTGGACGTCGTCGGAAAGCATGAACTCCAGGAAGGCCTTGGTGGCCTCGTCGGCGTCCTTAGCACAGTACATGTGCTCGGTCGCCCAGATCTTGAAGGAGTCGTCGGTGACGTTTGTGCTCTTGGGCTCGACGCCCTCGACCATGATGGCGTTGAACTTGGAGTCATCGAAGTGCGAGAAGTCAAGGTAGGAGATGGCGTTGTCGGTGCTGCCCATCTGAGTCTGGACATCGCCGGACTTGTCGAGCTCGGCGTCGCCCTTAAAGTCGACGGCCTCGTCGCCAAAGACGGCGGCCTCGAAGGTGGCGCGGGTGCCGGAGCCGGCCTTGCGGTTGAGAACGACGATCTTGGCGTCGTCGCCGCCGACCTCCTTCCAGTTGGTGATCTGGCCGGAGAAGATGCCCTTGAGCTGCTCGAGGGTCAGGTCGTCGACTGTCACGTTCTTGGAGACGACGGGGCCCATGCCCACGACGGCGACCTCGTGATCGACGAGGTTCTTGACCTGATCGGCCTCGAGCTTGGTCTCGGCGAAGACATCGGAATTACCGATGGTGACGGTGCCGGCGGCGACAGCGGTCAGGCCCTTGCCCGAACCGTTGCCCGAACCGGAGACGGAGACGTCGGGGTTGGCATCCATAAACTTCTCGGCAGCAGCCTCGACGAGAGCCTGGAACGAGGAGGCGCCGTCGTAGGTTACCTCGCCCGAGACGGACTCGGCAGCAGCGGCGCTACCCTTGTCGGCGGCGTCGGTTGCGCCTGCGCCGCCGCAACCAACGAGACCGAGGCCGACGATGCTGGCAAGACCACCAGCGAGGCCGAGGAACTGACGACGAGAATAAGCCTGATCGAGCATGATCTTCCTTTCATACAAGCGACTCGCGGGCACCCTGCCCGCTTTGCTGTTTGGAAAGATACGGTCTCGATCGGGCAGCGCCCGCGTCAGCTGCGCTTTATTACGGGCATCTGATAGACCCTTACCGCAAGCGCGGCTCGGCTTTACAAACGAATAACAAACCCGCCACCAAGCATGACCCGCCTTTTACACCAATAAAAACAAAGTTGCGGTGAAATAGTTCCTGCTTGGCCATCAAATGGCCCATTCTAGGAACTATTCCACCGCAACTTAAAAAGCCCGGACGAAAGGGGTGCTAAGTTGTTAAAACGCCGCAGCCTTAAAGCTCAAGCTCGTTCAAACGTAAGATCGCCACGATATAAATCTTGAGCGCCTGCTTGAGCTGTTCCTCGTTGGCGCACTCGTTGGGACCGTGCATCTGGCCGCCCCACTCGGGCAGCTCCAGACCGGTCTCCTCGGGGCCAAACGAGACGGCGCGGGCAAAGTTGCGCGCGTACGTGCCGCCGCCCATGGCAAAGGGCTCAGCATGCTTGCCCGTAAACTCGTTATAGGTATCAATAAGCGCCTTCACGGCCGGATCGTCGGCAGAGACCGAGAACGGCACCTTCGCACGACCCACACGGCACGTCACGCCAAAACGGCCCACGAGCGGATCGAGCTGCTCGCGGATGGTATCGGCACTCGTGCTGTCGGGGAAGCGCACGTCGATGACCTGCTCAATATGGCCATCCGCCACGCGGATGACGCCAGCGTTGCAGGTAAGCGGGCCAAACGCCGGACTCGTCGCATCGATACCCAGGCCGCGACCATAGGCGTCCGCATGCACAAAGGCCAGGAACTTGACGAACTCGTGCTCGGCAGGCGTCAGCAGGCGCTCGTCGCGTGCACCAAACGCGTCCTCGGCCTCGCGCAGATACGCCACGATCAGCCCGACGGCGTTGATCGTTCCCTCTGGCATCGAGGCATGACCGCCAATGCCGTGGGCGAAAATCTGCGCATGCCCGTTATCGAGCGCCGTGATCTCCAGGCGGTCGCCGTTCTCGACCGGCGCCGGCAGCTCATCGGCGGCAATCGCAAGCTCGCAGATAGACTGCGACGGAATGGCGTTGCTCGCCTCGGCACCGCTCCAGGACACAATGCGCCCGCCGTCGATCTTGGAGCTCACAAATGTCGCCCCAAACTGGCCCTTCTCGGCATTACAGACCGGGAACTCGGCATCGGGCGTAAACAGAAAGTCGGGGTTCGCGTGGTTCTCCAGATAATGGTGAACGTCGGACATGCCCACTTCCTCATCGCAGCCCAGCAGTGCGCGGAAGGTGTAGCGCGGAACAATGCCGTGCTTGAGCAGATAGGCGCCGGCGTAGAGCGACAGCACCGCCGGACCCTTGTCGTCGATAACGCCGCGGCCGAGCAGCCAGCCCTCGCGACGCTCCATCGCAAACGGGTCGGTGTTCCAGCCCGGGCCGGCGGGCACCACGTCCACGTGGCAGATGGTCGCGAGCTGCTTGTCGCCGCGGCCAGGAATATCGGCAATGCCCACATAGCCCTCGTCGTCGCTCGTCTGATAGCCGAGCTTCTGCGCGATGCCGAGCGCACAGTCGAGCGCGTCACGGACCGGGCGGCCAAACGGCGCGCCGGGCTCTGCATCGGCAGAAACTGCCACGGACGGATAGCTCACCAGCTGCTCGATATCGGCGACGACATCTTCCCAGACCTCGTCGACATACTCGGCGACGCTCTGCTCCACCTGATTCATGGACGACCTCCTTACCAATGAGCGGCGAGCGCGCTCGCCCCTCACATTACGTCATTAGATAGCGAAAAGTTTAGCAAGCTCGGCCACCGAGTGCACCACCGCATCGGCACCCGCCGCCTCGTGCTCGCCCGGCGCCGCCGCGCCCGAATAGATGCCGATGCACGGCACGCCCATTGCGTGCGCGCCCTCCACATCGTTAAAGCGATCGCCGATCATCACGGCATCGTCGGCCGTCGCGCCGAGCGCCGCCAGGGCATCGCGGACCGAATCGGCCTTGGTCTCGCGTCCCTGCGGCGGATTCATGCCAATCACCGCCTCAAACTGAGAGAGCCCGAGCTCATGCACCATGTCGATGCACTTGGCCTCCATGCGCGACGTCGCCACGGCCATACGTTTGCCTTGGGCGACCAACCCATCCAGCAGCTCGGGGACCCCATTGAACACGGGATACTCCTCCGGTCCCAGTTCATCAAAAAAGGCGCGGTACTCATCGGCCACCACAAGCGACTCCTCGCGGGAAAAGCCGTAAAAGTCGTGAAAGCTCTTCCACAGGGGCGGCCCGATCATGCGGCGCAGATCACCCATCTGCGTCTCCGAAAACCCGCGCGCAGCCAGCGTCTTGCGCGTCGAGGTCATCACTGCCCGACCCGTATCGGCCACCGTGCCGTCAAAATCGAACAGCACAACCGGCCGCTCGCAAAGTTGCAATGCCGCCATCGGCACCCTTCTTCCCCAGTTGATGATTTCCACATCACCGCTTCAAACTGTTGACTATTCAACAATTGAACCTAGCAATGTAGAGCAACTCCACTATACTTGTCGCACTTTGCTTTCAGAAGGCGGCGCTGCCGCGCCCCAACGAAAGGTGCAATTATGTCTTTTGCCATCATAACCGACTCCACATCGGACATCTCCCCCGCCCGTGCCCAAGAGCTCGGCATTTACGTGATTCCGCTGCATGTGATTATCGAGGGCGAGGACCTGCTCGACCAGGTGCAGATTACCGCCGAGGAATACGTCGCCCGCATGGCCGGCTCCGAGCAGCTGCCGCACACCTCGCAGCCGAGCGCCGGCGAGTTCAAGGCGCTGTTTGACCGCGTACGCGCCGATGGCCACGACAGCGCGATCTTTATCTCGCTGTGCAGCGAGTGGTCCGCCTGCTATTCCAACGCATGCCTGGTCGCCGAGACCCACGAGCTCGACGTGCGCTGCATCGATTCGCGCACCGGCTCGGGCGCCGAGGGCCTGCTGGTGGAGTACGCGCTTGCCATGCGCGAGGACGGCCGCAGCTTGGACGAGACCGAGGCGCAGATCCGCGCGACGCTGCCCGAAGCCCACCTGCTGCTGATTCCCCGCACGCTCGAGAACCTGGTCAAAAACGGCCGCGCCCCCAAGCTCGCCGGCCAGCTGACGCAGATACTCAACATTCGCCTGGCCGTTTCGCCGGAGTGGAAATCGGGCGAGATCAAGGCAATCAAAAAGGGCCGCGGCGCCAAGCGCATCGTCGCCAACACCATGGCAGATTGCCTCGCGTTTTTGGACGAGCACCCGGGCTCAAGCGTGCGCGTGCTCACGACCGGCGCCGCCGAGGAGCAGGAACTTGTCAACGAGGCGCTCGCGGGCCAGGACTACGTAGACGCCGGCACTGGCCCCATCGGCTGCACCATCGCCACCCACGTAGGCGTCGATGCCATCGCCATCAGCTACTGCCCCCGCTACCAGCCCATCCACTAGGGGCACCTTTACCTCTTGCGGTGGAATAGGGACTGTTTTTGGCTTATCAGCCGCAAATCAATCCCTATTCCACCGCAACTTGGAAGCAGTTCATTTGGGACGGGGCTAAAAAGACTGGCATGTAACGTTACGCACCGGTCTTTTTAGCCCCGTCCCATTTTAGCTACTCTACATCAGCCCGCTCAGGGCAATGTCAACGGCCTCGTTGAGGTCGTCGGTAATGTGTACCAGATCCGGATCGAGCGGACTGATCATGCCGGCGTCCATCACCGGACCGTTGAGCCAGTCGAACAGGCCCTGCCAGTACTCGCTGCCCACCAGCACGAGCGGCATGCGCTTGACCTTGTGCGTCTGCACCAGCGTGAGAACCTCGAACATCTCGTCGAGCGTGCCAAAGCCGCCGGGAAATACGATGGCGCCCGAGCTGTACTTAACGAACATGGTTTTGCGCACAAAGAAGTAGCGGAAGTCCATGCCGAGGTTCACGTATTTGTTGAGCCCGTGCTCGTGCGGCAATTCAATGCCTAGGCCAACTGACTTGCCGTTGACACTCGCTGCTCCCCTGTTGGCCGCTTCCATGATGCCGGGGCCGCCACCGGTGATGACCGCCACGCCACGTTGCGCGATCTTGCGCCCGACGGTGCGCGCCGCCTTGTAGAGCGGATCGGTCTTGGGCGTGCGGGCGCTACCGAAGATAGTCACCGCAGGTCCAAGCTCGGCAAGCGCGCCAAAGCCATCGACAAACTCTGCCTGAATTCGCAGCACGCGCCAGGGGTCGGCGTGCAGCCAGTCAGTCGACTCCTCGGGCGCCAGCAGGTTGGCGTAGGTGTTGTCCTTAGGAATCATGGGGCCGCGCATGACCACGGGGCCGCGGCGGTACGTCTCGTCGTAGGCAGGCTCGCCCTCGACGTTCTCATTCTTAATCATGGGTACTCCTATCGAGAAAAAGAAAAACGGGCGGGGTCGACGCCATGCGTCAAACACCCGCCCGAACATCAACTATTCGGTATGGTACCCACGATGCATCAAGCACTTACAAGCTATCGGCCAGCGGTCGCGCAGCCGGTGTCAGCGAATGTGACGACCGGCTGGCGCTCGACCATTGCCGTTGCCCACGCTCTGCAAGCGTGTCTGTCGCCCTTAGTAATCCACCGCGGCAGGACTATTCATCCAATCGCTCACGAATGCGCCGTAGCGGCCCTCGATAATGGCCTGGCGGGCACGCTGCATAAGGTTGAGCAGGTAGTAGATATTGTGCATCGAAAGCAAAATGCCGCCGAGCATCTCCTTCTGCGTGACCATGTGGCGAATGAGCGCGCGGCTGTAGCCGCCCGTGCACACCGGGCAGGTGCAGGTGGGGTCGATGGGGCCGTCGTCGTGCGCAAAGCGCGCGTTACGGAAGTTAAGGCGACCTTCACTGGAGAACGCCGTACCCATGCGACCGGTGCGCGTCGGCAGCACACAGTCGAACATGTCGATGCCCACGCCCACGCCGCGTACGAGCGTGGTGGGGTTGCCGACACCCATCAGGTAGCGCGGCTTATGCTTGGGCATGTACTCGCTCACGAGCGGCGCCAGGGTCTCGAACATGGTCTCGTGATCCTCGCCCACCGAATAGCCACCGATACCATAGCCCGGGAAGTCGCCGCACTCCTCCAGATGGCGCAGCGAACGCAGGCGCAGATCCAGGTGCATGCCGCCCTGAACGATGCCAAAGAGCGCCTGGTCATCGCGGGTATGCGCCTTATAGCAGCGCTCGGCCCACATGCTCGACAGCTCAACGGCGCGCTCAACGTAGGCGCGCGTGGCGGGATAGCCCGGGCACTGGTCGAGCTGCATGCAGATATCGGAGCCGAGTTTCATGGCGATTTCCATGTTGTCCTCGGGCGTCCAAAACACGTGGCGGCCGTCGTAATCGTTGACGATAAAGCGCACGCCCTCATCGGTGAGCTTGACGGCATCGTTGTGGCTGAAGACCTGGAAACCGCCCGAGTCGGTGAGGATGGGGCCGTGCCAGTTCATGAACTTGTGCAGGCCGCCCAGCTCGGCGATGGTGTCCTCGCCGGGACGCATGGACAGATGATAGGTATTGGCGAGCACGATCTGGGCGCCGAGCTTCTTGACAGTCTCGGTAGGAATGCCCTTGACGTTTGCCTTGGTGCCCACGGGCATAAAAATCGGCGTCTCGATGTCGCCGTGCGGGGTGTGCAGTACGCCGGCACGCGCGTGCGTCGTCGGGTCCTCGGCGATCAGGTCGAATTTAAAAAGGTTCTGGTCCATAAACTGGAACTCCTTGGTTGCGGTTCATACGCAAACCATTATACGGGCAACCCGCAAGAAGCACCGACTCGACAGAAACTGGCGCGAGGAGGATGCGGCGGGGACACGGCAAATGAGCGTGGATTTTTGGACGCTTACCGGATGAGCGTGGATAATCTCCCACTTTTGCCCAAAGCACAGCCCAAAAACGGGAGATTATCCACTTTCATTCTGCGGGCACTCATTTAAGTACGTCCCCGATGAGTGGAGCTATTTACCAGCCACGGCAACGCCGATATTTTGGCAACGTCAGCGAGCGGTCACCAGAGCGAACAAATTGGCATGAAAAGAGGGCGGCATAGACCTTCTGGTCATGCCGCCCTCTTTGAATGACAAGTTGTCGCTCTGGTGACCGCGCAGCGTCGGCGCGTTACGGCGTTTGGTAAAACGCCGTAACTCCTACGGGCGCTGGCCCATGCCACCCTCGAGGGTGACGGTCTCGCCGTTCATATACTTAAAGTCGGGACCGCAGAGCTGAACGACAACGCGGCCGATTTCCTTCTCGACGTCGCCGTAGTGGCCTGCCGGCGGCATGTGGACGTTGGCCTTGAACGCCTCGGGATAGGCATCTTGGAAGTTCTCGAGCGCGGCGGTCCAAGCAAGCGGGCAAACGATATTGACGTTGATGCCGTCCTTGCCCCACTCGTTGGCGGCAACGCGAGTCAGACCACGGATGCCCTCCTTGGCGGCGGCATAGCTGCACTGACCATAGTTGCCAAACAGGCCGGCGCCCGAGGCAAAGTTGACCACGGAGCCCTTGGTTTCCTTCAGGTGCGGATAGGCCTTCTGCATGTACAGATAGGTGGCATACAGACCGGAATAAATGGCCAGGTTAAACTGATCCATGGTGTGGTCGGCGATGGTCACACCCGAGGCGCTGGCCTGAGCATTGTTGACGACGGCGTCGATGCGGCCGAACTCCTCAATAGCCTTGTCGATGACGTTCTGGACGACGGCCTCGTTGTCCTGACCAGCCGAGACATCGGCCTGAACAGGCAGAACCTTGACGCCGTACTCGGCCTCGAGGGATTCCTTGGCAGCCTCGAGCTTGGCAACGTTGCGGCCGGTGATGACGAGGTTTGCGCCCTCCTTGGCAAAAGCGATATCGATACCGTAGCCGATGGAGCCAGCGGAGCCGTCCTTGAGCGTGGCCTTGCCGCCGCCGGTGACGATCACGGTCTTACCAGTGAAAAGTCCCATATAAAGTCCTTTCAAATCGCGACGGGCGCACCCGCCGACTGCGCGCATCCAAATAAACGCGACAAAAGCTGAAATGCAACTTTAACGGGTTCAAGTGAAAAGAAAAGGCCTCGGCAGGCGAACGGCATAACGTCTTTCGGCGAAGGGATTGTCAAGTACAAACTGGATAAAGTGGCCGAGTTTTTGCTATCGACGCGAGCCATCGAACACGTTTTGAAACTTTGCTGCAGCGCGCGGGATGTCGGCGCGAGACTTTATCATAGGGTGACAAACAACGATGAGGAGCACATGCCTATGACAGACGAGCTGGACCCCCAGACTCAACAGCATATTGATGATTCCGCAGACGTCACTGCAGATGCCGACGCTGTGACCTGCGATGATATTGACCTCGACGACCCCATCTTGGACGAAAGCGCTACGGCGGAAACCCCCGGCGCCGAAGATGCCGGCGAGCAAAACGACGATGCGCCCGCTCAGGACGACGACCCCGTACAGGATGCCGCTCCGCAAGCTGCGGGCCCTATCGAGGTTTCTTCGGAAGAAGAGCTCGACGCCGTCATGGACTCCATGATGGATGCCGTCAAAGCGATGAAAGACGCCGTGGCCGACGCTGACGTTGACGCCGAGGAAGAGGAGGCCGCCGAGGCAGCCTCGACCTTCGTACCCGGCGAGACTCCGGTTGCCGACCAGGGCAGCGCCATGCCCTCGTTTCTGCAGCTCGAGCATCCCACGATTGGCGCCGATGCGGTCGACCCGCACGCAGCAGGCTTTTCTGTGGTCGAGGGCGGCACCGGCAATATCGCCGCGCCGCAGGCTACCGATGCGGACGCTGCCGACACCGCTCGCCCGACCGCCCCGCACTCCCCCGCCGCGAGCCGCGATCTGGGGACCGCCGTTTCGAACACCGCGAACGCCGTGGGCACCTTTATCGCCCAGGGCGCCTCGGCCATGCGCGAGATGAACGCCGCGAAAAAGGCACTTGCCGATGCCCGTGCCCACCTGGCCGAACTTGAGCAGCGCATTGCCGACCAGACCGAGGAACTCGAGACGCGCCAGGATATCGCAGGCCGCTACGACCAGATCGTCGCCGACCAGCGCCAGGCGATTGCCACGGCCCAAAAGACTGCAGCGGCCGCCGAGATTGACCGTGATGCCCACGCCTCCAAAGCGACAGAGCTCAAGGGTCAGCTCGAACAAATGAAGACAGAGGATGACGCGACTGAGCTCCGCCTGAAGGCCGCGCTCGACGCCGTGGAGGCCCGCGAGGCGAGCTCACGCGAGACCGGCAACCGCCTCGTTCGACGTCTTGAGGATTCCAAGCGCATCCGCGACAAGGTGAAGGCAGAGCGAGACGCCGGCATTGCCGCCGCACAACAAACCGTCGACGCCACGCGCGCCCAGCTCGAGACGCTGCGTCATGAGTATGCCGAGCTGCAACGCAATCCCTCGGCAAATCCCGCCAACTATACGGTGCGCACCAGCGAGCTCTCGATGCAGATTTCCGACACGGCAGATGCCCTGCGTAAAGCCGAAGAAGATGTCCCGCGCATCACCGCCGACCTTGAGCACTCGCTTGCCGCAGCCGAGCAGGCCGTCGAGCAGGCTCAAGCCCCTATCGCCGACGCAAAACGCGCGCACCAAGCCGTGACGACCGAAGCCGATGCCGCGCGCGACGAGCTGCAGACGGCGAAGACCGCCGCCGCGACTCGTCAGCGCGAACTGCGCGAGAAGATCGCTGCCGAGGACAAGGCGCGCCGCGACCAGGAGCAGACCATCGCCAACGCCCAAACAGATGCCGCACATGCGCAGTCGATCATCGAACAGGCGACCGAGGTGCACGACCACCCAGAGATCACTGAGTCGCTTGCAGGGTCCTTGGCCCGAGACAAAGCCGAACACACCGAGACCGAGCGAGAAGTCGCCCAGCTCGAGGCCACCGAGGACGCGGTGCGCGAGCGTACCCGCGACTCACGCATCAAATTCACCGGCGCCATCGTCTGCATCGTCGCCGTAGTTCTAGTGATCATCTTGATCTGGCTGTTCGCGAGCAAGTAACCACTCCCCAACGATTACAAGGACTGTCCCCAGGTGCCGGCAAAAAAGGAACGTCCCCAAGTGCCATCTAATGAGAGTGGATAATCTCCCACTTTGAGCCCCCAAGCAGGCCAAAAACGGGAGATTATCCACTCTCATTCTGCAGGCACTCATTTAAGTACGTCCCCAATGAGTACCTGCCGATGCTTTGGCAAAGTCAGCGAAAACGCCCCTAAGCGAGCAAGGTGACGTGAAAGAGGGGGGGGCATTGACCTTCTGGTCATGCCCGACGATTGAACGTCAGATTGCCGCTTAGGGGGGTTTGCAGCGTCGGCCGGTTACGGCGTTTGTAAAACGCCGTAACCTACAAAATGAGCATCGCGTCGCCAAAGCTGAAGAAGCGGTAGCGCTCTTCGATAGCAGCGGCGTAGGCATCCATGATCTGGTCGCGGGTGGCAAGCGCGCTTACGAGCATCATGAGCGTGGAGCGCGGCACGTGGAAGTTCGTGATCAGCGCGTCGACCACGTGATAGGTCGAGCCGGGCATGAGGTAGAGCTGCGTCGTAGCGTTCTCGCGCGCCACGATGTCGCCGCGGCCGAGCGTATCGGCCCCATCCTCGCGGCCCTCAAAATAGTGCGCCGTCACGGCCGGATCGGACACCGGTGCCTCAGCGTCAAAGGCGCTCTCGAGCGAGCGTACTGCGGTGGTGCCGACGGCGATCACGCGGTGCCCCTCGGCCTTCGCCTTATGCACGGCGTCGACAACCTCCTGTGACACGTGGTAGCGCTCGGTGTGCATGACGTGCTGCGTGGGGTCATCCTCCTCCACCAGACGGAAGGTATCAATACCCACCTCGAGCTCGACGGCGGCAAACTTCGCGCCCTTGGCCTCGATAGCGGCCATGAGCTCGGGGGTAAAGTGCAGACCCGCCGTAGGAGCGGCAGCCGAGTGCTCCTCCTTCATGGCGTAGACGGTCTGGTACTTCTCGGGATCGCCCTCGTAATCGGTAATGTAGGGCGGCAGCGGCACGTGACCGGCAGCATGAATGGCCTCGTCGAGCGTGCGCGGCTCGCCGGCGGCATTGCAGCCGGCCGGCTCAAAGCGCACCAGACGGCCTCCGCGGCTATCGGTGACAAAGTCGATGACCTCGGCCGTCAGCACCACGGGAGCCCCCTCGGGCGCATGGGCGCCACCGGCGCGATACTCAATCTGAGCACCGGGCTTCAGGCGCTTGCCCGGCTTGACCAGGCACTCCCAAACGTGGCCCAGCGGGTCAACATCCTCACGGCGCTTGAGCAGCAGCGTCTCGACCACGCCACCCGAGCCGGCTTTGCGACCGATCAGGCGGGCCGGCATCACACGCGTCTTGTTGATGACGAGCACATCGCCCGGCTCGATATAGTCGATGATGTCGCGGAAGATGCGGTGCTCAACGGTACCGCCGTGCTCCAGCGGCTTCCCCGCCTGGGAGCCTTTGCGATCCACCACCAGCAGGCGGCAGGAGTCGCGCGGCTCGGCAGGAGCCTGGGCAATCAGTTCCTCAGGAAGGTTGTAGTCAAAATCATCGGTACGCATAGACACGTCGGATACTCCTTATATAGCTAAAGTCCGCTCTACATCCTAGCAGGCTGACGTCCCAAACGAACTACTTTTTGGCGGCTTTGCGCTCGTCGCGGATGCGGGCGCGATCCATGGCCGCCTCGACCGCCGAGAAACGGCAGCCGCAGTAATTCTGCCGATACATGCCCAGCTCACGCGAACGGCGCGCAGCCTCGGGATAATACGGGCGAAAATCGCGAATCACCGGGGTGAGACCGCGGGCGGCAGCCAGACGCTCCAAAACATCATTGCAGGTATCGAACAGCTGATACGGCGAGACGGCGAGCGTCGTGCCCACAAACTCAAACCCGCGCTCCTGGGCCACGCGGCACGCCTCGGCCAAGCGCAGGGCATAGCACGAGCGACAGCGACGGGGCCGATCGGCACCCAGCGGGGCCACGCCGGCCTCCCAGCGCTCGCGGTCCTCCCCCGCCTCGATGAGCTCGATGTCGCCATCGGCACACCACCGGCGCAGCTCGTCCAGACGCCGCCGCCATTCATCGCGCGGTTGAATATTGGGATTGGTCCAGCAAATCGTGGGCTCAAACCCCTCCTCGCGCAGCAGGCGAACCGGCTCAAGCGAGCATGGTGCACAGCACGCATGCAGCAACAACGACTTCATCGACATCCCCGTCCCAGAAAACTCACCCCGACATCATGGCAGCTAAAATAGCCCCGTCCCAAAAAGACTACTTTGCGAAAAAGCGCACGCCAAAGGACGTATCCTCGCAGGCGACGATACGGCGGTCGCGCAGAATGGTCCGCACGTAATACCAATCACCCACACAGCCCGACAAGTGCAGACCAGCCGCCAGGTAGCACAGCAGCGGATAGTCCGAGAACGCAAACCCCAGGGCAAATGCTGTCGTCACAACAACCGTCGGCGCCAGGCAAACCGCCATGTACCGCCGGCGCGAATACACAACGCCCTCGGCGCAGGCATAGATCATCGCCGTCTCGCGATTCGCCCCAAAGGTCACCTGCGCGCCCGCAGGCGCCAGCAGCTTAAAAAACACCGCATGCACCAGCTCGTGCACGGCAAACGATGCCATTGAGACCGCAGCCAAGCCGACTATCCAGCCCACGACAGCCATCCAGCCGCCCGCCTCAGCCGCGTCCAAGTCCGCAGGCCCGCCCAACAGCATAAACACCGGCACCAGGCACACGGCAAACACCGCGATCACGGCCATCCCCCACACGAAGCAAGCGTGTAGAAAATCCTCGTCCTCAAACGCATGTATGTTGGAAATCTCATTCATAGCATCTTAGGATAGCGCCCCTGCCACGCACCCGCCCGCATGTGCGATAATGTCGAACGATATGCACGAATTGACCACCGCGCCGCCGAACCCCGTGCCCGGCCGCGCTCTTACCTATATGCGAAGGAGTCCCATGGCATCCAAATACTCCATGAACGACCGTCCCAGCTGGCCGCGCCGCGCCATCGTTACCGCCGGCGAGCCCTACGGCAACAAGGGTCTGCACTTTGGCCACGTCGGCGGCGTCTTTGTCCCGGCCGACTTCTTCGCCCGCTTCCTGCGCGACCGCCTGGGCCGCGAAAACGTCATCTTCACCTCGGGCACCGACTGCTACGGTTCGCCCATCATGGAGAGCTACCGCAAGCTCAAGGAGAACGAGGGCTACGGCAAGTCCATCGGCGAGTATGTCGAGTCCAATCACTCCCGCCAGGCCGCGACCCTCAACAACTACAACATCAGCTGCGACATCTACGGCGGCTCGGGCCTTGAGCCGGCGGCCCAGATCCACAACGAGGTGACTGCCGAGATTATCGAGCGCCTGCACGAGCAGGGCACCATCTCCAAGCGCTCCACGCTGCAGTTCTACGATGCCAAGGCCGGCACGTTCCTCAACGGCCGCCAGGTCATCGGCCGCTGCCCCATCCAGGGCTGCAAGTCCGAGAAGGCTTATGCCGACGAGTGCGATCTGGGCCACCAGTTTGAGCCCGAGGAGCTCATCGCGCCCAAGAGCCAGCTCACCGGCGAGGTGCCCGAGCTGCGCCCGGTCGACAATCTCTACTTTGACCTGCCGGCCTACCTCGACTTTATGAAGACCTACACCGCCAAGCTCGCCCAGAACCCGCAGGTTCGCTCCGTGGTCTCCAAGACCATGGAGGAGTGGCTGCTGCCGGCTCAGCTCTACATCCAGAACAAGTTCCGCGAGGCCTTCGATGCCGTCGAGGACCAGCTCCCCGAGCACACCGTGCTGGAGTCCGAGGGCAACAAGAGCAGCTTTACCGTCACCTTCCCCAGCTGGAAGGAGCGCGACGACGCCCACGCGGTGCTCGCCAACGGTGGCGTGCGCTTCCGCAGCGGCAAGGCACTCGTGCCCTTCCGCATCACCGGCAACATCGACTGGGGCGTTCCGGTGCCCGAGGTCGATGGCGTCTCCGACGTCACCTGCTGGTGCTGGCCCGAGAGCCTGTGGGCGCCCATCAGCTATACGCGTACCGTGCTCGCGCGCGATGCCAAGGCCGCCGGCGTGACCGAGGGCGTCGCCGCCCAGGATGCCGCCCTCATGGGCGAGCCCGCCGCCGACTCCACGCAGGTGCCCGCACCCACCTACCAGCACAGCTCGCTCGACTGGCGCGACTGGTGGTGCTCTGACGACGCTCAGATTTACCAGTTCATCGGTCAGGACAACATCTATTTCTACTGCATCGCGCAGACCGCCATGTGGGAGGCCCTGGGCTGGGACCTCACGCAGAGCACCGTCAGCGCCTGCTACCACCTGCTCTACATGGGCAAAAAGGCCAGCTCGTCCTCGCAGACGCCTCCCCCGCCGGCAGACGACCTGCTCAACCACTACACCTGCGAGCAGATGCGCGCGCACTGGCTGTCGCTCGGCCTATCCGAAAAGCCGGTGAGCTTTAGCCCCAAGGCATACGACACGCGTGTGACCGGCAAGGACAAGGACGGCAACGAGGTACGCGCCTGCGACGACAAGCGCGTTATCGACCCGGCCCTTAAGGAGAGCGCGCTGCTGACCGGCGTGTTCAACCGTCTGGCCCGCAGCTGCTTCTACGGCGTCGCCGTCAAGGAAGGCGACGAGAGCCCCTACCGCAACGGCTGCATCCCCGCCGGTGCCGCTTCTGACACCGTGGTCGAAGCCGCCCAGCAGGCAGCCCTCGCCTTTGAGCAGGCCATGTACAAGTTCGAGACGCACCGCGCGCTTGCCGTGTGCGACGACTACCTGCGCGCCGCCAACAAGCGCTGGAGCGACGCCTCCAAGGCCGCCAACAAGCTCGAGGGCGAGCCGGCCAATGCCGCGATGACGCAGGCCCTTGTCGACGCCTTTACCGAGCTGCGCGTGGCGACCGTCCTGATGCACGGTATTGTGCCGGCCGGCTGCGAGCTCATCTGCGAGTACTTCGACGTCGACCCGGTCGCTTTCTTTAGCTGGGATAACATCTTTGCCTCCACGGACGAGTTCGTGGAGATCCTGGGCGAGAAGCCCGGCGAGCACCGCGTGAAGCCGCTGCCCCCGCGCTTCGACTTCTTTAGCAAGCACGAGAGCCAGTACTAAACACTCGACATGTAATGGAATGGGAAGGAAAGACGGATGTCCAAGCCGCGTCGTCGTAAGCAGAAAAAACAGGTCAAGGCCGAGCTCAAGCTCAGGCAGTTTGCCGCCACCGAGCTTTCCGACCAGCTTGCCGCCCTTCCTTGCGCCGCCGACCTGCCGCGCTTTATGGTCGACACGGTCGCCGGCGCCTATGCGCCCGCCGATGCCGAGCTCATGATCGAGGGCTTCGGCGCCGCGGCCACACGCCCGGTCACGCTGCGCGCCAACACGCTCAAGGCAACCGCCGAGGACATCGCTGCGGCGCTCGATGCCGCCGGCATCGCCCACAACCCCGTCACCTGGTACCCAGACGCCTTCATCCTGCCCGAGGCCCAGGTTTCCGATCTGTGGGATCTCGGCATCTACCGCGACGGCAAGATCTACCTGCAGAGCTTGTCGTCCATGATGCCGCCGCTGGTCCTGGGCGCACAGGCAGGCGAGGACATCCTGGACATGTGCGCAGCCCCTGGCGGCAAGACGACGCAGATCGCCGCCCTCACGCAGGGGCAGGCGCACCTTACCGCCTGCGAGATGAGCATTCCCCGCGCCGAGAAGCTCGAAGCCAACCTCCACCGCCAAGGCGCAAAAAACGTGCCCGTCATGCGCACCGACGCACGCGAGCTCGACGAGTTCTTCCGCTTTGACCGCATCCTGCTCGACGCTCCCTGCACCGGCACGGGCACCGTCATCAGCGGCAACGAGAAAAGCCTGCGCGGCCTGACCGAGCAGCTGCTCGTCAAATGCGCCCGCTCGCAGCGTGCGCTTCTGGACCGCGCCATGGGAGCCCTCAAACCGGGCGGCACGCTCGTCTATTCGACTTGTTCGATCTTGCCGCAGGAAGACGAGGACGCCCTGCAAGAAGCCCTCGACAAGCATATGGACTGCGAGCTCATCCCCCTCGACGGCACGCCAAGCGAAAGTGAGGCACGCCGTGCCCAGGAAGCTGGTGAGGAGCCGCGCATCGAGTCCAACGCCCTGACCGAGGCCATTGCCGCGGGTCAGGTATCGGCCATCGCCAACGGCCTGCCCGGCACGCTCACCATTCCGCCCAGCCGCGAATTTGAGGGCTTCTACATTGCCCTGATCCGAAAACGCAGCTAGCGCACGGATCCAAAACTCAACAAGCTATCTCCGTGCGCGTTTGCCCTGCTGGTCGCGATGCTGTTTAAGCATCGTGCGCTCCTTGCGTTCGGCCCTTTTGCCCTTAATGGCCGTGACCACAAAGTAGATGACCGCGGCGGCTACGATTGCGCCCACGCATAGGCCAATCGAGCCCAACATTGCCGAAAATTCCATACCGCGTCACCTCTCTTTTAAACGGGACTTTCAAGATAGCACCTCGATCACCGCCACCACAGCTCCTTCACGTTCGCCGCCCTTCGGTCTAACGGAGGACGCGGCGGGGAAAAATCAACTCGTCAAACGATTTAGCATTCGCTATTCCGGCTGCATCGCGCCGGCCGTCATCACATAGAATCGAGCTTCCATGGATACCCTCAACGATCTAAATGAGCGCGTCGACGCCTTCGTCGGCACCAGCTCTTTCGACACGCCTGCCGCGGCAAACGACCAAGCCCCCATCGATGTGCCCGCCGAGGTTCACGAGGACATTGTCGCCTCGGTCGATTTCTCCGAGGTCGAGCTCGCAGACGAGTTCACCGAACCCCAGGTAGCTGTGACCCCCAACGGACTGCTTCCCATGGAGCCGCTGCCCATCGACGGGCGCCTGCGCAAGGCGGCCCTTCGCATGCCTGACGAGATTGAGGAGGCCAGCGGCTTCACGCTCTTCGGCCGTCGTATCAAATCGCTCATCTACACCACCGACGTCGCGGTCATCCGCAACTCCAACGCCGATGCCGTCTTTGCCGTTTACCCCTTCACGCCGCAGCCCGCCATTACGCAGGCGTTGCTGACCGTCGCCGAGTGCCCGGTCTTCGTAGGCGTGGGCGGTGGCACCACCACCGGCAAGCGCTCCGTTCAGATGGCAGCCGTCTCCGAGATGCAGGGCGCGGCGGGCTGTGTGGTCAACTCCCCCGCCACCGCCGAGATGGTCGAGCACATCACCAACATCGCCGACATCCCCGTCATCGCCACGGTCGTACGTTGCGACGACGATGCTCACGCAAAGGTGCGCGCCGGCGCCAAGATTCTTAACATCGCCGCTGGCAAAAACACGCCGCAGGTCCTGCGTGAACTGCGCGAGCACTATCCCAACCTGCCGCTCATCGCGCCGGGCGGCAAGACGCCCGAGAGCATCCGCGAGACCATCGCCGCCGGCGCCAACGCCATCATCTGGACGCCGCCTTCGGCACAGCAGCTACAGACCGACATGATGCAGCGTTATCGCAAGATGAAGGAAGACGCCACGCCCGTTATCTCGCGCGACGATGTGCCCATTATCGACCAGGTCGCCGCCGCCGAAGTCAGCCAGGTCGAGAACATGAATCCCGACGTGCCGATTCCCGACGAGGTCATCGAGCGCGTCGCTTCGATCCACGAGCGCGTCGAGGAGCGTCGCGCCAACCGCGGGCTCAAGCCCTCACTGCACGGCTTTTTCTTCCGAGGAAAGAAACGCTAGCAAAACATCTTGGCCCGCCCCACAAACGTGAGGCGGGCCGTTTTCGTTTGGGCAATCATGCAGCGATGTGATGGGGCAAACTAATCCACGCGCTTGTCGCCCATAAAGAAGAGCGCCACCGTACCAGGTCCGGTATGCGAGCCAATCAGAGTACCGATGTTATTGATCTCAATCTTGCCTTTAAGCTGCGGAACCTGTTCCTCAATCAGCGCCGCAACTGCCTCGGCATCCTCGCGGCACGCCGAGTGCGACATGATGCACTTACCCGAATAATCCGCACCGTCCTGCACGTGTGCCATCATGGTCTTAGCCATCTCGGAAATCGCGCGCTTCTTAGTGCGAATCTTCTCACGTGGCGACAGCTTACCTTCGCAATCGACCGTCATAAGTGGGCAAATCTTAAGCGCCGTGCCGATGATTGCGCTCGCAGCCGAAATGCGACCGCCGCGCAGGTAGCTCGACAGATCGGTCGAGAAGAACCAGTGGTGCAGGTTGAGTTTGTGCTCCTCGATCCAGGCGGCCGTCTCGTCGAGTGAAGCCCCGCTATCGCGCACGTCGGCGGCACATTCCGCCAGCAGGCCAAAGCCCGAAGACGCTGCCAGCGAATCGATGACGCGCACCTTGCCGCCCTGGGGATAGCGATCCGCGAGCATCTGCGCCGCAACGCAGGCCGATCCATACGTGCCCGAAATACCCGACGACAACGTCAGGTGCAGCACGTCTTTACCCTCGGCAACAAACGGCTCCCAAAACTCCTCGTACTCGCCCACGCTCACCTGAGACGTCTTGGGCATGGCGCCTGCGGCAATCTGGGCAAAAAACTCGTCCGGCGTAATCGACTGATACAGATCGTCCGTATAGACAACATCGTCGATCTCGTAATGAAAACACACGACAGGGATATTGCGCGACGCAAAGAACTCACGGGTTCGGTCGGCGGCGGATTCACAGGTCAGGACAAAATCACTCATATGAGGCTCCTTACTCATTGCTGCGCAAATTATCGCACAGTGAGCCTACATACGGTACATATGTCCACTATTTACCAAATCGAACCATTTGTATTGATTATCTTTATCATGAACATCCTCATCCCCGCCATGGGCCAACGTGGGCAAAATCACCCGCTTCGTCTCCACTCAACCGCCATATCTACCTCAACTAAATCGATTTACCAAACCGTTCAGCCGACAATTCAGCCGCCGGCGCAAAATCGAAACAAAGCCGGCGCATACTGGTAAACGCTTGACGCTGTTTTATCAGTTTTACCATCCATATCGGAAGGTGTTTCATGGTCGCATTCGATCGCAATCCGCAAGACTTTAAATATCTGCGTCTGTTGTCGAGACAATTTCCCACCGAGCAATCCGCGTTTACCGAAATTATCAATCTCTCGGCCATTCTCAACCTGCCCAAAGGCACCGAGCATTTTATGAGCGACGTGCATGGCGAGTACGAAGCCTTTATGCACATCCTCAACAACTGTTCGGGCGTCGTGCGCGAACATGTCGACGAGATTTTTGGCGACACGCTCACGTTTGACGAAAAGGGCGAGCTGTGCACGCTCATCTACTACCCGCGCGAGAAGATCGAGCTGGTCCGCAGCAAGCGCGAGGACTCGCCCACCTGGTACAAGACCATGCTCGACCAACTCATTGTGGTTGCCCGCTCGCTTTCGAGCCGCTATACGCGCTCCAAGGTGCGTAAGGCCATCCCGCGCGATTACGCCTACATCATCGACGAGTTGCTGCACACGCATCCGGACGAGAACAACTATCGCGTGCGCTATCACGAGCGCATTATCGAATCCATCTTGGAGACCGCAAGCGCCGACGACTTTATCGAGTCGCTCGCCTCGCTCATCAAGCGCCTCGCCGTCGACCATCTGCACTTGGTGGGCGACATCTTCGACCGCGGTGGCGGCGCGGCCAAGATTATGGACCGCCTGCTCACCTATCATTCGCTCGACATTCAGTGGGGCAACCACGACCTGCTGTGGATGGGCGCCGCTGCCGGCGAGCCCGCCTGCATCGCCACGGTGCTGCGCAACAACCTGCGCTACGACAACTACGAGATTCTCGAAAACGACTATGGCATCTCGCTGCGCGAGCTTGTCGCCTTCGCCGACGCCACCTATATCGCCGGCGAGCCCATCAGCCCGCTGATCAAAGCCATCAACGTCCTGCTCTTTAAGCTCGAGGGCCAGATTATCCAGCGTCACCCGGAGTTCGACATGGCCGACCGCCTGCTGCTCGACAAGGTCGATCACGACGCCGGCACGGTCACTCTCGCCGACGGCAGCGTATGGCCGCTCACGACCAACGACTTCCCCACCGTCGATCCGGCGGACCCCTACACGCTCACACCCGAGGAGCAGCACATCATCGACAAGCTCGTGTCCGAGTTTGTCACCGCCGATCACCTACATCGCCACATCGATTTCCTCTATACCCACGGCTCCATGTATAAGGTCGCCAACGGCAATCTGCTCTTCCACGGCTGCGTGCCGCTCAACGAAGACGGCACCTTTAGCAGCATGAACTGCCTGGGTACCTGGCACGCCGGTCGCGATTATTTTGATTTTTGCGACCATATCGCCCGCCGCGCCTGGCGCGTCGGCGACCGCGATGCCCTCGACTGGATGTGGTACCTGTGGATCGGCTTTAACTCACCCGCCAGCGGACGCGTGGTGCGTACCTTCGAGCGCGCCTACATTGCCGACAAGAGCACGTGGGTCGAGCCGATGGACCCGTACTATACGCTCACCACGTCCTCGTCCGTTTGCGACGACATCATGCGCGAGTTTGGCGTCGTCCCTATGGCCTGTTCGCCGACAGGACACATCATCAACGGCCACACCCCGGTCAAGACCACCAAGGGCGAGCAGCCCATCCGCGCCAACGGTAAGCTGCTGGTCATCGACGGCGGTTTCTGTCGCGCCTACCACCCCAAAACGGGCATCGCCGGCTACACGCTTATCTCGAGCTCGCGCGGCTGTCGCCTTAAGTCACACCAAGCCTTTACCACCGTTGCCGAGGCGCTCACCCGCAACATCGATATCGAAAGCGAGACCAACCGCTTTGACGAGGCCGACCGTCGCCGCATGGTGAGCGACACCGATACGGGTGCCAAGATCCGCAGCCAAATCCAGGACCTGCGCCAGCTGCTCGATGCATATAGAAACGGTGCTATCGAGGAGCGTGCCTAGCTCCACTCGTGGGGATTGGCTAAACTTGCTTGGTTTGTCATCCCCACGGCGCTGCGGCGCCACCCTAAGGCAGGTACCATGCAAAAGCTCCTTGCGCAGATCATGAAGTTTGGCGTCGTCGGTGTCATTGCCACGATCATCGACTTTGGCATTATGAATCTGCTCCACTACGGTCTGGGCCTTAACATCCTAATCGCCAATACCAGCGGCTTTATCGTCTCGCTCATCTTTAACTACCTCGCAAGCATGAAGTATGTGTTTGCGCACAAGGAGGGTATGAGTCGCCGCCGCGAGTTCATTATCTTTGTCGTGCTGTCCGTGATCGGCTTGGCGCTCAACGACGGTATCGTGCTGGCGCTCAACGCCGGCCTGGGGCTCGAGGCCAATATCGCCAAGATTTGCGCCACCGCGCTTGTTATGGTCTACAACTTTGTGACCCGAAAGATCTTCCTGGAGGGCGACGAGACCAAGTAGCTCGACCTCCTCCTTGCACTACGGGGCCCACGGACGGCGCGCGTCGAACGCTGCGTTGTTCGTGGGCCTTGCTCGTTTACGGAAGGATTTACGACGTTTGCGGATTGTCTCTTGCAAATTTGACGAGTTCGTATAGTTCTTGGCAAAGCCCTTACGTTTCCCTTGCAAAAGCTCTAAAGTATCCCCTGCTCGATTCATCAACGCATTGGATGTGATTACGTGCGCAAGGCACTGGCACAACCTCATACCAAGCAGTTCCTCAAGTTCGCTGTCGTGGGTCTTATCTCCTTTGGCATCGACTGGGGTATGCTCATTGCGCTCGTCGAGCTGTTTCACCTCGACTTTTTGATGAGCACCACGGTCTCGTTTACCACCTCCGTTGTGGTCAACTACTGGCTCAGCATGAAGTACGTGTTCGACCACCGCGAGGGCATGAGCCGCAAGCGCGAGTTCACGATCTTCACCATCCTGTCGGTGATCGGCCTGGGCCTCAACGACCTATACATGTTTGTGGGCGTCACGTTTTTGAGCATCGGCTACCAGGCCATGAAGGCCATCGCCACGTTCCTCGTCACCTGGTACAACTACTTCAGCCGTCGCTTCTTTCTCGAGGGCGCACGGTCGTAGTCGATTCGCTATTTGCTTGAATGTATAACCGGTTGGAATTCCCATTCCAACCGGTTTTTTTGTTTGCCGAGAGACCCGGCGACCCAATCCCATCCGCATGAAAAACGGGCGGCCCGGATGTTTGTCCGAACCGCCCGTCTGGCGCGCTATGTCGAAGCCTCTAGCCTGTAACGTAATACCAGACCACGTTGTCGCCGTTGGAGAGAACGTAGTTGCTGCAGGCCGTCATGGGCGTTGTGCCGTTGACGGAGTACATCCAGCCGCTCGTGCCGCCGTACTGTTTCTCGGCCAAACCACCAATCGCAGAAACATACGTGCCGTACGACGAGCCATGTGCGTTGACAGAAAGGCCCAGCGCGCACAGGGCATCGTAGACGGTAGCGCCTTCGTTAAAGGTAAAGGTGCCACCAGAAGACACAGGATTGCCCACAGCGCTCGATGTGACCGAAACCGTCACCGTTACGTAGCTGGACTCCTGCGAGCCGCTCTGGCCGCCCGAGGGAGCGCTTCCGCCATTAGAGCTGGAGGCTCCATCAGACGACTGACCGCCGCCCGAAGAAGCACCGCCAGACACATTGGAAGTATCGCCGGCTCCCGTATTCTGGGCAGCGGATTTATCTCCAGACTTCTTGCCGTCCCGACCATCGGACTTCTTGCTATCCGAGCTTTTATCCGATTCCTTGTTTGAAGACTCGGAATCGTCCTTGGACTGATCTTTTGCGTCATTCGATGACTTGGAATCCTCGGAACTGGCCTCGCCCGAAGTCGTAGTCGAGCCAGACGCCTTGGTGTCCTTGGTGACGACGCTCTCCCCCGTCACGGTCTGAACGAGCCAGTCAATGGACCAGGCGCCGCTCTCGGAAGGATGGACGAAGCCCAGCGATATGACAATCAGCGCAACGCACGCGGCAATCAGAACGCCAAGAAGCGCCTTCCGTCGAGGGGCGGACGCCGCCGAAGCGGCGCCCTGTTGCTTTGCATCGTCGAACTGAATGAACGAGGAATTTGGTTGCTTGGGGTCAGCGTCCTTGGATTTATTGGACACAGCCCTCACCTACCGACGTTTGGTGAACACGAACACGCCGACGATGGCGAGACCGATGACGCCGGCGGCAACGCCAACAATGGCGAGCGGGTTGGTGCCAATCTCCTGCTCGGAAGCACTAGAGGACTTCTTAGCAGTGGTCGTGGAAGCAGCACCCGTATCGGACTTGGAATCGGACTTTTTGTCGGACTTGCTGTCCTTCTTGTCAGACTTCTTGTCAGACTTCTTCTCGTCCTTCTTATCGGACTTATCGGCGTCCTTCTTGTCGGACTTGTTGTCCTTGGTCTCGGTCTTGGTCGACACCGTCGTCTTGGTCGTCGGCTTATGACCCGGGGCGATAGCGCCGCCGACCTGCTGGCCCTTCGTGCCGGAGCCGGAACCCGTGCCCGTGCCAGCACCGGAACCGTTGCCAGCGCCGCCGTTGCCACCATTAGTGCCAGAACCGCCATTACCGCCAGGGTTAACGGCATTCTTGGTCCACTTGGCATACAACGTCAGGTCGGCCGTCACCGGCGTGCTAAAGTCATACGCCTGCGTGCAAGCCTCATCGGTATACCAACCGCCGAAAGTGTAGCCGTCGCGCGTCGGATCGGCCGGCTTGACCAGCTTGCCATCGGCCGTAGTCTGGAAGTCGACCTTAGAACCCTCGCCAGTCTCAAACGAGACCTTAACGCCACCACTCAGCTTGAAAAGCGTGCCGGAATCGTTGATGTAGTAGAGGTTACCCTTGGCATCGCAGGCAATCGGCGAGTCACAGTAATTGTTGTGTCCCGCTGCGCTAAACGCACCGGTCGCCTGTGCGTCACCCATCTTGTAGCGATACACGCCACCGCCCGAGGTGTAGTTCACATAGTCGGAAGTCGCACCATAGTTGACAGTGAAATAAACGTACGTGTCATCCGCCTGGACACTCACGAGCGGTGCGCCCTTAATGCCACCGGCAGGAAGCACGGAGCCATCGGCAGACGAAACCAACGTCGTAGCAAAGTCATTATCAAGGTCGACAATCGCCAGCGCCGAACCGCCAGAAACCTCGCCACCGACAATCAGCTTATTGCCATACAGCGTGGGCATGCAGGCACAACCCGTAAGACCAAGATCGATGACGCGTTCTTCGGAAATGCGCGAAGAGGCCCTTGCGTTTGCGTCCGACAGTGCCAGCACGTGGAGCTTGCCGTCACGCGAGATCACATAGGCATGCTTGCCGTCTTTGGACAGTACACAGCCGGAGTTGACGATGGCACCAACCGAAACGCTGCCGAGCACATCACCTGTCGACTTGCTCAGCATCTCAACGGTACCTGCACTCGTCGGAACCAGAATATAGCCGTCGCCCACTGTAGCGCTCGTCCAGTAGTAGCCCTCATCAGCATTAACATGCTGCCAAGAAACAGCGCCGGTCAGTATATTAATACGCGTCAGATGACCGTTATTGTACGTACTCGTTCCATAGTCGACATCAACGGTGCCAACGTAGAGATAGTTGCCATCGACCGTCAGCTGGGAATTTGACTGGGCAGATTTGCTCACAGAGTCAGTGACCCAAACCGTCGTCAGCGTATCGGCCGTCAGAGCCTGGACCGCACCGCCGTCGAGCGGGACGATGACCAAGCCTTTCGTATAAATCGGACGCGTGGTGTAGCCAATCGCAGTCTGAAGGTTCGACTCGGCAAGCACCTTGCCCGACTCGGCGTCGATCTTAAGCAAACGCTTGTTCACGGCAAGGTAAACGTTGCCGTTCACGACAATAGGCTCACTCGCATTGGGATACGTGGCACCCGAGTAGGCCCTCCAATCGAACGTCCAAGGGCTTGCCAGCGTGCCCGTAGGCGTGGACACGTTCTTGACCACCGCATTGGAATTGCCACTCCAGTCGGCTTTCCAATCGGTCGGGCGCGAAGCGCTCGGATCGACTACGACTTCATCGGGATTAGGAACGGTGTCGCCAGGGGCGTAAGCCCAGACGATTTTGTCGCCCGACTTGAGCACGTAATCGCTATCGAGCTGAGGCCCGGGAACGCCATTAACAAAGAACGACCATGCACCCGACAGCTCGGTGCCATCAAGCGGCGAGACAAGACTATGAACACCCCAATAACCAAATTGGTCGTACATCTTGGACTCAATGCCAATGGCATCGAAGTAGGCAGCGGAAGCGTCCTTGATCGTCGTGCCCTCGACAAACACCTGCGTCGAAGGATCGGTCCAGCGCTGCGCCTTCTCATCCTTCTTACCGATGATCTCCATTGAAACGGAAACCTGGCCGGGCATGGTTCCATCAAAGCCATAGACCCAGGTAACCTTGTCCCCGGCCTTGAGTGTGTAATTGCCCGCGCCGACATTGGCCGCCTGACCGTTAACGAAGAACTGCCAGAATTTCCAAGTGTTTTCGTTAACTTTCTCGCTCGAAAGCGTCACGGTCTTGTTGAACGGTGAAGTCAGCGACTCGAGATACCAGCCGTACGTGCCTTTCCCCGTTTTGGCGCCAATGCCGGCCTTTATAAAGGCCTGCTCGGAAAGATCAGCAGCGGTCGTGCCCTCTTCCACCAAAGCTGTCGTGGGCTGCGCCCATGTCTGCTGAGCGCCCGAGGCGTCCTGGCCGACAACGGTGCAGCTAACGGAAATCTGATTGGCGGGCGCGGGGTCACCGTACTTCGAGTAGCACCAGACGACGGAGTCGCCGTCCTTGAGCGTGTAGCCGCCGGCGCCGACCGCGGAGGCGCTGCCGTTGACGAACAGCTGCCAGTGCGCGCCGGTCGCCGGGTCGTAGGCGAGCGTGCGGCCCGCGTCGAAGGGCGACGTGATCGAGTTGAGTGCCCAGCCCCAGGAGCCGTTGGGGTCGTAGTCGGCCTTGAGGCCGGCCTGCCTGAAGAGCTGCTCGGAGAGGTCGGCCGCGGTCGAGCCCTCCTTCAGAGCGATCTGCTGCGCGGCGGCCCAGGTCTGCTGGGCGCCCTTGGCGTCGGTGCCGACGACGGAGCACGTGGCCGCGACCTCTTGGCTTGCGGCTTCGGTAGGCTGAGATTCAGCCTCATCGGAAGCGGCTACAACACTTTTGACGTTCTGTTCGGATGAATCCGGCGAAGCAGTAGAAGCCTCGACTGCGGCAGAATCGTCCGACGCTACGCCGTTGCTATCTGCGGCATTCGCCGAAGCGCCATCGTTAACCGACGCATCGCTCGCGTTAGAGCCGGTTTCAGAAACGACACCGTCGGCAGCACCGTCCGCGGCACCCGTGCCCTCGCCCGGCGTCGCAGCCTGAGCCACAGCCTCGGCAATGCCCTCGGCGCCCTCGGCCCACAGCTGAGCCGGCGTGGTGCCAAAGGCCATCGCGAAGGCCAGGAATGCCACCAGGCCGCGCTTGGCTACGCCGCATGCAATCGCGCCACGGCGATGCAACGAGGCGCGCTCGCGCTCGTCCTCAAACATATCCATTTGTCCCCCATTGTCTGTACTTGGAGCGTTGCCTTGAGGCTGCCCCACGTCATCGCGCGTGTTGCGCTCGAGTTCCCCCATCGGGGTCCCCCTTCCCTCCAGAGCCCTATGCACACCGGCGGCATACGCCGCAGCCGCACGCAAGATGGGAGGCGATCCGACTTAACCTTAACGACTCGGGCGCGCCGTCCGATCTGCGACGCGAACATCCCGAGCCAAGAGGAATTACGGTTACTGGTACAGCCGGGGACTTGCACCCCGATTCTCCCAAACGCGCAGGAAAACCGCGCATTCGTGCGTCTCCGCACCACCATCTAGGCCATCGATTATTACCGTCAAAATGGTATCACGCAAAAGGGCCTCGCACGCAGGCGAAGCCCAAGGTAAAAGCTATTGTTTGCGATAGGAAAATGCGGTGACGGCCGCAGCCTCTAGTGCTTGCCGCCGTGGCTGTTGAGCCAGATATTGCGGCCCAGCATAAGCGCCAGCACCAGCGCGCTCACGTAGCCCATAAAGCCAATGACCGGGATACCAAACACAACCGGCTCGATGCGTGCGTAGTACACCACCGACGAACCGATAAACAGACCGGCGATCACGATAGCCATCGACATGCGGTCGATAATTCCGCCCAGCTGTCGCAGCGCCTTATCGCTGCTCATGATCTGCGTGTTCACCTTAAGCTGGCCGCGCGTGAGCATACGCGAAGCCAAGCCCAAATACTCGGCCGCCTCGAGCGAGCCTTTTGCCGCGCGATAGCTGCTCGCGGCCAGATCGCGTCCCATATCACGCACGCGCGCATAGGTGCTCTTCTCGTTTTTGATGTGCGTCTGGATGATCTGGATCATGTTGACGTTGGGCATATACTCGGTCAGCAAACCCTCGAGCGTCACCATGCCGCGGGCGAACATCGTCACCACGCTCGGCAGCTCAACGTCATTTTTGCGCGCCAGATTGAGCAGCGAGGTCAAAAACTCGCCGATATCTAGGTCCTTAAGGTCAAGGCCCGCAAAGTCAGCCACGATATAGTCAAGATCGGACAAAAAGGCCGAATGATCGAGCTCAGCCGAGTCGCCACGCGTCACGGCGAAGCGCATGAGCGAATCCTTGAGCTTGGGCACGTCACCCTCGGCCACGGCGAAAATCATGTCCTTTACGATACCGCGATCGTGGCTCGACATGCGTCCGACCATGCCCAAGTCGATAAAGTAGACAATGCCGTCCTTGAGGATGATGTTTCCCGCATGCGGGTCGGCATGGAAAAAGCCGTCGTCGAGCACCTGCGTCGAGTAGTCCTCGACAATCGCGGCACCGATCTTTTCCAAGTCATAGCTCTCGGCCACCAAGCGTTCAGGATCGGCGATCGAAATGCCGTCGACGTAATCCATGACCACCACGTGCTCGGTGCACAGGTCCAGATAGGATTTAGGGCACGTCACGCCATGAACGCTCTTATGGAACTCGTAGAAGTCGTTGAGGTTTTTGGCCTCGGCCAAAAAGTTGGTCTCCTCGCGAAACGAGGTCCACAGCTCTTCGACCACGCCGTGCAGGTCAACAAACTGGTCGGTGTTGACGAACTTTGAGACGATACGCACCACCGAACGGATGATGTCGATATCCTGAGCCATCACCTGCTGCGCGCCGGGGCGCTGCACCTTAACGGCCACGTCCTCGCCGGTCACCAGGCGGGCACGGTGTACCTGCGCGAGCGACGCGCTTCCGAGCGGATTGGGGTCGATCGCGTCGAACATCTGCCCCAGGCGCTGGCCGTACTCCTCTTCCAGACACCGGAGCACTACCTCATACGGCACCGGCTCTACATCGGAGCGCAGACGACGCAGCTCGTCGCAAAACCGCTGCGGCAAAATCTCGGAGCGGTTAGCCAGAATCTGCCCCATCTTGACGAACATAGGGCCGAGCTCTTCAAGCAGACGACGCAGGCGCATCGGCGTGAGGTTGTCCCACACGCGATACTTTTTGATCAGGCGAACGATCTGCCCAATGCGCTCACGACGACCTGCCGGCGTGAGCTGGTATTCCTCATCCGGCGCCATCGCGTCGGGCTCCTCGGGGACCATATCGACAGCGCGCGGCTTCTTGCGAGCGCCCGAGACGGCGGCATCGACCTCGTCGACAACCGCCGCCTCGTCACCCAAGGGATCTTGATTGTTGTAATCGGTGGTGGAATCTGCCATCTGCGCTACTACTCGGCCTCTTCGGCATCCTCTGCATCGTCGGGCTCAACAGACTCGACGGGCACCGAAGTCACGTTGTCCTCGACCGAATCGACGATGTCGCGCACATGGGCCAGGAAGGCCGTACGCTCGGGGGCGGTCATAACGCGGACGCGCGCCAGGATGAGCTCATCGAGCACGCGCTGCGCCGCAGTCTCGCCCTGCATGCCCAGGCGCTCGGTCAGGTCGGAGATGGTGCCACCCGCCTGCTCGAACATATCGGACACGCTGCGGGCGATATCGGGGGTGCCGGCATCCTTGCGGACCTGCTCGCCCTTGGTACCGAGGTCGTCGAGAACCTTCTTGCCGCCCTCGACGGCAACGGCGGCGGCGCCGAAGCCCACGTTGATGGCACCGTTAACAAGCTGATCGAGTTTCATAACCATGGTTGGCTCCAATCATGAACAACTGCATTGGACTTCTTGTACCCAAGATTGAGTGAACGACACAAAATCGTTTTACCGCCAAGATAGAAATCGAGCGGGCCAAAGCCTTTGACGGCGTTTGCCCCGCTCGTTCGCTGCAAGGTTGCCTTTACCTTACGTTGTCGTTCATCGCGAAAGAGTTCTTCATGGCGCAGCTCGTGGTGTAGAGCACCTTGCCCAACAGGGCATCGGTCTCCACGCGCACGAGCTCGGCAAACTCCTCGTTGGCGCGTGCAAGCTCGGCAGGCACCTCGGCCTCGGGCAGAACGGCTACGGCAGCGTCGACGTCATGAATCTGCTTGTGGCCCATGCCGCCGACCTTCTCCTGATAATCCTCGACTGCGCGGCCGCACTCATGGAAGCGGACGTCGGCCAGCGCGCCGATCAGGCGGTTGGCCCAGTAGAAGTTTTCGGACGTCACGCGAGCCTGCGTGTCGGCAAAGTACTCGGGCATGGTCTCGACGTTGGCGTACAGCGGAACCAGCGCGTTAAACGAGTTGGAGCCAAAGGCCATCCACTGCACGGCGCGGTAGGCCGGATGCGCATAGGGGCGCAGCTGCAGCACAGCGAGCTGGCTGTTGCGGTTGATGCCGATGGGGCGATAGGCGCCACGCGTGGCGGGCGTGCCCTTGCTGCCGTAGCAGTCGTACTCCGTGCCCTGGTAGTGGCTCGAGAGTACGTACTTGATGTCCTCGATGGTCACCTTGCGCTCGGGCACGCGGCTCCAGGGAATATCGTCGCTCTCGGGCGTGTAGTCGGCCTCGGGACCGTCCCACACATCGCTGGGGTTAAGGCAGCGCTGCATATACCAGGCGCGCGGCGTGTTGTAGACGTGGTCGCTGTCGCTGTGCGAGCCAAAGGCCTCGCGCGGGTTGAAGACCGCGGCCGGACCGTCGCCCTCGACGCCCAGCGTCAGGTCCAGATGCCACTCGGCCATCCAAGCGCGCAGGTCGGCGGAGCACATGTGATCGGCCTGGGCGCCCTCGGCGTCATCCAGGTCAAAGCTGTCGATACCCAGCTGGTTGGGCATGGTCACATAGGCGTCGTCAGGCACGCGCTTGGCGATCCAGTGGTGACCGCCGATGGTCTCGAGCCACCAGATCTCGTCCACGTCGCTAAAGGCGATGCCGTTGTTCTCGTAGGTGCCATAACGCTCGAGCAGGTCACCCAGAATGCGTACGCCGTCGCGGGCGGATTTGGCATATGGCAGCACCAGGGTCACCATGTCCTCCTCGCCCAGACCGCCGGGCTGCGCCGGAACATAGCCGTCCTCGTCCTCGTTGCCCTTGGCGGGCACGTAGTCGACGAGCGGGTCGGCGCCGCGAACGCGCTCGTTGGTGGTGAGCGTCTCGGTTGCGGACATGCCCACATTGAGCTCGTTGAAACCGGCCTCGGCCCAGATGCCGTGGCCCGGGACAACATCGGGGACGCTCGTGTAGCGCATGGGGTTATCGGGCAGTTCAACGGTCAGGTGACTCAGGACGCTCGTATAGACGCGCGGCTGCTCGTCGGGATGCACCACACGCATACGCTTGGGCTCAAACACCCCGTTGGACGAATCCTCGTTGCGGGCGACCAACGTCGACCCGTCGTAGCTCGCGTTCTTACCAACCAAAATCGTTGTGCACGGCATGCGCATCCTCCTTGAGCGAAGAAATCAAACGATAACAGTGTATCGCTTCGGCGCAGAAAGGGCGAAACCGCGGCGCTGGCAACCCCTGTGGTCAAAATATGCCAAATATGAGTACTGTCACCAATTTAGTAACAGCAATTTTGCTACGCATGGGTGTCGAAAGCCTACATTTGTTCAAAAATTAGATGATGTAATTCCTCATAGGTCCAATAAAATAGGCTCTCTATCGATAATAAATATCGTTAGAGAGCCTATTTGACCTAAAATATATGTGACTATCTTGGCAACAGTACTCATATTTGGCATTTTTTGTCCACGGGGTATAGAACTAACCCCTCAAACAGCCCAAAACGCCTATTTCGATGCACGCTCGGCCGCTTCGATCACGTGTTTGGCGAGGATCGCCGTCGTCACAGCGCCCACGCCGCCCGGCACGGGCGTGATGGCGTTAACGACCGGCTCCGCAGCATCAGAATCGACGTCACCCACCAGCTTGCCAGCGGCCTCGTCCCAATTAATGCCAACATCGATGATCGTCTGGTCCTCGCGAACGGCATCCACGCCAATCGTACGCGCGCGTCCAACGGCGGCAACCACAATGTCGGCAGCACGGCACTCGGCAGCAAGGTCGCGCGTATGCGTATGGCACGTCGTCACAGTCGCATTGCGCGCCGTAAGCATAGCGGCTACGGGACGCCCGATCACCAGCGAGCGCCCGACCACAGCAACCTTAGCTCCATCCAGCTCAACGCCGTAATGATCCAGCAAAGCAAGCACGGCTTCGGCTGTGCAGGGGGCAAAACCCTCGCCGCGCCCCGAAAGCGCGGTGAGCAGCGAAGCCGGCGTCATGGAGTCAACGTCCTTGGCAGGATCGAGCGCTGCGGCAACCGCATCCTCATCAAGGCCGGCGGGCAGCGGGCGGAACATCAGGCAGCCATGAACAGCGGGGTCGGCATTGATGTCCTCGATGGCCGCCAACAGCTCGACCTGAGAAACATCGGCGGGAAGCAAAACGCGGCGAGCTTCAATGCCAACCTTCTCGCAGCGCTTGAGCGCACCGCGCTCGTAGGATAGGTCGTCCTCGCGTTCACCCACACGCACGATAGCCAACGTCGGAACAACGCCTCGCTCGCGCAGGGCTGCGCAGCGAGCAGCAAGTTCCTCAGTCAGCGCGCGGGCGACGGGAGCGCCCTTCAGCAGTTCAGCCATGGCTATCCCCTCTTCCTTGCAGCGTCGGCGGCGCGGCGCGCCAGCGCATCGGCGCGCGGCAACCACGTGTCCAGCAGCTCATCGCACGCGGTCTCGAGCTCCTCGGCGCGCGCCCGGTCCTTCATAGACGTGGTGTTGGCAAAGAGCGTCAAGCTCGCGCCCTGCATAGCGGAACGGCAGAACACGGCGCCGCACGCCACATCGGACAGCAGCTGACGCGAACCCTTGTCGGCCATGTCCTCGAGCAGCGCCAGCGCACGCCCGCAGGCATCCATAATGCGATACGGCGGCATAGCGGCCACATGCAGCGCATCCTGAATCGCGGTCGCTCGAGCCGGATCGTCACGCGGAATACCGTATGCCGCGGACACCTGCCCATAGGCACGAACGTCCTCGGTAACCAACTCGACAAGCTCCTGGGCCAGCTCATCAGCATGGGCAAACGCACGCGTCAGGTCATCCGCACGATCAGCAAGCGCGGGATTGGTCGCACCGTAGCGGGCAACCATTCCGCACAGCGAGGCGCCCAGCGCGCCCACAAAGGCGCTCGCGCTGCCACCGCCGGGAACCGGCTCGCGTGCGGCAAGTGCCTCGGCAAACTCTCGACAGGTTTTATCCATCATCTCTTGGATCATACGCACGCACCTTCAAGACATATACATCGGTCAGGCGGCAACCGCCGACCAACCGCATCGAACACGTAATGGTGCTAAGTCTAGCCCATAAGCACATGGGCGTCAGCACACCTGGCCATCGCGGATTTCTATGACGAACGATAGGCCATGCCAACGCAAACATGGGACACATGGCCCACGTTTCGAGACTCCCGGGCAGCGGCAACTAGGGCATACATATAGGTAAAGAGCCCCATGTTGGGGCAACGCTCATCACGGCACCGGACGACGAATGGAGGAATCACCGCACAGCAAACAAAGTCATCATGTGCACGCGCAACCGCCGCCCCAGCGATCCGCGGCACACGATGTCCCTGGCAGACAAGGAGGACGCCACCATGAAGAAAAAGACCCTATCGATCCTTTCCCTTTGCATCGCCCTCTTTGCCGCATATGCCCTTGTCGGCTGCGGCGGGAGCGCATCGGGCGGCAGCAGCGCCTCCAAGAGCGAGAGCAAGGAAAAGACCCCCGTCGCCAAGAAGACCGACTTTATCTGGTTTAAGGTCGAGATGCCCGAGGGCGTCGGCGTAAGCGACTCCGCCGGCAAGAATGCCGGCAGGGTCCAGCTCACCTTCCCCGAAGACGAGAACGCCTCGGCCGATCGTTTTATCCCCGTTTGGAAAAAAGCGCTGACTGCCGAGGAATCCCACGCCGACCAGGCGGAAAAGAAGGGGGATACGTTCCAGTGGAAGGATGGCGGGTCCGTCGAGTATAACGGCAGGACGTGGCTCGTCGGAACGTACGAGGACAACAGTGGCATCACAACCCTCCTCTTTACCGACGTTGAGCCGGGAAGCGCCTACGTCCTCATCTCGAACTTCGACCAGCACAAGAAAGAAGCCGAGGCGCTCCTCAACTCCATCGAGTTCCCCGATGACATGGCAGAGGCAGTTTCCGAGGCACGCGAAGTCGAGATTTCGAGCATCGAGATCAAGTAACGGGACACCCGCACGCGCCTACGCGCACCAGCGCGCATGCGCCCATTAAAACAACGGGCGCCCAACCCGGGGGGGCCGACAGCATCGGCCCTCCCCTCTTTTGGACCCGCGCATATTGCCACTTGTCGGCGCAATTCCAGCCCTCAGAATGGGACACATGGCCCACCCTAGCGAGCCGTCCACGCGTACAGTAAAGGCAGGTAATCCATGGGCGGTTACAGATCGAGGAGGACACGACCATGAAAAAGAAGGCCTTTGCGATTCTCACCCTCTGCATCAGTCTCTTTGCCGCGGTTGCCCTGGTGGGCTGCGGTGGCAGCGGCGGCGCTACCGGCAGTGGCGGTGGCGGCGGAGCAGAAAAGCCAGCCGTGGATATGAGGACCGACTTCATTTGGTTTAAGGTCGAGGTCCCCGAGGGCGTCGAGATCACCGACGTCGCAGGCGACACTGCCGACAGGGCCCAGTTTAAGTTCACCGAGAGCGAGCACGCCAGCGATCGCTTCATCCCCGTCTTCGATCCTGACAAGAACGCCGACGAGCTGTTCGACTACGAGGCAAAGTGGAATGCCAGCTTTGAGTGGACCGAGAATGACCCCGTCAAGTACAACGGCAAGACTTGGCGCAACGCTTCCTATACACACTCGGGCGGCGTAACGACCGAATACTTCACCGACGTTGACGGCGGCAGTGTGTATGTGCGTATCGACAACGTCGAGGAGCACAAGGACGCCGTCGAGACCATGATGAAGTCTCTGGAATTTGCCGACGACATCGCCGAGGCCAAGACCGAGGCCATGGACGTCAAGCTCGACGATATCGAGATCAAGCGCTAAGCGACTGGCGAGCGCAACGGGAAACACGGTCGCAGTGCAAACAAGCGACGGTACCCCAGCGCTTCGTACCCAGGGAGGGCCGGTAAACCGACCCTCCCTTTCTTATGCCTGTAGCCGACGAACGCGAGGATGCCGGACGCCGGAACCGCCCCAAATGTGGCAACAGTACGAAAACGACAAACACCCCAACACGTCCGCCCACCGATTTATTGCGCCGCGCAGACAATTAAACCAGCATCTTTAAACATCTGGGCAGTATAGTGACCAAAACTATCGCATAACCGCACCCTGCGAATGGAGGAGTCATGGCCGAACATCATGCCATCAGTCGCCGAGCGTTTACGCTGGGCTTAGGTCTTGCGGCACTGTCGCCGCTTGCAAGCCTGCCAGAAACCGCGGCACCGGGCATTCCCCTGCGAGCGGCATTTGCAGACGACACGCCCAAACCGGCGGAGCACCTCGGTAATTTCGTCATTCGCCTTCGCCCCGCGGGCTTTTTTCGCACCGCGAGCGTCAACCAAGACGGCAACGTTCGCGGCAACGTCTGCCACCTGTTTAACGACGGCACGTCCAGCAAGCTCATCCTTGAGAACGTAACGACCAAGAATGACGATACAAACTGGTATGCTATCCGCACCTTGCTCAATTTCGAAGAGCATAAAAAGACGGGCTACAGCATTTGGTCGGTCGACGACGACTCTGACAAAGATGGAAAGGTCATCCACGTATGGGGCGGCGAGTATGACAACAAGCCCAGCCGCGCTTTTGCGTTCGAGCGTCAATCAAACGGAACCTATATCATCCGAGACCGCACGGTCGAGAAAGAAACCGAGAAAAAAGACATTAAGTACCTGGCAATAGAATCGAACGGCGAAGACCAGGACAACAATAAGATCTGCCATAAGAGTAAGAGCATTCCGTGGAAGCTCGAACTTATCGGTTACGACATGAAAAAGAACGATGCCACGGTTAGCAGCCTCGACTGGATCACGTACAGCAGCTACGTCGATGGGCCATGTTGGATGAAATACGTCGACGACAACAAGTTCCTCGACGAGCTGAGCATCCCGGGTACGCACGATTCGGGCACCTGCAGCGTGGACAACGACACTGAGCCCCAATCCTCGCAAGTAAAATGCCAGCAGGATTACATTCCCACGCAGTTGCTCGAAGGCATTCGCTATTTTGATATCCGGCTCGGAAAGGGCGACGACCCCGGTATCGACCACGGGGATTACTACCTGCTCAAAAAAGACGCGTACTTTATGCATCTTTCCGATGTCATAGGCTACTTCAAAACGTTTTTGAACGAAAACCCGACAGAAGCGCTCATCATGCTTGTATCACGAGGCAACGACGAGGCTACCGACGAAAGTGTTACGACGGCTTTCGCCAAGGTTTTGGACGACAACCCCAAACTGTTCTATACGTCGAGCCGAATCCCCACGCTACACGAGGTGCGCGGAAAGATCGTTCTGCTGCGTCGATTTAGGCTCGCCGGCAACAGTGTAAGCGGCCACACGTGGGGCCTCGACCTTACCGAATGGGATGACAAGATCAAGGCTCACTCCGACAGCGCCACTATGTGTCTCGTCCAAGACGCGCGGGGCTTTGAAGCCGCGGGGGAAACAGGCGACAAAGAGCCCTATTGCACCAAGGTATACGCCCAGGACAAGTACAAACTCACGGGAACCGACAAGCTCAGCTGGGTCGATAATGCGCTGAAGGAAACGACCGGGCGCACGCGCAACAAGGTGGACGTCGTGGACGATGACGGGGCCAAGGTGCAAGTCCAGGAGCGTTGCTGGTCTATCAACTACACCAGCTGCACGGGCTTGTCGCACGGAGGCAATCCTTTTACCTCGGCACGAGTAGTCAACGAGCATCTGTACAAGAGCCCGTACATCAACCCCAGCGACAACGAGGAAACAAAGTCAGATTACCTCAAGCACATTGGCATCATCGCATCCGACTTTGTTGATGCGGCGCTGGCCCGGAGCATCTACCAGCGCAATTACGATTACGATACACAGCACAAGCAGACAGCTTCGTACTACCTCCCGAGCCGCATGCGCATGACGTACGGCGACTCGCTGAGCGATGCCTCGCTCCAGGATGGCAAGACCGTTGGCGAGGGCCATTTCCGCCTTGTCGACAGCAGCAACGTACTCAACGTGGCGGCTTCGGGCCATGCGTTTGCCATCGAATATGTGGATGTCGACGCCTTGGGCAACGAGACCGTTACGGAGCTGCGGGGCTCCGTGCCCATCGATATCGATCCACGCGCGCTGACACCCCACTTTGAGGGGCTCGAAGGCCTTAAGGCCGGCGAGGACGTGCGCGCCAAGATCACGGCGCTGCTCGACGGCAAGCTCGAAACCGATGCCTGCACGGCCCAGCTCGAGTTTGTGCACGACGCGAACGGCGCTCCGGGCACGGCAATGGCCGAGGGCGAAACATTTGCCGCAGGGACGTACTGGGTGCGCGCGAAAGGCCTTTTGGGCGACGCAGCACAGAACTACACGCTCGCCAGCGATGGAGCAGCAAGCTTTACCGTAGCGGCCTCGAGCAGTGCAGGCGGCACCGGCAGCGGCACGGGTTCCAACGCAGGCGGCGCCGACAAGAACGGCGGCGGCAACAAGAGCGACCAGGGCAAGAGCTCGGGCGGAAAGCTCGCCGACACGGGCGACAGCTCTGGCGTTGCCGCCGGGCTCGCTGCCGCCGCCGTGGCGACAACGGTCGCCGGCACAGCACTGCTTGCCAATGACCGCGACACTACCGAGGACGTTAACGAATAGGCAAGCCAGTTTTTTGGGCGCATCAACTCAATCGGGGCGCAGAATACCGTTCTGTGCCCCCGATTTTTACCTTGGCCCAAACGCCGCCATAGGCTACATCACCATGTTCAGCGCGTTAACAAACTCCTGGGCCTTCGCACGGCTGCTCAGGCTAAAGACGCAAGCAGTCAACAGCCTGTTACGCAGAAAAACATCGCGGCCTTTGATTCTATTGACGCCCGTAATGTCCTTAAGATAGACAATTTCGGTGTGCTTGCCACCAAAAGCGCCCTTCTTGAGCACCTCAATACGGTTGGGGTAGACCTTAACGTCTTTAAACCTACCCGAACCTTTGTCCTGGAACAGCAAAGTGTTGTTATCCATGCGTGTCACTCCCGCGGGGTTCGCTAAAACTGCCTCTATGGCCACATTTTAGTCACCGCAAGGCTCCCATGCGAAGGTGCCAGACAGCACAGCAATTCGTGTCCGCGCGAGGCTTTAAGATAGGCATGCTCAGCTGCATCGATGCGACCGGAATATTCTAGGAGCACGCCTCGTATTATTCGCCATTAGAGGAGGTCTTACCTGGTTTACGTATGGGAATTCGAGTTCTTTGATTCAGATGGCGTTGTCGATGCCGTGCCATGTGGCTCGCCGGGCGTAGGAGGAACGCTTGGCTCCGACCTAAACGACGCTGTCGAAAGCGCCACTGATTATCTTGCATGTATGGTCGACGATCACCTTATGGGTGGCATTGAACTTCCCGCGCAAGACTTCGGACATGAGCAACAATACGGCGGCAAGATTATCGCCGTAGCCGTCAGCCGCGAACTCGGCGACATTCCCGCCGTCACCGCAGTGGATGCCGCGCGTATGCTCGGTGTTAGCTCAGCACGGGTGTCACAACTGCTAAATTTAGGACTGCTGGATTCATGGAAGGATGGCACCAAGCGCATGGTGTCCAAAGCCTCCCTCGAGGCACGACTCGCCGACTCATCAAAGGCAGGGTGCCCGAAAGAGGTCCCTATTGTTGTATAAAGCAATAGCGTTGCGGTTTTTCATTTGTCAGATTAGCTGACAAACTCTCTCAATTCGGGACTCACCGCGTCCCGAATTGAGCTAGACACACTACCGCAGGTTGCCGCGCATCCTCAATCCAAAGTACAAGAGGTGTTTCCCACGAAAGACAGACCGAAAACAACACTACGCAACTGCATCTATGGGCTTGCCGTCGGCGACGCGCTGGGCGCTCCATCTGAAAGGCGTTCCAGAGCAGGAAATCAGGTCAAGTGGCTTCGTTCGCGACACGCTTAAGGTAGCCACCTGGTGCTTCGTCGACACCACCAGCTACGAAGATTGCGCGCTTGCCGCCGTCAACCTAGGCGACGACACCGACACCACCGCAGCCGTCGCAGGCGCCCTCGCCGGCACGGCATACGGCCTCAAAGCCATCCCGCGGGAATGGATCGACACCCTACGCGGCAAAGAGCTGATTGAGCAGTGTTTGTTTTAGGGCGCACTTACGATAGAAACTGACCAGGAGGCACCATGGAGAGGAAGATCGCGAATATCGATGAGTTCAAAATGGACGAAAACGAGACCCCGATACTCCCAACGGGACTGAGCTCAGCTTCTTCGGGCAGATGCTTGCTCAATTCAAAGAGAGCTAGAGGCTTGATTGCCCGTTAGATCGACACCACTCCAAAAAGGGGTCGGACATCCCCCGACGCGACCTATGGGGTAAAATCTTGACCGCCGCGGAATCCGCCTGCGGGCAACGCTCCGATCTCCGATTGGGGTGAAGCCTATGAACTTGTTTCTTGAAATCCTGCGCCTCTCGATGTACGTGACCGGCATTGCCCGGAACCTCTACTCGATCTGGCGGGAATATAAGCAGTAACGGATAGCGAAGGGAGTCATAGAAAAGGGCCGGTTGCAGCCGGCCCTTAAGACACTTGTACCTGCGTTGCCCGCGCTTCCAAAGTTGACCGACTGAGGAGCGGGTTCCGCGGCACAACCTGATTCTACCCAGCGAGGCGGATCTTTTGCAGCCGCTCCACCGTTTATTTACATCTACCGCCACAAGCGGATTCCGCGCGAACGAGAGCAAAGAAACAACGCCAGCGCGGCCAACAGAACAGACAATCCATGCGATCAAAGAAATAGAAAAGCTCCCGCGGCCTCGGTTCCTCGCCCAGGTCTAGGCGCTTTTCTTGGCACCATCGCACCATATCCGCCATCGCCTCCGGCTTAGGACTGTGCCCCACTGAAATGCAATGGTATGCCGCACCCATTCATCTTCACCTGCGAATAGACCAAAACGGCAAATGCACGCTGCTCCGATTCACTCCTCACGCCTTTAGCTGTCACCAAGTCAATAACGAGTGGGCACGACCAGCAGGTCGGCCAGATCAGTGTAAGACGAATTTTTCTGGTTATAAATAACCTGAGATTTTATCTGGTTATCCATAACCCGATGTGATATAGTTCAGTCAACGGTTATTGATAACCATCGTCTGAAAGGAATCAAATTGTTTAGCACCAATGCACAGACAAAAGAAATCGGCTGGACCCTCACGACCCGTCTCCGCGGTTCATTGCCCTCCGAATATCTCTACCCGCTCGTATATCTCGCACGTTTCGCTCAGAAAACCGGCAGATGCGACGACCACGCCGAAATGATTGAGCTCGCATCCCAGGGAGACGGCGATATCGCCACGCTGCTCAATCACGCCTATAAGAGAAATGCCGCAGACGGATCATTCGACGAACTCCTTGCCGTTCTTTCCAGTTTCAGCGAAGAAGCAATCGATAAATTCCTTCAGGACGGACCGATCAGCCAGGGAATCTTTGGCGGAGAGTCCTCGACCCCCGAGGGAATCGCGCACCTCGCACTTGCTGTTCTGGATATTAAGTCCGGCGAGAAGGTCATTGACTTCGGCTGCGGAACAGGCAATTTCCTCGAAGCTGCCGCAGCGAAATGCCTCGACGCCAAACTTATGGGCGTCGAACTCAATTCAAACACCCTCGCCATCGCAAAGCTCCGTTCCAAAATCAAGGGTTCGCAGATCTACTACGCTTGTGATGACATGTTCCGCTATTTCGACAGCAGCATCGAGCGCAATCCTGTAGATAAAGCGTTCTCCAACTACCCCTGGGGCATGCAGACCAAGATGTTCTCCAAGAGCTCCGATTACATCGAGAAAGTCATGAAGGGCCAGGAACGCTACAGCCGTCCGTCGTCATCCGATTGGGTTTTCAACCGCCTGCTTGTCGATTCCCTCAAAAAGGGAGGGACCGCCGCCGCAGTCATGTCGAACGGCGCGTGCTTTAATGGCACGGATAAACCAGTTCGCGAATACTTCGTTAAGAACGGCTTCATTAAAGCGATTGTCGCACTACCCAAGGGGGTCTTTGCTCCCTACACGATGATTCAAACGTCGTTCGTCGTCCTTACCGCAGGCGGCTCCAAAGGAGTCCGTTTTGTCGATGCAACTGATTTGGGCACCAATGATCGCCGCAGCTGCTCAATTGACGAAACCGCCATTAACGCGATTGTCGAGCGCCTTGGCGCCGATTCCGAAAAGAGTGTTTTCAAAACACTTGATGAAATTGCGGCGCGCGACTTCGATCTCTCTGCAAAGCGTTATCTCGAAAAAGAAATCGAGGTCCCGAATGGAGTTGAGCTCGGGAGCGTCGCAAAAATCATGCGAGGCGCAAGCGTACGCGCAGCAGAACTCGATGCACTTGTCTGCGACGAAGACACCGGACTCAGCTATCTCAACCTTGGCAATATCTCTGATGGGTCTATCGACGACCTTCCGAACCTCTCCACACTCGACACGAAACTTGAGAAGTATCGTATCCACAACGGCGACGTCCTTATCTCAAAATCCGGCGCACCGTTCAAGGTCGCGGTTGCCGAGGTCCCTGAAGATCGGAAAATCATCGCGAATGGAAATCTGTATGTATTGAGCGTCAACAGAGAAAAGATTGACCCCTACTACCTCGCCGCGTTTTTCTCGAGCCCCACTGGAAAAGAGCTCCTTGCCCGTGAAGCAGTCGGCACCACCATACCCAGCGTGCCCATCAAAGCTCTCGGCAAAATTAAGGTGCCCCTCGAGGACACCGATCGTCAGAAGACGATTGCCGATGCCTATCTCGCTAAGACAGACGAGATCAAGTTGTTAAAGTTACGTCTATCTCGAGCTCGCCAAGAACTTACCGACCTTTTCGATGAGGAGGGCTAGCTTTGGCGCATCTCACCATTCAGGAGCTCTCCGACCTTTGCGACGCGATGATGGGGCGCATGGGTCTCGAACTACTACCCGCCATAACAAAGGCAAATCGCGAAGACACTCTTGAGGATCTTTTGGCATCCCTTGGAATGTCCGACCTTCTCATAAGTGAAAACAATCCCTCTGAGGAACGCTTTCTGGGTAAGATCCTCGTTGTGGGCGCCAGCGTCGTTAACGTCGACAAGTTGCGCAGCATCGCCCGCAAGAAAGGGTTCGATCCGGATCGATTTGAGTTTCAACTCGAATACTCCCGACTCAAGCACTTCAACTTCGGCAAAATACGCGGCTCGATGGGCTACGCCGCGATCCTTGCTGGCCCCATGCCTCACAAGACCCCGGGCGCCGATGAAGCCTCAAGCTTCATCGCTCGCATCGAGAACAATCCGGACGACTACCCGACACTCATTAAAATGCAAGCGGGAAACGACCTCAAGATCACCAACAACAGCTTCAAGCAAGCGCTTGGGCAACTGTCACAACACGAGCGCCTGTAAATAGGAGCCAGTTTAATAAGTAAGAGAGCCTTGCCACCAATTGTCATTCGGGCACGATCAGCCAATAGGCCAAATGGCAACTAACGGGTGTCAGATATACCAATATACGCAAGATTAACTGCTAGAATGCAATGGTGGACAGGCTCACCAGCGTCGAAGAAGCATAAGGTAAGGAGTGCGCATGATTGCTGTCGACTACAGCTCCTCAACGTCATTTAATGAGGATGCTTTCGAACAAGGCATCATTGACCACTTGCAAACGAGCCTGGGGTACGAGCACCTCTATGGACCCGATGTCGCTCGTTCCTCCGACGCGTTTGACGACGCCTTCCTACCTGACGTCATTGGGCCCGCTCTTGAGAGCATTAACCCCACGCTCAATCGGCGGGCGATTGATGCCTCAATTACCAAACTAAAGGAAATCGAGGGCAGCGACCTCATCGCCAAGAACAGCATCTTTATGGACATGCTCCAGAACGGTGTGGAGGTAAGCTGGTTTGACGGCAAAGAAGAGCATACGGACATCGTGCGCTTGGTCGATTACGACAATCCCGAAAAGAACTGCTTCCACGTTGTTAACCAGTGGACCTACATCGAGTGTGGCACCAACAAACGTCCAGATATCATCGTATTCGTCAACGGGCTTCCGCTCGTTCTCTTTGAATTGAAGTCACCCGCTCGAGCCGATGCTGACAGCGAAGATGCCTATCAACAGATTCAAAACTACAAACGACAGATTCCATCGCTTTTCGTGTACAACGCCTTCTGCGTCACCAGTGACATGCTTCACACCAAGGTTGGCACGATCACCGCCAACGAGTCACGCTTCGTTGAGTGGAAGAGCGTCGATGGGAGCTACGAGGCCACCCAGTACGCCGATTGGAAAACCCCTCTGGACGGCATGTTCCCCAAGGAGCGGTTCATCGACATCCTGAAGAACTTCATTCTGTTCTCCGAGGACGCGAAAATCCTCGCGGGATACCATCAGTACTTCGCGGTGAACAAAGCACTCGAGAGCGTGCATGAGGCCATCGGCGGCGACGGCAAGGGCGGCGTTTTCTGGCACACGCAGGGCTCGGGCAAGTCGCTTTCGATGGTTTTCCTTGCCCATCTGCTCGAAGAGAAACTCGACAGCCCGACCATCGTGGTGATTACCGACCGCAACGACCTCGACTCGCAGCTGTTCGCACAGTTCTCCAGATGCTCAGATTTCCTGCGCCAGACGCCCGTTCAGGCGCAGAGCCGTGCCGATCTTGCGCAGCAGATCTCGAGCCGCCGCGCCAACGGCATCATTTTCACCACCATGCAGAAATTCGAGGAGGAGGCCATCGCCCTCTCCGAGCGCAAGAACGTCGTCGTGATGGTGGATGAAGCGCACCGCGGGCAGTACGGGTTCGAGGAGAAATACGACCGTGACGGCAAGAAGCACACGGGCACCGCGTTGCTCATCCGCCGCGCCCTTCCAAATGCGACTTTCATCGGCTTTACCGGTACCCCTATTTCTGCCGAAGATCGATCGACTCGCGAGGTTTTCGGCGATTATATCGACGTCTACGACATGACTCAGGCAGTAGAGGACGACGCAACTCGACCCGTGTTCTACGAGAGCCGCGTCGTCGCACTCAAGCTGGATCAGGGCATCCTTGCAAAAGTTGACGATGAGTACGAAAAGCTCACCGAGCAGGCTAATGCCGAAACCATTGACGCAAGCAAGCGTAACTTTGCAAATCTAGACGCCGTTCTAGGTGCACCAGAAGTCATTGATGCCCTGTGTCAGGACATCGTAGAGCACTATGAGACCAACCGTGCGCACGAGCTCACCGGCAAGGCGATGATCGTCGCGTATTCGCGCCCCGCCGCCATGGCTATATATCAACGTATATGCAAACTGCGACCCTCTTGGAAGGACGAAGGCAAGCTCGGCGTTGTCATGACCATGGGCAATCAGGACCCCGAGTGGTGGTTCGACGTCGTAGGCAATAAGGCCCATGTGAAGGAGATGGCAAAGCGCTTTAAGGATGATGCTGACCCGCTCAAAATCGTAATCGTCGTAGACATGTGGCTCACCGGTTTTGACGTGCCGAGCCTTGCCACCATGTATGTGTATAAACCCATGCGCGGGTATAACCTGATGCAGGCAATCGCACGCGTAAACCGAGTGTATAAAGACAAGGTTGGCGGACTGGTTGTTGACTACGTAGGCATAGCTAACGCCCTTAAACGCGCCATGAAGGACTACACCAAGCGCGACCAAAAGAAATACGGCGACATGGATATCGGGAAAACCGCCTATCCTAAGTTCTTGGAAAAACTGGCGGTCTGTCGCGACAAAATGTTTGGTTACGATTATTCGGAATTCATGAGCACCGAGTCCGCCGCACGTCGAAGCGAACTCATAACGGGTGGAGTAAATCATATCCTTGCACCCGGCGACGAAGATACCACCCGCGACTTTGTTGAGCAGGCAGGAATCATGCTCAAAGCCTATGGACTCGCCAAAAGTCGCGCAACAGACATGCAGCGCATCGAGGCTGGCTATTTCCAGGTTGTTCGAGAGCTCATCCTTCAGCTCACCGAGCAGGGCGGCACCCGCAGCAAAAACGGAGGCAAACTTACCCTTAAGCAGGTAAATGACCGCATCAATGCACTACTCGAACAGAACATCGTCCATACCGACGGCGTAATAGACCTGTTTAAGGTGGAAGATGAAACGGTTTCGGTTTTTGATCCCAAGTTTCTGTCGAGCCTCTCGCGTATGAAAGAGAGGAACTTGGCTTACGAGTTGTTGAAAAAACTCATCGACGACCAGATCAAGGGCTACCGCAAGAAGAGCGTGACGCAGGCAAAGAAGTACTCAGAACTCATGCAAAGCATGGTAAATAGCTATCTGAATGGACAGCTCACAAACGCTGAGGTATTCGAAGAAATGCTCAAGATGGCGAAAGAGATGCTTTCCGAAAACCAAAAGGCAAAGGAGCTTGGGCTTAGCGAAGAGGAGTTTGCGTTTTACGAGGCGCTAACACAACCGCAAGCAGTCGCTGATTATTATCGCGAAAGAAATGACGAGCTAGTCGCCATCACGCAAGAGCTCGCTGCGAAGATGCGCGAAATGCGCACGGTCGATTGGCAGAAGAAACAAAGCGCACGCGCTGCTATGCGTGTTGCAATTAAGCGTCTGCTCAAACATCATAAGTATCCGCCAGAGGGCATGGAGTCGGCACTGGCCACCGTGATGGATCAGTGCGAACTCTGGGCCGACAATGCAGCATAGGGAGTTAAAACAGCATGGCTAAAAGCAAGACTAAGGACACCAAGAAGAACACGGCCGACATTGGCTTTGAGGATCAACTGTGGAACGCTGCAGATGTGCTGCGTGGCAACTTGGACGCTGCCGAGTACAAAAACGTCGTGTTAGGCCTTATTTTCCTGAAGTACCTCTCGGACCGTTTCGACGAACGCTACCTAGAGCTCGTCGCAGAGGGTTACGGCGACGAGGAGGATCGCGACTGCTACATGGAGCAGAATGTCTTCTTCGTTCCCGAAGAAGCACGTTGGGTGAATATCTCGCAGGCGGCGCATACGCCCGAAGTTGGCCAGATCATTGACAATGCCATGCGCGCCATCGAGCGCGAGAACGACAAACTCAAAGACGTGCTGCCCAAGAACTTCGCTCGTCCCGAACTAGACAAGAGGCGCTTGGGCGACGTCGTTGACTTATTCACAAACGTACAAATGACCGATAACGAGAGCGAGAAAGACCTGTTAGGGCGCGCATACGAATATTGCCTGCAGAAATTCGCATCAATGGAGGGCAAAAACGCCGGCGAGTTCTATACGCCGTCGTGCATCGTGCGCACGCTGGTTGAAATCCTCCAGCCTTTCCACGGTCGCGTGTACGACCCCTGCTGCGGCAGCGGAGGCATGTTCGTGCAGTCCGCAGCCTTCGTCGAGCACCATGGCGGCAACGTGGTACAGGACATCACCATCTTTGGCCAGGAGAGCAACCCTACCACGTGGAAGCTCGCAAAGATGAACCTCGGCATCCGCGGCATCGAGGCTGACTTGGGCAACTATGCAGACACCTTCAGCGCCGACCAGCACAAGAATGAAAAGTTTGACTATGTGTTGGCAAACCCACCCTTCAACCTCAAGAACTGGGGCGGCGAAGCGCTGCAGGAAGACGTACGTTGGAAGTATGGCATGCCGCCCACGGGCAACGCTAACTTCGCTTGGATGCAGCATATGATTTGGCATCTTAACAGCACAGGTAAGATTGGCCTCGTATTGGCAAATGGGTCGCTCTCGAGCCAGACGAGCGGCGAGGGCGATATTCGACGCGCTATCGTAGAGGACGATTTGGTCGAGGGCATTGTAGCCATGCCGGGGCAGCTGTTCTACAGCACCCAAATTCCCGTGTGTTTGTGGATCCTGAACAAGAAGAAGGCTCAGTCCGGCAAGACGCTATTCATCGATGCCCGCGAAATGGGCACCATGGTCTCTCGCAAACTACGCGAGTTTACCGAAGAGGACATCAACAAAGTTGCATCCGCATTCGACTCCTTCCGCAAGGGCGAGTTCGAGCCCGTGAAGGGGTTCAGCGCCATAGCGGATTTGGATGAAATCGCCAAGCAAGATTTCATCCTGACACCCGGTCGCTACGTAGGCATTGCCGAGGTCGAAGACGACGGTGAGCCGTTTGATGACAAGATGGCACGCCTGACTAGCGAGATTTCGAAGTGCTTTGAAGAGTCCAACCGCTTGCAGGAGCAGATTAAGAAGAATCTGGAGGCGATTGGATATGAAATGTAATAGTGCCCAAATCGGCGACGTTGCGTCATTTCGGAAAGTTAGCATTAAACCCGATGCGGGAACAATCTATCACTGCTATAGCTTGCCCGCATTCGATAACGCAAGAAAGCCCGAGATCCTTGATGGATCAGAAATATTAAGCAACAAACTTCATATTGAAAATGGCGACATCCTTGTAAATAAGCTTAATATGCGTTTTAAGCGCATCTGGCCTATCAATAGTCTTCAAGCCAATTCCGTTTGTTCGACAGAGTTTGTGCCCCTTTGCCCCAACGAAAAAGTCGATCGCAACTATCTGCTATACATCCTTATGAGCGATGATTTCGCAAACGCTTTGTCTGGAATGCGCACAGGAACCTCAGGATCGCATCAACGAGTGAAGCCTGAATGGATTCTCGATTACAAGTTCCCGCTTCCCAGCATTGAGAAACAGCGGAGAATCGGAAGCTTTCTTTCGTCGCTTGATCAAAAAATAGCCATTAACACTAAGCTAAATGGCTATTTAGAAGAGCTTTTGTTGGCTCAATTTACTGCACTATCACCAAACGAAAACTGGACCGAAGGAAGAGCCGACTCGTATTACGAAATCGGAATAGGCAAGACCCCACCAAGGAAAGAGCCGGAATGGTTCTCTGATGTCAAAGCCGATAATCACGTATGGCTTTCAATCAAGGATATGGGCGAAGCGGGGACATATTCGCTTGATAGCTCTGAATACCTTACTGACGCCGCAGTGAACGGCAAAAACGTAAGAAGGGTTCCAGCAGGCTCGGTACTTCTCAGCTTTAAGTTGACGGTCGGCAGAGTTAAGATCGCCGGTTGCAATATGACAACCAATGAGGCGATTGCCTGCTTTGCGTCTGATGACAAAAGAAAGCTAGCTTACGCTTATCCTTATTTGCGTTCATTTGATTATGGGAAATTGGGAAGCACATCTTCAATCGCAACGGCCGTTAATTCCAAAACCGTCAAAGCAATGCCTTTTGCAATGCCTGACGATTTGGAGCTCAGCGAGTTCTATCTATCAACCAAGCCGATTTACGAACAGCTGCTGGCAACTGCTAAAGAGTCACGCTTTCTTGCACAGTTGCGTGATGTCCTTTTGCCCAAGCTAATGTCGGGCGAAATCGATGTCTCGAAGGTCGATCTCACGCAGCTAAATAGCCATTTAGCTTAGCGTTTACCCCGATTTTGGCATCAATACTACCAATGACTTCGACGACTTGCCTTTGCTTCTCGAGCGAAGGCAAGTCGATTTCTTGCTTCGAAAGCGTTTTAACAGAAAGCCCAGGTTGAGCCGATTGAGCGGACAGCCGTCCTAGGCTCATAGTTGACAGGAGATAGGCAAGATAGTGCGAATCATTGGATTCGTTTGCAACGGCAACGACTGCGTGTTCGGTCATGTAAGCCTTGCCAGAATGAAAGCGGACATTACCGCAAGCGGCGCCTTGGCGACCGATAACGGCACATTCTCCATCGAAGTTGTAACGCTCTGCATATCCACGAAGACCATTGCCGCCGATTACCGGGTATGTCCCCGACTCCTGAACCTCAGCGGCTTTAATGCTCTTTCCGCTGCTTAGGCGTTCACAGATCTCTCCAAGTCGTACGCGCGTCATTCCAAGTACTTTCTATGCGAAGCCTTCACGTTGTTCTGGTTCACCATGGCGTAGTGCATGGTGGTGTCTATTTTCGCATGGCCTAGCAGCTTTTGCACCTGCTCTATAGGCATTCCTTTGTCGATAGCATGGGTGGCAAGCGTACGGCGAAACTTATGCGGATGAACGCGATTGACGCCGGCGGTTCTGCCCAGGTCGCGCAAGCGAAGCTCTATGCTCCCAACCGTAATGCGTCGAGCCGAGGAATCGAGCGCGACAAATAGTGCAGGACTCTTGTCAGCTCGGCTTGAAAGATATTCCGTAAGATGAAGCTTAGCGCGCGCATCGAAGTAAACGGGGCGCTGCTTATTTCCTTTTCCCATTACAAGGCATTCGCGCTCGTGCAGATTGACATCTTTCCTGTTGAGACGCACGAGCTCGCCGACACGCATGCCTGTCGAAGCAAGCAGATCAACAATGGCAAGATCTCGTTTGGATTCACAGGCGTCTCGCAAGACCTCCAGTTCCTCATCGCTAAGCACCTCTTTGGTTACTTGAGCTGTTTTGACGCGACGAATGCGCCTTACAGGACTTTTTACAATGTAATCCTCATCTTCAAGCCACGAAAAGAAGCTCGACATAATGCGGCGTATATTATCGATTGTGACTTTACTAGAACCGCGATTCACCTCGTAATCATTGAGATAACGGCGCAAGTCGTCGCTCTCAATCTGCGTATAGGACTTAGCAAGCGTTGTGTTCATATGCCGTAAGGTTGCCTCATAGTATGCAATGGTTTTAGGAGAGCACCCCTCGACCTCTTTAGCGGTGAGAAAGAGCGCGAGCAGATCTTGTCCTGGTTCCGCTTGTTTCGGTCCAAGTGCCCGTCTAAGCGTAATGGCTAGATGTTTGAGCTGATGCGGGTCGAGAAGGCCCTGCATTTCTGAAAGCACGGTATTGATGACAGTTTCCACGCTGTTCCTTTCGTCGAGTACGATAGCCACAGTGTGGACGGCGCGTTGTGCATAGTGAAGTAAATGGCTATTTAGCTGCGTGAGATCAACTTTCGAAACGTCAATCTCTCCCGACATAAGCCTGGGTAGCAAAGCGTCGCGAAGAGCGGCAAGTTTTGTGTTTTCGTCTTGGTTGCTGCGGTAAGCAGCAAAAAGATCTTGCAAGTAGCCAAGCTCTTCCGAGCTCGGCATCTCCAACTCAAGGGACTTTAAGTTTCGTTGGCTAATTTTCATTTGCACAGCACCTGTAACGATTTGGTTTATCGCCGTACGCTTCAGCGCAACGTAAATCGCTTCGAGCGAATACTCGCCTGAAGACGCAAGGATGTGCGCATGGTTGTTGACCCAGTATTTTCCCCAAACATACTGTAGGATTGGCTTGCCTTCGGAATTGACAACCGTGCCATCTTCGCCAAGAAGAACTCTTATCTCATCGAATAAGAAGTCATCAACGTAGTCCATGATTGAGGTTGCGCCATAGTAAGGATAAGGGCCCTTTCGAGCCTCGCGATCTCTGCTGTTTAATGGGATTCTCTTTGAGTCTTCAAGTGCAACAATGTCGCCAAATCTAACTGTTTTCGATTTCGTTTTTAAGGCGGATTCAAAACGAGCCGTGGCCAGTTCTAGTAAATAGCCATTTAGCTAAGTCTCTACGGCAGCTCGGACGCCACGTCTCGCCGCAAAAAAACGGGGCAACTCGCACCCCTGCGAGCTGCCCCATACCCCCGGCTTTCACGCCACAGCGCTAACCAGCACCACTCCCCTACTTCCCAAAGATCGTAGCGAACAATCCCTTGCGTTTGGGTTTCTCCTCTCGGTAAGAACCCTCGGCCGCCGCTGCCACCTGACGTGGTTGCTCGCCGCCTCCACGGCGTACGATCTGGTACAGAAACGGCGACTTAACGTATTTGACCTCGATGGGCGTGGCATGCACGGTACTCTCGCCGGACAGATGCAGGCTCGGGTTGAGCGGCGCCACGATATGCGTCTCGCGCTTGTCGCTAAACACCACCGCGGCCGCGCGGCCCGTCTGACCGTTTACGGCAATGCGCACCTGCTCGCCATCGCGGCCGTCTGTCGCCGGACGATCGACAAAGTAGACCGGCACCATCACCAGGCCGTCCTTATGCTTGCAGGCCTTGCGCGCCCAGGTGCGGATGCTCTTTTTATTGAGCCCCAGTACAGCCTCGGCGTCGTTGCCCGCAACGTCGAGCGCCAACTTATCAATGACCACCTGGTCCTTGGTAGACGCATCGACGGAGACGACACGAAAGTCACCTTCCTGCATGGCAGGGTCAAACGGCCCAACCTTGGCATAGTCCCACGGCTCCAAAATGCCCATGAGACGAACGTCCAGGTAGTTTGCCCTGGGGTATGCCCAGTCGAGCACCTCGTAGTACACCAGGGTTTCCTTGCTCAGGCCCTTGCCCGGGAAGCTCACCATCATGCGCAGGTCCGCCAGCGCCATGGGGAAATAGAAGAGCATCATGTCGTTTTGGATCGCATCTTCCACGTCGTGCCCGGCAAAGGCTTCCGCATACTGGTGCACCAGCTGCAGTGCGTTGGCACGTGCCTGCTGCGGCGAGATTTCGCAGGGAATACCCTGCCCAGGTACATACTCCGCACCAACGCCCAAGGTCAGGCGCTTGCTAAACGTCCCCGGCTTGAGCAGGTCGGCAATGCCGATCTTGTTGCCGCAGGACGGGCACTCAAACACACGCTGCGTTGACTTGCCCTCAAAGGACGCTCCGCAGAAGGGACAAGGAATGCTCACGTGCGTCGCTTCTTGGAACTCCTGCGCCGTGCCGCGGTCCTCCCACAGCAGATGTTCCAGGACCGACTGATTGCGCCAGTGCGAATTGAAGAAATACCAGTCCGGGTCCTCCGGGCGCTCGAGTTGCGACACATGCGTGAGCTTGAGCAGTCCATCCACTACCGTCAACGGCGTATGGCGAATGCCCAGGGCGCTCTTGGGCTCTCCGGCGTCCGCCTGCCACGGAATGACCGCACCGCAATAAGCGCACTCAAAGCTGCGCTTAGCTTGGTGCGAGTACATAGGGCCGCCGCAGTTTTGACATTTAATGGCAAACATCTCGTCCATGGAAACGTCCTCCTTTGCGCAGGGGCTGTCGACATTAAGTATGTCGAGCAAACAGGCACATGCCCATACCCATGTGGCCCAAAATGGACCACCCAGGCAGACGAGAAGGCTCGCTCGTTAGCACCGGCAGACTATTGCTGCATTTTCTGAGCATCGGTGCACGGCGCCCCCGCGCGAGCTACACTATCCCCTTAAACATGATTGTGAGGACGACCGCTATGCTATTTGTAAATCGGCTGGTACATACGCTTGTTCACGGCAGCGAGGGCGAGCCGGTCGATGCATCTTGCCGCACCAACGCGGGCTTTGCCGCAAGCCTCATCTGCATTGGCCTCAACATCACCCTGTGCCTGGCCAAGGGCATCGCGGGCCTGCTCGCCGGCTCTGTCTCGCTCATCGCCGACGCTTTCAACAACCTCTCCGATGCCTCGAGCAACATCGTGAGTCTGCTCGGGTTCCGCCTTGCCAGCCGCCCGGCAGACGAGGGCCACCCTTACGGCCACGGCCGCTACGAGTACCTGGCCGGTCTGTTTGTCGCCGTCCTGGTTTGCGCCGTCGGCATCAACCTAATCCTCGAGTCGATAACCAAGATCATCAAGCCCTCGCCCACCGTGTATTCGGCGCTCTCCATGGCCGCCCTTATTCTGTCCATGCTCGTCAAATTCTGGATGGCCGCGTTCAACCGCGCACTGGGTAACCGCATCGATTCCGAGATGCTCATCGCCACAGCGCAGGACTCCAAAAACGACGTCATTACCTCGGGCTCGGTCTTGGTGGCGGCGCTTATTTCGCAGACGACCGGCTTTGACCTCGATGGCTGGGCAGGCCTGGGTGTGGGCATCTTTATCTGCATCAGTGGCATGGGCCTAGTGCGCGACGCCATCAGCCCGTTGCTGGGGCAAGCGCCCGACCCCAAGCTCGTCCAGGCAATCCGCGACAAGATCATGTCCTATCCGCAGGTCTTGGGCACACACGACCTCATGGTGCACGACTACGGCCCCGGTCGTCAGTTTGCCAGCGCCCACGTGGAGATGCCCGGTGAGGGCGACGCGTTTGAGCACCACGAGATTCTGGACACCATCGAGCACGACATCAAGCGCCAGATGGGCATTGGTATCACGCTGCACTGCGACCCCATCGCCACCACCGGCGACGACCTACGCGGCTGGGTCAAGCGTGGCGTTACGCAGATCGATCCCGCGCTCTCCATCCACGACCTGCACGAGCACGACGGGTTCGTTTCGTTTGACCTTGTGCGTCCCGACGGCTTTGACATATCCGACGAGGAGCTGCTGGAGCTCGTCACGCGCATCGTGCACGAGCGCCGACCCAATGCCTCATGCGTCGTTACGTTTGACTCGGGCTTTAGCTCGCCCGACCGTCCGGCCGAGCAGCTGTAGCCCGCTTAACAGCTAGTTTCCCTGCGTGCCCGAGATGCCGTTTTGTAGGGCGTTCCAGGCATCCGTCGCCATGTCGCCCAAGTTCTGAGCGGTGTCGCCCAGGTTCTGGGCCGTGTCGCCCAGCTCTTGGGCCTTATCCCCAAGCTCCTGTGCCTTGTTGCTCAAGTCCTCCAACGTATTGGAACTCGAGCTGTCGGTACCGCTTTGGCCGTCGGGTGAGTTGCCCGAGCTATTCTTGTGCGTGAGTTGAATTTCGAGGTTGCCGCTGTCGTTATAGTAAGCAGAAGTAACGACCCAGTTGGCATCGATGACGGGCGTTGAGCCATCATCAGTCAGGACCACGGCATTCGAAAGATTGGCGCCGCGCGACTTGAGGAGCTTCTTGGCGTTGGACCAGTACTGCCCCGGGATATCGCTCAGATCGACGGTGCTAGACGAGGCGGACTCGGTTTGCTCGGCAGCGGTATCAGCCGTTGAACTCCCTCGCTTGTTGAGCATGCCCGACACAATGGCAAACACAACCGACAGCGCAAAGAAGATCGCCAGCACGATGAGGATCTTCTTGATCACGCTCGACGAACGCGACGGCTTCTTCTCCTCGTCCTCGCCATATTGCGGAATCGACTTGGGGTACTCGCGATACGGCTCGCGCGACTCGTAGCGAGGCTGCGCCGTGCGAGGCATATACGTCGTCTGCTGAGGCTGCGGAATGGGATTTTGCGGCAGGTCATCATAGGGATTCGGCGTCGAGGCGGCATAAGAATCCTGCGGCGCGTAATCAAACGGGTCCGGAGCTGCGTTGCCATAGGGGCCTTGCGAAGATACGGCATAAGAATCCCGCGCTGTGTCGCCATAGCCCATAACCCGGGTTGGCTCGGCAGAAGGCTGCGTCGCGGCGGGGTCGGTATAACCGGGGTTGGGAACAACGCGGGTCGCATCGGCGCTATCGCCAGCCTGCGCGGAACCGTAGCCGCCCATCACGGTTGTCTTGTCCTGATCCATGCAACGATTCCTTTCCGTCGCCCGTAAGCATCAAGTTATCCATGCATTCTACCCGCGCAAAAGCCCGTGACGGACAGAGCCCGTCCATATCTACAAGACAAGCGCGGCTAGAAAACAAAAGCCCCGCCGGGCCTTGGTAGGCGCGACGGGGCGGGCAAGCAGCTATGGGCAACAAGCTTAGAACAGGCCGGTGATGTTGCCGTCGTTGTCGACGTCGATGTTCTCAGCCGCGGGGACCTTGGGCAGGCCCGGCATGGTCAGAACACTGCCGGTCAGTGCGACCACAAAGTGGGCACCGGCGGAAACCTTGAGCTCACGCACCGTGATGCGGAAGTTCTCGGGAGCGCCCAGGGCCTTGGCGTTGTCGCTAAAGCTGTACTGCGTCTTGGCCACGCACACCGGCAGGTTGCCAAAGCCGTTCTCGCGCAGCTCGGCGAGCTGGCGCTTGGCGGCCGGCGTAAAGTCAACGCCATCGGCGCGGTAGACCTTGGTGGCAATGGCCTCAAGAGCGTCGGCGACATCGGCGCCGTCCTCATAGGCAAACTTGAGCTCGCTCGGCTGCTCAATCAGACGCATGACCTCATCGGCAAGCTCGAGCGCGCCCTCGCCGCCCTTGGCCCAGACCTCGGAAAGCTTAACGTTGACGCCGAGCTTCTGGCACTCGGACTCGATGAGCGCAAGCTCGGCCTCGGTGTCCGTCGGGAAGCGGTTGATGGCGACCACGCAGGGCAGACCATAAACGTTCTGGATGTTGTCGACGTGACGCAGCAGGTTGGGCATGCCGGCCTTGAGTGCCTCGAGGTTCTCCTCGTTGAGGTCGGCCTTGGCGACGCCACCGTTGTACTTCAGCGCACGAGCGGTCGCGACGACCACGACGGCGCTGGGGCGAACGCCCGTCATACGGCACTTGATGTCGAGGAACTTCTCGGCACCCAGATCGGCACCGAAGCCGGCCTCGGTAATGGCGACATCGCCAAAGCGCATCGCCATACGCGTGGCCATGATAGAGTTGCAGCCGTGGGCGATGTTGGCGAAGGGACCGCCGTGGACAAACGCGGGCGTGCCCTCGAGCGTTTGCACCAGGTTGGGCTTGAGCGCGTCCTTAAGCAACGCGGCCATGGCACCCTGGGCCTTAAGGTCGCGGGCACGGACGGGCTCGCCGGCAAAGCTGTAGCCGACGACGATCTCGCCCAGGCGCTCCTTGAGGTCGCTGATACTCGTAGACAGGCACAGGATTGCCATGACCTCGGAGGCGACGGTGATATCGAAGCCGTCCTCGCGCGGCACGCCCTGGGCCTTACCGCCAATACCGTCGATGACGTGGCGCAGCTGACGGTCGTTCATATCGACGACGCGCTTCCAAGTGATGCGTTTAACGTCGATGCCAAGCTGGTTGCCCTGCTGGATGTGGTTATCAAGCATGGCGGCCAGCAGGTTGTTGGCAGCACCGATGGCATGGAAGTCGCCGGTAAAGTGCAGGTTGATATCCTCCATGGGGATCACCTGAGCCCAGCCGCCGCCGGCAGCACCGCCCTTAACACCAAAGACGGGGCCGAGCGAAGGCTCGCGCAGGGCCACGGCACTCTTGACGCCGCGACGACGCAGGCCATCGGCCAGACCGATGGTCGTGGTGGTCTTGCCCTCGCCCGCAGGCGTTGGGTTGATAGCGGTCACGAGGACGAGCTTGGCCTGGTGATCGGTCGGCTCGTTGAGCAGTGAATAGTCGACCTTAGCCTTGTCGAAGCCGTACGGAATAAGGTGCTTAACGTCGACGCCGGCGTTCTTGGCCACCTCGGTAATAGGCAACGGCGTGACAGAACGTGCGATTTCGATGTCAGTAGGCATGGGCGGTCCTTTCGTTACCGAATGAGAAAAAGACCAATTCAGCATAGCACGGGTGCGCAATAGTAAAACGCCCATAACCGATGAACGGCGATATGTTTACTCGATGCCCGGCGATAGCCCAACAGCCCGCCAAAACAAAGCGCCCTAAACGGTAGGTTCAATCCCCAGGTGCTCAAAGGTGCGCAGGGTTGCCTGACGGCCCTGGGGCGTGCGAATCATCAACCCGCACTGCAGCAGATAGGGCTCATAGACATCCTCGAGCGTTCCCGGGTCCTCGCCCACAGCGCTGGCAAGCGTTGTCAGGCCCACGGCACGTCCGGAGAACGTCTTAGCGAGTGTCTCCAAAATGCGAATATCCATCCAGTCCAGACCAAGCTCATCGATCTCGAAGAACTCGAGCGCCTGACGGCAAATACCAAGCTCAATGGGACCGTTGCCACGCACCTGCGCATAGTCGCGCACGCGCTTGAGCAAACGGTTAGCCAAGCGCGGCGTGCCACGCGAGCGCGAGCCGATCTCGAGCGCGCTCGGATGGTCTATTGTCACACCCAGGATGGACGCCGAGCGCGTCACAATCTGCGCGAGTTCTTCGACCGTGTAGTAATCCAGGCGATATGAAATGCCAAAGCGATCGCGCAGCGGGCCAGTCAGCATACCCGAGCGGGTCGTTGCCGCCACCAGCGTAAACTTGGGGATATCCAGGCGAATCGAGCGCGCCGCCGGACCCTTGCCAATCACGATATCGAGGGCAAAGTCCTCCATCGCGGGGTACAGGACCTCCTCGACCGAACGGTTGAGGCGGTGGATCTCGTCGATAAACAGCACATCACCCGGCTGCAAGTTAGTAAGGATGGCTGCCAGGTCGCCGGTGCGCGCGATGGCAGGGCCACTCGTGGTCTTGATCTGAGCGCCCAGCTCGTTGGCGATAACCGTAGCCAGCGTGGTCTTGCCCAGACCCGGAGGGCCCGAGAAGATCACGTGGTCGAGCGTCTCGCCACGGCTCTGCGCCGCTTCGATCAACACGCGCAGGCTCTGCTTGATATGCTCCTGGCCGCAGTAATCGTCCAGGCGCTGGGGGCGCAAAGTGCGATCGACATCGAGGTCCTCGGCCGTCAGCTCCGAGCCCACCATGCGCTCGCCGTGCGCCATGGATGCCGCCGGCGAGTTGCCGGGCGTCGCCCACAGGTCCTGAGAGTCATCGGCTTCCCACATCACGCATCCATTCCGAGTCGCTTAAGCGCCGCGCCGAGCAAATCCTCGACACGCATATCCTGCCCATCATACCCGCTCAGGGCAACATCGGTCTCCTGCGGGCTAAAGCCCATGGAAAGGAGCGCCGCACGGGCGTCATCGATGGCCGAGGGAGCGGCAGCGGGCACGGGCATCGCAACCTGGCCGGGAATCACGTCGACCGGCACAAAGCCCTTGTCCTTGGCAAAGGTGCTCTTGAGCTCCAGGATCAGACGCTGAGCTGTCTTTTTGCCCACACCGGGCACCTTGGCCATGCCCTTGTCGTCCTCGGCCATCACCAGCGAATACAATTGCCCCACGGTATAGGTGGAAAGCACGGCGAGCGCCAAGCGCGGGCCAACGCCCGAGACGAACACGAGCCGATCGAACATCGTGCGCTCATCCTTAGAGGAAAAACCGAAAAGTGTCATGGCGTCCTCGCGCACCTGCATACGCGTGTAGAGGCGGACCTCGCCGCCGGGCGTCGGCAACGTGGCCGCAGTGCTGCCCGAGATGCCGAGCTCAAAGCCAACGCCCGACACATCGACGACAGCAGAGCTCATCGTGGCCTCGACAAGCGTTCCGTGGAGCTGGGAAATCATCAGTATCCGGTTCCTCTCTGTTGATAGAACTCGCCGCCGGTAAGCGCCCGGGTGCGGCTGAGGTTTACGTGGCAGATGGCACAGGCCAGGGCATCGGCGGCATGGTCGGGATGCGGGTCGTGGTCGAGCTGCGTTAGCGTGCGTACCATGTAGGCGACCTGCCGCTTGTCCGCGGCGCCGGTACCCACCACAGCCTGTTTGATCTGCATGGGCGTGTACTCGCCGATCTCGAGCGCGCACTCCGAAAGCGCCACAAGCGCAGCGCCGCGGGCATGCGCCGTAGGGATGGCCGAGCGAACGTTGGCGCCAAAGTAAATGCTCTCGATAGCAGCGGTATCGGGTCGATAGCGCTCCACGACACCCTTGAGGTCGCGGGCGATATGCGACAGGCGCACCGCGAGCGGACTACCCGCGCTGGTCTCGATGCAGCCATAGGCACGGCAGCGAACCTCGCCACGCCGCTCCTCGATAATCCCCCAACCCGTATGAGCCAAACCGGGGTCAATGCCTAAAATAACCAAGCCAACCTCCCCTCGTCTTTTACCAAGCGCAAGGCAAGGCCCCGCGCACTACTCACGAACGTCTGTTCTAGAATAACACAACGGGGTCAAGATGCTTAGTTGAAGTATCGGGGTTGAGAGCGAATCCCATCCCCAGTTTAGTTCTGCGAGAAGAATGGGAACTGTCGGGGATCAACCGGCGGATGCGGCATCGGGCCACCCTGGGGCCCACCCTGCGGGCCACCCTGGCCGCCCATCATCTTATCGATGGCGTCCTGAACCTCGCCCTCGAACTTTTTCATTCCCTCGTGTAAACGACGCTGACCGTCTTCAGAGCGCAACTCCTCCATTTGTTCGGGCGAAATACCCAGTAGCTCGCCCAGCACGCCCATCATCTCGTTTCGCACGCGCTCACTAGTATCCTCGTCAGCAAAACGGCGCACCTCGGCGCGCGCCAGCGAATCGACCGTCATACGCTCCTTGCCGTTAAGCCCCAGGTCGGACCACGCGAGCATGTACGGCCAGGAGCGCTCGGCAAACGAACGGGACGAAACGATCGGCGCCGTCGGCAACATGCGGCGGGCAGCCTCACCCTGTCGAACGAGCATCAGCAGCAGCGAGCAGGCCTCAGGCTTGCCAGCGGCCATCGGGATGTCGTCGAAAGATCGATTGCGGTCCACGTGCGCCTCAAGCGCGCCATCGATCTCACCCGGCTCGACCCCGCCGAGCAGCTGTGCCGCGCGGTCGAGCATATCGACCGGACCGTCGAGCGTCGAGAGCGCCTGCGCCAGCACTCGCTCCATACAATCTTCCACCGCGTTGAGCGTCACGAGCTCTTGGGGCACCACGGCAGACGTGCGGTTGCGCACGCGCGCCACAAACTCAAGCGTCGACAGGTACACATCGCCAAAGGGCGCATAATCGCCCTGGTAGCCGCCGCAAAGCGCCGGCGCCGCCAGTGCGTACTCGGTTTTGGACAGCGGGCTCAGCGCCATCGCACCCAACTCGAGCGCCGTGTCCTCCAGCATGAGGCCCAGCGTGCGAGAGCGCAGGCGCTCGGCGTCGCCCGCCGACACATCGCGGTCGAGCGCGCGCGCGGCATCCGGCGCATCGCGCTCAACCGTGCGAATATGCAGGCGCTCGGCAATGGCGCGAACGGCGGCACAGCGAGCAGCCTCGGCCTCCTCCTGCGCCGGCGTAAAGATGCGGTTGCGCCCCAGCACCAGGCCAATCACATTACGTGGGCCCAGAGCGTCGACGGCCAGCGCCGCCAGCAGGGACGACGGCAAGTCGCCCTCGAGTGCCACCACGGCGCGCGACGCACCGTGGGCCCGGGCGTTGTCGCGCACGGCGAGCACCAGCGCCTGCCACAGCCACTCCTCGGAACGGAACTCGGGCAGTTCGTGATCTTCCAGGGCATCGAGCATCACGCCGCGCTGAATCTCCTGAACCAGCAGGCTCTCCTCAAAACACGGCGCCTGGGCCACCACGCGACCGCAGTCGTCGAGCACAAACGAACCGCCGGTATACACCGACTCGTCATAGGCACCGACCGGCGCCATGCAGGCAAACCACACGCTGCGCCTGGATGCGATCTTGCGGTAGGCGCCGCTGCGAACGGCGGCAATGGCAGTAGTCTCGCGGTCGGTCATGTCAAACGCGTTGAATTGGAAATACGCAATGAGGTCAACACCGGTCGGCAACATCTCGAGCTCGCGGTCCAAGTCAAAAATCACGGCGATGCGCACGCCATCCACGTCGAACACCGGCGGCGCCCAACGCGTGTCGTTGTTCTCGCCACGCTGCAGGGCAATGCTCGAACGCGCCGGCACCACATGACCGTCCTTGAGCATCATGTAGTCGAGCAGCGGCTGGCCCTCAAACGAAACCGCCGCGGGCACGATGCAGATCATGTCAAGCTCCTGGATACGCTCGGCGACACCAGTCAAGCCGGCAAGCATGTCGTGCTCAAAGTCGGCAGTGCCCACCAGGCCCCCGGGCATGGCGCCCATAAAGAGCGGAGCCGGAACGCACAGCACGCGCGCCCCGCGCTCGTGGGCCAGACGAGCCTGGTCCTCGATGCGGCCGCAAATGCCCTCAATATCACCCAGGCGCATATCGATCTGTGCAAGCGCGAGCTTCATGGCTCAGCCCTTTCCGTCGTAAACCATCGTTGTCGTAGTAAAAGCGCCGGCCGCATAATGCAGCCGGCGCTCGCATGTGCATATGCTAGCTATGATACCCCGAGCGGGGGCGCGCTCCTAGAACGTCGCGGACCACAGCCCGTGCAGGTTGCAATAGGCATAGACGGTACCGGTCTTGGAGCCGCCCGCGAAAAACGTCGCGGGCTTCATGCCGGGCTCAAGGTAATGGACCTCTAAGCGGCCCTCGGCCTCAAGGGCGATCCACTCAATATAGTGCTCGGGCAGGCTGGGGTGCTCGACCGAGCCAACGCGTGCGCGAATCACGTGACCGTCGCGCTCGGTCTCGACAACAGGCACGTGCTTCTCGTGCGCCGCGTCCTCAGTGTTTGCGGTCAGTTCCGTGCAACCGGCAGGGGTTGCAACGTCGTTGCCAAGGGCGGCAATGAGCTTACCGTCGGGGTCCTTAAAGAATTTCGCCATGATGTTCTCCTTTGCTGACGTGCCAATGTTCTTGATGGTTCTTATGCCCAAAGGCAGACAAACCATCCACGGCATTGCAAATGAACACATAACGGGCGGGGACGATGGGGCAGCGTGCGCTATCCGCCCTGGCGGCCCCACCCGAGCGGGTTAGCGCCCGTCGCCGCCCAGCAGCGCCAGAACATCTTCGCGGGTAAACAGCGCCGACGAGATGCCGTCGCCGCCGAGCACGCTGTTGACCAGGTCGCGCTTGGACTCCTGCATCTGCATGATGCGCTCCTCGATCGTGTCCTTGGCGATGAGCTTGTACACGGTCACGGTATGTTGCTGGCCAATACGATGCGCGCGGTCGGTCGCTTGGTCCTGCGCCGCCACGTTCCACCACGGGTCGTAGTGGATGACCACGTCGGCCGCCGTCAGGTTAAGGCCCACGCCGCCAGCCTTGAGCGAAATCAAAAAGACCGGGACCTCGCCCGCTTGGAACTGCGCGACCATCTTGGCGCGGCTCTCCTTAGACGAAGCGCCCGTGAGCTTAAGGAAGGCGATATCCTCCTTGGCCAGGCGCTTGCCAATGATATCGAGCATGCCCGTAAACTGGCTGAACAACAGGATGCGATGCCCGCCGTCGAGTGCGCCGTGCACGAGCTCCATGCACGTATCGAGCTTTGCGCTCCCCGCCTTGTAATCCTCGTAGTGTAGACGTGGGTCGCAGCAGATCTGGCGCAGCTTGGTGAGCTCGGCGAGCACCTTGAGCTTGTCCTTCTTAAACTCCCCAGCCTCGCGGTGCTGCACCTGCTGGGCGATGCGGTCCTGGTTGGCCAGGTAGAGCTTGCGTTGCTCGCCGGTAAGCTGTGCCATGACGGTGTCCTCGATCTTCTCGGGCAGGTCGGCCACCACGTCTTCCTTAACACGGCGCAGCACAAACGGCGACACGAGCGCCTGCAGGCGAGCGGCGCTATCGCCCTCGGCATGCTCGACGGGGCTCTCAAAGCGCTTGGCAAACGACTCGCGCGTCCCCAAAAGGCCCGGCATCAAAAAGTCGAAGATGCTCCAGAGCTCGGACAGGCGGTTTTCGATGGGCGTGCCCGTCAGGGCAAAGCGCACGCCGGCAGGCAGGCGCTTGGCAGCGCGCGCCACCTGCGTGAGCGGATTTTTAATGTACTGTGCCTCATCGAGCACCACGCGGGCAAAATCCTGCTCGACGTACTCATCGATATCGCGCCGCATAAGGTCATACGACGTTACGACCACGTTATGCTCGGCCACGCCGGCAATCTGTACACGACGTTGAGCCTTGGCGCCCACAATGGCGCACACATCGAGCGACGGGGCAAAGCGCTCCAGCTCGGCAGTCCAGTTGTACACGAGTGAGGCCGGGCATACCACGAGCGTGGGCTTGGTGTCCCCCGCCTCCACGCGCGCCAGGATATGCGCGATCATCTGGAGCGTTTTGCCCAGGCCCATGTCGTCGGCCAAGATGCCGCCAAGGCCCAGGTGTTCGAGCGAGCCGAGCCACTGGTATCCGTCGACCTGGTAGCCGCGCATCGTTGCCTTGAGCGATGCCGGCACCGTAAAGTCCATCTTGCCGAGCGTGTCCAGGCGCTCGACGGTGCGGCGGAACGCAGCGTCGCGATCGGCCTCGAGCGCGGGCGTGCGCGCGAGCATGCTATCGACGAACAGGGTGCTCGACGCGGGAAGCGACACGCCGTCGAGCAGGTCGACGGCATCGACACCCAGGTCCTCGGCGAGACCAAACGCGGCTCGGGCGCCCTCGTCCAGGCGAATGATGTCGCCGGACGTAAGGCGCGCAAACGTTTGATGACGCTTGTACGAATCGAGATAGATGGCAAGGTCTGCCGCCGAAAGGCCGCTCGCGCCCAGTTCGACGTCGAGCAGGTTACTCTTGACGGTCGCACGCACCGAAAGCTTGGGCGCAGGGCGGACCGAGACCTGGCGCAAGCGGTCGCTGAGCATGACCTCGCCCAACTCGGACAGGGCAGACAGGCCCTCGGTCAGCAAGTGGAACAGGCTCTCGTCATCGCGTTCCTCAAACGCTAGGCCGCCCTCGTGGAAATCGAAGTACAGGGCCGCCGTGTCCATAACGCGAAACTCCGCCACCTCGTCGCGCGGCGGAACGCCCGGGCGCCGCTCTTCGAAGGGGCTGCCCGGAGCGCCCAGACTAAAGAGATCTGCCGACCAGTCGCCGTAGGTAACCGTAACTTTGCAGGTCACGAGCCCATCGTCGACGCCAATCGCCATGGCAAAGCTCGGCTCGGGCGCCACGGTATCGAGCGCAGCGGGCGCGGTAAGGTCGGTGTAGTCGCGCAAAATGGGCAGCACCATACGACAGAACTCCCCCACCTGCTCGGCGGCGATATGGACCGGCGTGCGACAGGGCAGCAAGCGCGATAGAAACGGCGCCGCATGCTGGGCAAACGCTACATCGGTACGGCGCGCACGGCGGGTGTCGACCAGATAGGCAACGTCGCCCGAAGCAAAGCAGTATGCATCGGCCGGCAGGCATAGATCGTAGCTGCCACCAGCCGCCGGCGCGATTTTGGCGGCAAGGAGCGGTGGGCGCTTAGACAGCGCCTCGTCCGCCCCTTCCGGAGGCATCTCAACCGCCACGTCATAGGTGCGATGCGTCGTCGTCCCCCGCGACCAGGCGGGCTCAAAAGAGATAGTCTTGCCGCGCAACAGGTCCAGCACATATACGATGCTATGCTCGGACAGCGGTAACTGACGCTCGGCGACAAAACCGCTGCGTGCAAAGTCGTACGACGCCGAACGCGAGCTTGTGATGTCATCGAGATAGGCAACTGTCGTCACGACAAGGTTGAGCAGCTTTGTCGACACGTCTTCGAAGGCTTCGGGCGTATGGACAAACGTGAGCTTCTTGCCGTACGAGAACGTACCGCCTCGGACATAGGCGTCGGCCATGCCGTCGATATCCTTGACCACGTAGGACACCGAACCGCAGCGAATGCGGAACTCGAGCGCCCAGCTAAAGCGGTCAGCGAACAGCGGATTGTAGTACGGCACCAGCGAAGGCTCCAACGCCGCTTTGGGGGCGTCGGGATCAACGGCACCGGCAAGCTTGCGGCGCATGCTCGCCAGCTCATCCATGCGCGCGTCCGAAAGATCGGAGAGCGCCGCCATGAGGCTGGGGCTCGTGGGGACGGGCGCCGGAAAGGGAAAGTTGGGGTTGACGGCCGGCGCTTTGGGCGCGGTGCGAACGGGCTGTTTCGGCTGCGCCGTAAACGTGCGGACCGGCGTGCGCAAACCTTCGACGGGCTCGGCGCCGCTGGCATCCAAATACGCCAGAGCCGTGGCAATAGCGTGCTTGCACATACCGGGGTAACGATAGGCGGCGGGGCAATCGCAGTCGTAGTCAATCACCTCGTGCTCGTCCATGTCGAGCGCCACGTGCGTCTTGTACAGGTCGCCGCGCGAACCGCGCACCGAGCCCTCAACCGTCACGTTTTTGGAGAAGCGCAAGCCGCTGTCCTCAATCGACAGCACGGCGCCGTTGAGCATGAGCGAGCGGCCCTTCATAAAGGTGCCGCTCAGCGCCGCCTCTTTCCGGAGCGCCTGCACAAACGTCCCCTGTGCCATCACTTCCTCCAATCCACACAGGGTAGCTAATTTGGGACGGGGCTATTTTAGCTACCCCCATATGTCGGTTGAGATGTATTCCGACCCCGACTCATTCGCCGTCAGCCAAAGGGTAGCTAAAATAGCCCCGTCCCAAATTAGCTACCCCGGCAAAATCATTTTAGATAACCGTCACTCTGCCTTGGTTACCCACGATAGCCTTTGCCTCGGCCAGCAGCGGAATCGAGCGCGCGTTGACCTTGGCAGGTACCTCGGCGCGCAGCACGCGCCCGTCCACCTGCTCGATAAAGATCTCCACGCGGTCGCCGCCCGGGTTAGTGGTGAGCACCGTGGCCAGGCGCGCCATATTGCCCTGGCTAAAGCGGCTGTTGGGCACCATGACCTCAAAGACCTTGGGCTTGTTTTTCTCCTCGCTAAGCTCCAGCGGCACAATCTCCTGCGCGATGATCTGGTCGCCGCGGTCCGAGCGCTCGAGCTTGCCCTTAATGCGCACAAACGCATCGGACAGCTGCGCGCCGGTCTCGGGATCGACCTCACCGTACAGGTACCCCTCGGCCTCCTTGTAGGTCTTGGGGAACACCACGACCGTGGCCTCGCCTTCCATGTCCTCGAGCTGCACGATACCCATGGGATCGCCGTTTTTGGTCACGCGCTTGGACACGCTCGAGACCATGCCGGCCCACCACAGCGCCTTGCCCTCGGGAATTTCCTGGTTGATGGTGCCGCCCGTAGGATTCTGAACTTCGTAGCCGGTGTCGATCTGCGAGAACGAGAAGTCACGCGCCTTGGCTAGTGCATACTCAAACGGGCGCAGCGGGTGGTCCGAGACATAGATGCCCAGAACCTCCTTCTCCTGACTCAACTTAAGGTGGCGGTCCCATTCCTGGCCATCCGGATCGGGCACGCTCACCTCAAAGCCCGAGCCCTCAACGTCGCCAAACATATCGAAGAACGACGTCTGGCCGCTCGCGCGATCCTTCTGGCGCTTTACCGCGGCATCGATGATGTTCTCGGGGTTGTTCTTGTCCACAAAGTGCATCATCTGGCGACGCGGATACCCCGTGGAGTCGAAGGCGCCTGCCTTGATGAGCGATTCGATCACGCGGCGGTTGGCCTGGCTCGAGTCCACGCGCTCGACAAAATCGTGCAGCGTCTTAAACGGACCGCCCGCCTCGCGCTCGGCGATAATCGCCTGCGCCACGCCGGTGCCCACGCCGCGGATGCCGGCCAGACCAAAGCGCACGCCCTCCTTGGTAGCCGTGAACTCGGTACCGGACTCATTGACATCTGGCGAAAGCACGGGGATGCCGTCGTGACGGCACGCCGAGACGTAATGAACGATCTTGTCGGTCTTGCCCGTGTAGGACGTCAGAACGGCCGCCATGTACTCGTGCGGATAGTGCGCCTTGAGCCACGCCGTCTGCATAACCAGGATGGCGTAGCCGGCGGAGTGCGACTTGTTGAAGGCGTAGGACGCGAACTCGAGAACATCGTCCCAAATCTTCTGGGCGACCTCGCGCGTATAGTTGTTCTTGATGGCGCCGTTCATCCAGTGGTCGTAGGTGGTCTCGTCGGAGCCATCCTCCCAGTGGAGCACCGTCGACGTGAGCAGCTTGATTTTCTTCTTAGCCACGGGCTTACGGATACGCGAGTCCGATTCGCCCTTGGAGAAGCCGCACATCTCGACGGAGATGAGCATAACCTGCTCCTGGTAGACCATGGTGCCGTAGGTTTCGCCCAGAATGTCGTCCAGGCGGTCGTCGTAGGAGACCGCCGGCTCCTTGCCGTTCATACGGTTGATGTAGGACGAAACCATGCCGGCGCCCAGCGGGCCCGGGCGGTACAGGGCGATCAATGCTACGACGTGCTTGTACTCGGTGGGCTTCATGTTCTTGATCGTGGCCGTCATGCCTGCGGACTCGACCTGGAAGACGCCGGCGGTGTGGCCGGAACCCATGAGCTTAAAGATCTCGGGGTCGTCAAAAGGAATCTCTTCCTCTTTGATGTCGATGCCGAAGTTCTTTTTGATGTTTGCCTTGGCCTTGGAGATAACCGTCAGCGTGCGCAGGCCCAAGAAGTCCATCTTGAGCAGGCCCATGTCGGCAACGGTATGGCCCTCGTACTGGGTAATCTCGACGCCGCCCTTGGTGTCGAGCTTGGTGGGCACGTGCTCGTTGACGGGGTCGCGGCAGATCAGAACGGCGCACGCGTGCACGCCCTCGCCACGGGTGAGGCCCTCGATCGAGAGCGCTGTGTCGATGATGCGGCGGGCGTCGTCGTCCTTTTTATATGCCTCGGCAAAATCGGGGTTAAACAGATCCTCTTTGCCGGGTTGCTTTTCGAGCACCTGCTTGAGCTTGACCTTGGGGTCGCTCGAGACCATCTTGGACAGGCGCTGGCCCATGTAGACCGGGTAGTCCAGAACGCGCGCGGCGTCGTTGATGGCCTGCTTGGCCTTAATGGTCGAGTAGGTGATGACGTGGGTGACCTTCTCGGGACCGTAGAGCTGGCGGACGTGCTCCACGACCTCGAGGCGCCGCTCATCGTCGAAGTCCATATCGATATCGGGCATCTCGGTACGCTGCGGAGACAGGAACCTCTCGAACATCAGGCCGTTCTCGAGCGGGTCGAACGCGGTGATGTTCATGGCGTAGGCGACGATAGCGCCGGCGGCAGAACCACGGCCGGGGCCGACGCCGATGCCGTTGTCCTTGGCCCATTGCACGTACTCGGCGACGATCAAGAAGTAGGCGGCAAAGCCCTTGTCGCAGATGACCTTGTATTCGTACTCAAAGCGCTCTTTGATGTTGACGCCGCCGATCTCGCGCGTGGCCCAGTCGTCACCGTAGTGCTGGCGCAGGCCCTTCTCGCACTCGCGGCGGAACTGGCTCTCGTGCGTCTCGCCGGGATCGAGCAACGGGAAGCGCGGCAGGATGATGGAGTCCCAGTCCAGCTCCACGTAGCACTTGTCGGCGATCTCGAGCGTGTTGTCGCAGGCTTCGGGGCAATACGGGAACATCGCCCGCATCTCCTCCTCGGTCTTCATATAGAACTCCGAGCCGGTCATGCGCATGCGGTTGGGGTCGTCGACCTTGGCGTTCATGCCGATGCACATAATGACGTCCTGTACGGGCGCGTCCTCGCGACGCAGGTAGTGGAAGTCGTTGGTGGCGATGACCTTGACACCCACCTGCTTGGCGATATCGATGAGCGTGCGGTCCATCTGCTCGTCGGTCAGGCCGTTGTCGGTGGTGATGCCGTGTTCCTGGATCTCGATGTAAAAGTCGCCGGGGTCAAAGGTGTCGCGGAAGGTCTCGGCCCACTTGATGGCGCCCTCCATGTCACCGCGGTCGATGTATTTGGGGATGATGCCCGCGATACAGGCGCTCGTGCAGATCATACCCTTGGCGTGGCGGCGCAGGTTGTCGAGCGTCACGCGCGGCTTATAGTAAAAGCCCTGCACGGCGGCCTCGGAAACCGTCTGCATCAGGTTGACGTAGCCTTCCTGGTCCTTGGCCAGAAGGATCATGTGGTAGAGCTCGGGCTTGTGGTCGCGGGCGAGCGTCTCGTCCGGCGTAAAGTAGACCTCGCAGCCAAAGATGGGCTTGATGACCAGGGGCGGCTTGAGCTCGTCGATGTTGCCCTTCTCGTCCCACATGGCCATGTCCTTAACGTACTGGGCATGCTCGCGCGGGTTTGCCTCGGGATCGGGCTCCACCAGCTCGTCGCGGCGGTCCTTTTCCAGGAAGGCCTTGTCGTGGCTCCAGGTTTTGTACTCGGGCGTGTTGTGGTTGACGGCGTCGCAGGCCAGCGCCAGGTCGGGTACGCCGTACATGTAGCCGTGGTCGGTAATGGCCACGGCGGGCATGCCAAGCTCAACGGCACGGTTGACCATATCCTGGATACGGGTTGCGCCGTCGAGCATGGAGAAAACAGTGTGATTGTGCAGATGGACGAATGCCATGTGATGAGCTCCGATGCGGGTTCGTGTTCTGACTGAACGATTTTACCGCACGGCGCGGACGGCACCCGAACCTAGCCAAACCCACACGGGCAGTCTTTTTGGGACGGGGCTTTTTTAGCTACTTTTGCCACCCCAAGAAAACCATCCTCAAAGTAGCTAAAAAAAGCCCCGTCCCAAAAAGACTGCCCAATCGCAGGTGCGGGCTAGAGGTTGTAGGTGACCACTTGGGGCTCGGCGGGTTCGGCAGAGGAAATCTGGTCAACTTGTTCCACGCGGACGAACTTGACGGTCACGCCCTCAAAGCCCGCCTTGTGCAGAACATCCGAATAGACACGCGCCTGCAGGGCATGCTTCTCCAGCAGCTGATCGGGCGTCTCGTCCGGCGCGCCACCCGTCTTGTAGTCGATGACCAGCGCGCGCGACGGATCGGCCGGGTCGGTTGCCAGCGCATCGATGGCGCCCTCGGCATACGCACCGTAGCGAGCAATGTCATCGTCCTCGCAACCCAGCGAGAAGAACGGCACCTCGGCACGGACACACGGCCAAGCAAGCAGCTCGGCACGGACCGATGACCCGAGCCAGCGATTCAAGGCGACGTCAAAACGCTCGCGCTGTTCCGGCGTCAAGCGCCACAGACGCGCCAGTGCATCGGCGCGCTCGGCGGGCAGCGCATCGGCACCCATCTCGATGAGCCACTGGCAGGCGGCATGGAAGGCCGAGCCCAAGGCCATGGGATTGCCGGCAGACTCGACAGCAGCCACGTCCGCATCGGTCATCTCCGAGCCATCCGATTCTGCGTCATCGCCGGCCTCGTCCATGGGCACACGCGTCTCGACAGCACGATCTTCCGTCTCGGCATGCAGGGCCGCGGCGATCGATGAGTAGCTATACGAGTCACGCGCCGGGAGCGGACACGTGCCCATGCGCACGCCCACCGCCTGGGGATACACGAGCTCAAACGAATCTGGCTCGGGGTCGGCAGGGCCGGGAACGGTGGCGCGAGCGTGCTCGCCGTTGTCCTCCGCCTCCGCATCACCGCGAACGAGCCTTCCCTCGACATCCAGCGAAGCGTTGGCCTCAAACGCCTGCTCGCCAAACGTAAAGTCCGCCAGCGAGATAAGTTCGTAGTCGCCCGGCTGGGAGTTGTCGAACACCAAGCGGTCGGCATCGAGCTGCGGCATGTCCAGGGCGCCCGTCGGCAAAATACGACGCAGCACGTCGTAGGTCAGATCGGTCTCGACGTCGAAGGTCGGCGCACGCACCTTGCCACGGCTCACGCCGGCATCCATCGCCAGAATAACCAACTCGCGCGCACGCGTCATGGCGACGTAGAGCAAACGAGCCCGCTCCTCGAGCGAAAGCTGAAGGTCATCGTTGCGCAGACGGGCAAATACCTCGGCGGGAGAACCCGTCGCGCACACGTCCTCCATAAGCTCCGACGGCAGCCACAGCGACGTGCCCTTGCCCTTAAACGCGTGCTCAAACTGCTTTTTGACGTCATCGCCCTTCACGAATGTGCCGTCCGCGAGCTTAACGCCATCGAAGCGCGCCGGCAGCGCCACGACTTGCGCTCCGCCCTCGACGCGACCCATCTGCGCCGCACCGGACGACTTGCGCACGCCAAAACACTCGGCAACAGCAACGACCGGGTATTCCAGGCCTTTAGACGCATGCACAGTCATGATGCGCACCGTGCCCTCGCCCTCCTCGTTGAGTGCGCCCGGCGCCTCCTTGCCCGCCAAGAAGCGATCGAAGGCGAGGGCGATGGAACGCGGGGAGTTGCCGAGTTCGGCTTCTGCCTCGGCCACAGCGTCGAGCGCCTTGAGTACATTGGCGGCAATGGCCTTGCCCTCGGGACCACGCTGCGCCAGGCGCACAAACCAGCCAGAGGCATTGACCACGTCACGCGCGATGACGGCAAACGAATCGCGTCCCACGCGGCGAAGCGCATAGCGCAGCACCTCGCGGGCGCGCGTCACCAGTGGCAAGCCCTGCAAGCCGGGCACATCGGAATCGCTCATGATGCCCGCATCGATGTTGCGGCGCGACGTCTCCCCCGTCTGCTCGTCCAGCTTGGTCGCCAGCGCCAGGAATTCCTGAGCGCCGAGCGCAAACATCGGTGAGGCCAGCAGCGGCATAAGACCCTGCGCCGTATCGGCCGGGTTAGCAAGCGCGCACACCAGGGCACGCACCGTTTGGACCTCGGCAGCCTGGGCAAAGACCGAACCGCCTGCGATCACGCAGTCGAGCCCCTGGTCGCGGAAGGCCTGGGCGTAGACGTCGGCGTTGGTCATGCGGCCCAGCAGCAGCACCATGCCACCCTGGGGCTGGCCCGCTTTAACGAGCGCTTGGAACCGCTCCGCAATCGCACGAGCTTTCGCCTGCGTTCGCTCCTGGGTGCTGCCGCCGGCAACGAGCAGCGCCTGGCGGCGCGAAGCCTTTGCCTTGAGCTTGTCCTCGCGATCGTCACTCGGCTCAAGATCCAAGAACCCCTGCATCAAACCACCGGTATCGCCGTCAAAGACGCGTGCCACATAGCGCAGCACCTCGTCGTGGCTGCGGAAGTTGCGCACGAGCTTGACGAGCTCGCCGGCAGGGGCATCGGATGCGACGGAGGTCTCGGGCGCAGCAGAGGAGCCCACCTTGCGCTCCTGGCGACGGAACACCTCGACCTCTGCCCCACGAAAGCGATAGATGGACTGCTGCGCATCGCCCACGGTGCACAGCGCGCGCTCCCCCGCACCCGTCAGATAGCGAATCAAATCGACCTGCATCTGGTCGGTGTCCTGGAACTCGTCGATCATAACCATCTTAAAGCGGCCCTCGTACGCGGCGCGAATGGCCGGGTAATCGCGCAGCGCCTCATAGGCCATGCGCAGCAGGTCGTTGTTATCGAGGGCGGACTGCTCGGCCTTGAGTGCGCGATACTCGGCCTCGACGGAGCGAGCCAGGCCCACCAGCGCATCGAGCGCCGGGCCGCCGCAGGCAAGCACGATATTGATAAACGCATCGGCCGCCTCGGCCTTGAGCAGCTCCACCTGCTCCTTAGGGAATGCCTTACTCGCCCGAGGCATGGTACACGACATCATGAGTCGCGCCGCATCGGTCATGGTCTTGCCGCTCGCCTCGAACGCGTCGATGGCATCGAGCGCCGTCTGTGCCTTCTCGGTCGCGGCCTTGCTTGCGCCCAACGCCGCGCGATAGGCATCGGCGAGTGCCGAGGTATCGGCCTGGCCGCGCGCCACGCACACGTCGTCCATACCGCCCGGCAGCTGGCTCGATAGCTCCAACAGATCGCGCACCAGGCCTTTGACGGTCGTGCCGGCGCCAAAGGGACCGCCCTCGCCCGCCATGGGATACCAGGCGTAGAGGGCCTTGAGCGATGCCGCGAGCTCGGGGGCGGCATCGGGCGCCGTCGCGCGACCCAACACATGCTCAACAGCCTGATCCATGAGCTCGTCGGTATCGGTGAGCACCGTGAACTCGGGATCGATGCCCAGCTCCAACGCATGTGCGCGCAGGATACGCGAGCACATGCCGTGAATGGTCGAGATCCACGCGTCGTCGACGGTCAGTGCTTCCTCGTCCATGCCCTCGTCGATAAGCGCACGGCGCACGCGGTCGCGAATCTCGGCCGCGGCATCTTTGGTAAAGGTGATGGCGAGCACCTGGTCCAGATGTTCAACGAACGGACCGGATTCGGGCGAGAGCGCGTAGACGATGCGGCGCGTGAGGGTAAAGGTCTTGCCCGAACCGGCGCCCGCCGAGACAAACAGCGGACGGTCGAGCGTCTTGACGATCTGCAGCTGTTGCGGCATCAAGGTCGAAAGATCCATGGTCTACACGTCCCTCCTTACAAACGTTCCTTCATGGTTATACGAGCAGCGCGCATGCGCGGCCTGCGTCGACGCCGGGTCGACAGCGGCGACGTCGCCCGCCTCGAGCTCATGCAGGCGCTCGGCGATACCGGCCTCCACGCGGTCGAGCAGGGCATCGAAGTCCATGTTGCCGCCCTCGCCGGGAAAACCCTTCTTAAGCCCCGGAATGCGGCCGTCACCACGTTCCTCCTCGAGCAGCTCGGCACTCGCGGCGCCTCGCAGCGCCGGTTTGCCGCCCTTGGTCGAAAAATAGAGCGCCGCACGGGTATCCAGATCCAGCGCCCGGCGCATGGCCTGGGCGTAGATGAGCGTTTGGGTATGTGGCGGTAGCCACCGCGGGTCGTCGATGGCGGCCTCACCCGATTCCTCGTCGCGCACCGTAGGGTCGGCGAGTTTAAACTCCTCAACGCCCGTGCGGTGCTTATAGTCGATCACCACGGCGCGTTTCTCGGCATCCACGTCCACACGGTCGATGCGCCCGCCGAGCGGCCAGCCGGCATACTCAACGTTAAGATCGTTAAAGGCAAACTCCAGGTAGCGCGGAGCAAAGGGGGTCAGCGCCTCGGCTTCATAGGCAAGCACGCCCTCCAGCTGCGGCAAAATCTCGGCCACCTGCCGCTCCTCTACCGGAGAGAGCGGCACAAGCGGGCCCTCGTTGCCACGCTTGGAGGCATGTTCGGCCAAGGTCTCGTCAAAGACCTCGCGCAGCAGCTCCTGAGCACGTGGCAGGTTCTCGGGCGTCACGCGTTCCATGCCCTCCTGGGGCAGACGGGCGTGCAGGTGTTCCAGCACGTCGTGAACAAAGTTGCCCTTCTCCATGTTCCCAAAGCCCGCGTCGATGGACTGGGGCTTGACGCGATACGACACGAACCAGCATAGCGGGCAGGTGGAATAGGCCTCGATCTGCGAGGCGGACGTCAGGCGCGGCACGAGCGGCGCGTCCTCGCCCTCGCCATCGCGACGGCGCAGGACCAGATATGGCACGGCCTCGGCACTCAGATGCTGAGGGGCTTCACAGGTCACGCGCTCGCGCTTGAGGCCTTCGCCTGCCGCGGGATCGAAGTCCCTCACGATATCGCCCTCGCCCACGCGCGTGGGCTTAGCAGCATCAGCGGCCTCGGCATGCGCTCGCAACTCGGTCCACACGGCAGCCGGATAGCACTCGCGCGCCTGGCGATCGTGCGTCACGCGGGCGAGCGCAAGCGGGCCGCGCGCCGCCTGCATCGCGTGGCCAAAGCGCACGCGCAGCAAGGCCGCGGGCTCAAGCGTCACGCCCTCGCGACCAAGGCTCGCCGTCAGCGTGGCCAGCGGACCCTCCTCATGCGAGAGCGGATAGCTGTCCAGATCGACATCGGCAAACAGGACGGCATCATAGCTACCGGGGCGCAGAGCTGCTGCATCGGCAAGCGATGCAAAGCGCACCTGGGCGCGCGGCGCACGGTCGACCTCAAATGTCTCGTAGTCATATGCCGTACTGCGCTTGTCCACCTTGGTTCGAACGCCATCGAGAACCGGTACGGTCGCGGCCTGCGACACGTCGAGCGCGCGAGCATCGTTCATAAGGATGTCGATGACATGGCGCAGCAGGGCCACCTCCGCCTGGCGACGGGCTTGGCCATCCAAGCTGCCCAGCGAGCGATCGGGCAACGCCTCGGCAACGGCAAGCATGGCCTTGAGCGCCGTCACGGGCCTGTCACGCCACAGCGCCTGGAACACGTCCGAGACCACACACGGCACATTCTTAAACCAGTTTTCGTCGCTCGCCGCCTTGCGCGCGCCCCTCACCTGGCCCTGAACGCTCTGCAGCAGGCTCTTAACGCCCGCGGTAGTCTTGCTGCGCGAGAGACGCATATTCTTATCGAAGGTACAGGCATTGACGGCATCAGCGCCCGAAAGCGGACTGTAGATCCAGTCGGTAAGCTCCGGCGCGGGCCACCACTCGGTCTTTGACGCCATGCCCTCATCGGCGGCTTTCATACGCTCGATCAGGTTGGCGAGCGCCGTAAACTGCCTGCCTGCGATGGACTGGGAAAACGCCGTGAACTCAGTCGTCTCGGCCGCAATGTGACGCGCCGCCAAACGGGCAGCGAGCTCGCCGAACAGCTGGGGCGCCCGGGCGGACACCACGAGCACGCGCACGGGATCGGCGGGTGCGGAGGCGGCATCGTTGACCTTGGACTCCTCGTGCGCTTTCACCATCTTATCGATGACGTCCGCATAGACACGGGCACGGGCATGGGGCCCGGCGACTTCCACAAAGGCAGGACGTGCGACGGACTTTGGAGCAGTCGCGGGAGCGCCGGCATCCTCATCCAGCGGTGCAACCTCAAACAGCACGCCGCAGGCATCAAGGGCCGTGGCCAGCTCCTCACGCATCGCCGCTTGCTCGCGGGCGAGCAGCACGACAACCTCTCCCCCGTTGTTTGCCACGGCGGACAGCAGCTCGAGCAGGCTATACGTAAATGACGTGACGCCGCGCACGCAAACGGCACGGGTGCACCCCGGCAGGTTATCGGCCAGGGCACCGGCCATCATGTCAGCCGCCTCGCAAGGCTCGACCATGCCTCGGCGGTCCAAACCGCTCGCATGGGCGCACAGAAGCTCGAACACACGGGCCTCGGCGTCGCTTTTGGGCTTTGGCTGGCAAACGTTGCCGCGGCAGCGTTCGTCGCCCGCCCCCGCCACGCCCGGCAACACATCGCGGGCCATACGCGCAAGCATGCGCACCGTGCCCTGGCTGCGCGAGAGCGGCTGCAGAGCAGCGTCGTCGCAGCGGTCGATCATGTCCGAGAACAGCATCTGGCGCTGAAGGTTATCCACAAAGCTGCGGCCATCGCCCATAAGCTCCCACAGCGAACGGAGCCACGACGAAGGGGTCTTGTAATCGATACCCAGTGAAATCCCAGCTTCCGCCGCATCATGACGGCACAGATCGAGCTCGGCAAACGTAGGCACCAGCAAAACGGCACGCCCGTGGCGGGCAACCAGGTCGGCGAGCAGCGCCGCCTCGGCATCGCTCAAATCCGCGCCGGCGTTGGTGGTATAGATTCGAACAGGCATGGTCCTCCACTCAAACCGTTCGCAATAATCAATACTTCCATCCTACCCGCCCACGCGGACAGATTTGCCCCACGCCAACAGATTTCCTCCGTCCCCAAGGGATCAAAAAACCGCCCCCGAAGGGACGGTTCTGCGCAATTCGTTTGTCGCCGATGGCCTACTCGCCATCCTCCAGTTTGATGAGGATCTTGCGATAGCCACCGTACTCGCCATTAAGCGCCTTGGACACGCGGCTCACCGTAGTGGACGAAGCGCCGGTGCGGGCCTGAACCTCAACATAAGGCTCGCCATCATCCAGATAACGCGCAACCTGCAGACGCTGCGAAAGATCGCAGATCTCGCGCGGCGTGCAGATATCGGTTAAAAACGCCTGGATATCCTTCTCGTCATCCAAAAGACTAAATGCGTGGACTAGCTGCTTGACATCAGGCTTGTCAAACATGTTCTCGATATTCATCGATCACCGCCAAACCCGCCAAAAGGCATCGAAGTTGATACTGACATCGGGCATCGTTCGCCCGTTCTATGCAATAGGGCAACGCCTGTGGCTTTTGCCCGTAGCAGTGTAGCACACCACCAAACTAAAGCGACAAGACTCTCTGTCAGCGGCGCGTTTTTCAGGACGAACGCCGTTTAGAAACCGAATGCGCACGTAAGCTCCACGAATATTTGAGACAATGGGCGTCCAAACACCGCGGCGCACCCGCGCAACCATCCAGGTCGCCGCCGCAAGCCGCTTCACGCGACGCCAGCAACCCCGGCGCAAGAAAGGATTCACGCCATGCGCTTTATGCTTAACTGGCTCTTCACCTCGATCGCCATCGCGATCGCCACGTTCCTCGTCCCCGGCATCCAGCCCTTCGGTTTTGCCGAGGCCTGGGTCTGTTTCGCCTTCGTGGGACTGTTCCTGAACATCGTCGATTCGCTCGTCAAGCCGTTTCTGACGGTTATCTCGCTGCCGCTCACGATCATTACGCTGGGTATTTTTCAGCTCGTAGTCAACAGCTTTATGCTCGAGCTGGCCAGCTATCTGTCGGTCAATCTGCTGGGCGCGGGTATCTCCATCGCCAGCTTTGGATCGGCCTTTATGGGCAGCATCCTGGTGTCCATCATGCGCAGCATCCTCGACAGCATCGCCGAGGGCTGAAACGGCCATTCCGGCCGCGCCCGTCTCAACAGCCCAAAACGAAGGCCGCCCATCACAAAAATGGGCGGCCTTCTTATTTGCCAAGTCTCAAAGGGCGAGAGAATCTGCCATTTCCACCCCGTCCCCAAATGGCAGGTGGGCTAGATCACGTAGTCGTAGCCTTCGTTGGGAGCGACAAGTTGATCGAGCGTCACACCGTCGAGGTAGTCGTTGATAAGCTTGTCCAGGTTCTTCCACACGTCGAGCGTGGGGCACTCGTCAGAGCGCGAACAACCCTTGCAGTCGCCATCCAGGCAGGCGACCGGCGCCAGGCTGCCCTCGGTCAGGCGCAAGATCTCGCCCACCGTGTACTGCTCGGGCGGGCGCGTGAGCACATAGCCGCCGCCCTTGCCGCGCATGCCCGAGAGCATGTTGGCGCGCACGAGCGTAGCCAGAATATTCTCGAGGTACTTCTCCGAAATACCCTGACGCGCCGCAATCTCTTTAAGCGGGATACGGCCTGTCGCCTGGTGCTCGGCCAGGTCGACCATAACGCGCAGGGCATATCTGCCCTTTGTGGAAACCAACATATATATAGCTGCCTTTCGGTCTTTTAATTCGTAGAAATTCTAGCCGAAAAATTGGTTTTGAAAATACCTATTCCCGTCAAGATGGTTAATCGACTCGTAATAATCTTCTATTTCCTATTGCGTTACTAGGCTTTACTGTCTACTATGCTTGCCAACAGCAAAACGAACAACCCATAAGGTTTGTGGGTTTCGCTGCCACACACACCGTAAAACCACACGGTATCCAGTCATTTGAACACTTTGGAGGTTCACCATGAGCAATGTTTACACGTCCATCGATCAGCTTATCGGCCACACCCCGCTTCTGGAGCTCACCCACTTCGAGGCCGACGAGGACCTCAAGGCCCGTGTGCTCGTCAAATTGGAATACTTCAACCCCGCCGGGTCCGTCAAAGACCGCGTCGCCAAGAACATGATTGACGAGGCCGAGAAGGCCGGCAAGCTCGTGCGCGGTGGCGACTACACCATCATCGAGCCCACGAGCGGCAACACCGGCGTCGGCATCGCCTCGGTGGCGGCGGCCCGCGGCTACAAGGTGATCATCACTATGCCCGAGACCATGTCCGTCGAGCGCCGCAAGCTCATGCAGGCATACGGCGCACAGCTCGTGCTCACCGACGGCTCCAAGGGCATGAAGGGCGCTATCGCCAAGGCGGAGGAGCTGCAGAAGGAAACTCCCAACAGCATCATCGCCGGCCAGTTTGTGAACCCCGCGAACCCGGCCATTCACAAGGCCACGACCGGCCCCGAGATCTGGGACGACACCGACGGCAAGGTCGACATCTTCGTCGCCGGCGTCGGCACCGGCGGCACCGTGACCGGCGTGGGCGAGTTCCTCAAGGAGCAAAACCCCGAGATTCAGGTCGTCGCCGTCGAGCCCGCCACCTCCCCGGTGCTCTCTAAGGGCCAGGCCGGCCCGCACAAGATCCAGGGTATCGGCGCCGGCTTTGTGCCCGACGTCCTCGACACCCAGGTCTACGACGAGATCATCCCCGTCGAGAACGAGGACGCCTTTGCCACCGGCCGCGCCGTGGGCCACAAGGAGGGCGTGCTCGTGGGCATTTCGTCAGGCGCCGCCGTGTGGGCCGCGCTGCAGCTGGCCAAGCGCCCCGAGAACGAGGGTAAGACCATCGTGGCCCTGCTTGCCGACACCGGCGAGCGCTACCTGTCCACGGCACTGTTCCAGGACTAAGGGCCCGTCACTTGTCGATAGACCCAAGGCACGCCGGTCTGCCCTCTCTTCTGGCTGCCTGAGCCCATCCCAACAGGGTGTCCCACACGACGCCCGAACTTGCTACAATGTCTGCGGCGCGGAACCAGCCTCCCGTGCCGCTTTTCTTTTTTTGGCCACATGCCACCAAGGAGAACCTCCCCATGCACAATAAGCGCGTGCTCGTCGCCATGAGCGGCGGCGTCGATTCCAGCGTGACCGCGTATCTGCTCAAGCGCCAGGGCTACGAATGCATCGGCGCCACCATGCGTCTCACCTGCCCCGCGCCCGACCCCGCCACGGGTATGAGCAAAGTCGACTGCGACATCGCCGATGCAAAGGCCGTCGCCGAGCGCCTGAGGATACCCCACCATGTGCTCGACTTGCAGCAGACCTTCGACCGCAACGTGATCGAGTGCTTTGTGAACGCCTACCAGGAAGGACTGACGCCCAACCCGTGCATCATCTGCAACCGCCACATTAAGTTTGGCGCGCTGCTGGATGCGGCGCTGGATATGGGCTGCGACTACATCGCAACGGGACATTACGCCAAAACAAGCCAGGCGGCAGACGGCACCTGGCAGCTACATCGCGGCGAAGATCCCAAAAAGGACCAGAGCTACTTTTTGTATTCGCTTACGCAGGAACGCCTGGCACACACGATCTTTCCGCTGGCAGGCCTAGACAAAGAGCGCGACGTGCGCCGCATAGCCGCCGAGCAGGGCTTTACCAACGCCCAGAAGGCCGAAAGCGAGGACATCTGCTTTATTCCAGACGGTGACTACGCGGGCTATATCGAGCGCCGCTGCGGACATCCCGCTGCACCGGGCGACATTGTGTGGCGCGACGGCAGCGTGGTCGGGCGCCACAACGGCGCGCTGCGCTACACCATCGGCCAGCGCAAGGGCCTGGGCGTTGCGATGGCGCATCCCGTGTACGTAACGGGCGTCGACGCCGCCAACAACACCGTGCATCTGGGCGAGGCCGAGGACCTGGCGGCCACAGCGCTCACGGCCAACGACTGGATCTGGAGCGCCCCCGCCGACCACATGGAGGCGGAGCTCGACGCCGGCGGCATCCGCGTGGGCGCCAAGTACCGCTACCGTCAGAAAGACCAGGCAGCAACCCTTACACGTGGCGCCGGCGGACAAATGCTGCTAACTTTTGACGAGCCGCAACGACCCATCGCCCCCGGCCAGGCCGTTGTAGTCTATCGCGGCGACATCGTCCTGGGCGGCGGTACCGTGACCGGCGCACTTAAGTAGCCGTGGGTTTATCGCTGCACGTGTCGAAGTACCTCAACAGCGGCACCAACCTCGATTACGCGACGCTCGAGGCCGCGGCAAATGGCCTCGAGTCGACCCTCCGCCGTCGCCCATTCGCTCTGCGAAAGAATCTCGATCGCCTCATCAACAAATCCGTTGAGCCGCGATGAATCGAACCAATCGAGCGAGTCCGCAAGCGCCAGCTGAGCGGAAGGGTCGGGCCCAAACGGCTTAGCGGAAAACCCAAACTCCCCAGCCGCGAGCAAGACAGTTGGCACGTTATACCACAGACAGTTGCCGCTATCGAACAGCGGTGCAGGTTTTATCTCCAGGGTGTCGACATTACGGATGATGCCGAAGTTTCGCCAATGGCGGTCGCTGTTGGCCAAAAGGGCATCGCAGACAATCATCTGCGACATAGACCTTCTCACAGCGACCTCATCGGCACCATGCTTGCCAAGGTAGCGACAGTATCGATCGTATGTCGAGTCTCCCCGCTGGCTACCAAGTGCGCCCTTAACGTAAACAGCCGGAACGTATTCCTCGCGGCCGTCAAGAAAGTCGTCGCACAGACACACAGGGCCATCGAACATCCGCTCAACCGTATAAGGAACAAACTCGCCCTCCGACAGCAAGCGACGATGCAGAGCCGTTGCAACCGCCTCGTTAAAGGGACGCTGATCGTCCATGCCGCGTCCTTTAGCCAAAATGCGAATGCCGTTTCGGATCATCCACGATTTAGGAAGCTCGCCCTCGGACGTGTTATCCGGATTTTTAAGACCGATGCCTTCCAGCCAACCCGAACGCTCTTCGGGCGCCGATCGCTCAAATTCGTTCTCAAAATAATTGATGTTTTGCCATTTGAGTTCGGCACAATCGGTCGGCCGCAGCCAATAGCAATCCGAAAGCGAGAGGCCCAGGCACTGAACCGGCACCTCAACGCCGCTGACAACCCCCAGCTCGCGGTAGCGCGAGATAAGCCCAGGGCGAACATCGGGCACCGACCGATGGCTCCACCACACGTTGAGCTCCCGCTTATTCACCGTTGGAGAAAAGCTCGAACACGTGCCAAACGGCATTCGTTGCGTATCGAGGACCTCGGCGATTTCGAAGGGAAACTCGCGCGTCGGATCAAATGAGACATGCGCGACCTCATGGTCGGCCGACATCAGCGTAAACTTGCGCCCCACATCGGCTGCAGGACGGCGCCCTCGTTTGCGGACCTTTTGATAGGCGATCGCGGAATTATACTCAACCATCTTCCGTCCACCCACAGTATTGCATGCGAGCGTTCCGGATGCCGCCAGTTGCGATATGCGAGCCTTTGTGACGCCTAGTAGACGGGCGGCATCACCCATAGATAAGTATTCCGATGTATCCATGCGCCGCATCACCTCGTTAAGTATTTCACGCGTTAAAATAACTTATCTTATACAGGATAATACTAAACGGACTGAATTGAAAAAAGGCCCGAGCAATCGGGCCTTAGAGCAATTGGTCAGCCAAGCTATGAACCGCTTCCCCTAGCGCTGAACGTAGGCGCGAACGAGCTCGTAGGTATTGCGCGCGCCGTCGATGTGGCTGCGCTCGTAGTTGTGGCTCGCGTACACGCCGGGACCGATCAGGCCGTGGCGAATGTCGTAACCAGCCGAAAGCGTAGCCTCGACGTCGGAGCCGTAGTGCGGATACACATCGATCGCGTAGTCGAGCTCAAGCTCGCGCGCGATGTTGGACAGCGTCGTCACCAGGTCGTAGTTGTACGGACCGCCCGAATCCTTGGCGCAGATCGAAACCATGCGCTCGGTGCAGCCCAGATCGTCGCCCACGCAGCCCATGTCCACGCTGATCATCTCGCGCGTGTCGGCCGGCACAAAGGCGCCGCCGTGACCGACCTCCTCGTACACGGTAAAGAGCAGTGACACCTTGCGCGAGAGCGTCACCTCGCCGTCAGCAACGGCGCGAGCCAGACCCAGCAGAATCGACGCGGACAGCTTGTCGTCAAGGAAGCGGCTCTTGATGTAGCCGCTCTCCGTCACCGTGGTGCGCGGATCCATAGCGATGATGTCTCCAGCCTGAATGCCCAGCTCGAGCACGTCGTCCTTGCTGTCGACGTTCTCGTCGAGCAGGATTTCCATGTTCTTCTCGATGGTCTTGACCGGCTCATCGGCCACATGCGCCGAAGGCTCGGTATTGAGAACCACACCCGTGTAGACATTGCCATCGCGCGTGTAAACGGTGCAGTTCTCGCCATCGGCCGTAGACCACTGATGCCCGCCAAGCGTCGTGGGACGCAGGCGACCATTGTCCTTGATGGAGCGCACCATGGCGCCCAGGGTATCGACATGGCTCGCCAATACGAGCGGCTCGCCCTCGCCGCCAAGCTCAACCAACACGTTGCCCTTATTGGAGCGCTCGGGGCCAAAGCCCATATCGCGCAACGTTTCCATTAGATAGTCAGTAGCCGCACGGGTATAGCCCGTAGGTGAAGCAATAGAAGTCAGCGTCTTCAACTGGTCAGTAATATAGGAGAGCGTCTCCTCTAGAGAAGCATCAACATTAGAAGCCATATGCATCCTTCCAAGTAAAACTAAGACCGAGCCCCGATTTTAACCTTTCTGCACGTGCAATACTCTAGAAACCGAGCCGACTCCAGACGTCCCCGCACCGGTTTTGTGCACGCGCTCGGTTTACAGTCCCAATCTTGCATAAATCCTATCGGTATCTGCATAAATATGAGGCATCTATTTGCTTCGTCTCAGGGTACCCCACCTTGGACCGTGCAAAATACGGAGTATTCAGCACCGTGGACCCCGTCAGCCCCATCGCAAACGGCAAAGCGACGCGGTTACAGCAGTGTTGCAGGTCGTCGCAAACCAAAAACGCGGTGGCAGCCCCCTCCGCTCATCGATAGCCCGCCCACAAGGGCTGTCGATGGGCGTCTGCGGGCCACTGCGGCCCATTCACAACGTTATGCATTTTTCAGAGCTTGCTGAATACTCCCAAAAATGCACGCTGAGAAGTGCACCACCTATCCGCAGCGGGCAGCATGCCTTGGTTTTGCCCATCTTGGGGCATCGGCGCGGCACAAAAAGCCCCGCCGCGCGTAGCACGGCGGGGCCAGCAGCAAGTCAAAAGACCATACGCCTACGGGCGAAGGACCACCAAACTGGGCTAGGCAGCCGGGCAAATCTTCTTGAAGAGCTCGATGACGTCGTCGAGCGTCGCCTCGCGCGGGTTACCCGGGAAGCAAGCGTCGGCCATGGCGTCCTTGGCCAGGACCTCGATCTCGTCGGCCTTCATGGCCTCGCAGACGTGCGGGATGTTCACGTCGGCGGAGAGCTGCTTGACGGCGGCGATGGCGGCGTCGGCAGCCTCGTCGGTGCTCATGCCCGTGGTGTCAACGCCCATGGCGACGGCAACCTTGGCCAGGCGCTCGGCGCAGACCGGCTTGTTGAACTCCATGGCGATCGGCAGCAGCATGGCGCAAGCGACGCCGTGCGGGGTGTCGTAGTGAGCAGACAGGGTGTGAGCCATGGCGTGGTCGATGCCCAGGCCAACGTTGGAGAAGCCCATGCCGGCGACATACTGACCAAGAGCCATGCCCTCGCGGCCGGAGCCGGGCTGGCCGGACTTGGCCTCGGCAACGGAGTCGCGCAGGTTCTCGCTGATCAACTTAATGGCCTCAAAGTGGAACATGTCGGAGAGCTCCCAGGCGCCCTTGGTGGTGTAGCCCTCGATGGCGTGGGTCAGAGCGTCCATACCAGTGGAAGCGGTAAGGCCGGCGGGCATGGAAGCCATCATGTCGGGGTCGACGACGGCAACCTCGGGGGCGTCGTTGGTGTCGACGCACACGAACTTGCGGACCTTCTCGGGGTCGGTGATGACGTAGTTGATGGTCACCTCGGCGGCGGTACCGGCGGTCGTCGGCACGGCGATGGTGAACACGGCGTGGTTCTTGGTGGGAGCAACGCCCTCGAGGCTGCGGACGTCGGCGAACTCGGGGTTGTTGATGATGATGCCGATGGCCTTGGCGGTGTCCATGGAGGAGCCACCACCGATGGTCACGATAGCGTCAGCCTCGGCGGCCTTGAAGGCCTCGACGCCGTCCTTGACGTTCTGGATAGTGGGGTTGGGCTTGATCTCGGAGTAGAGGCTCCAAGCGATGCCGGCGGCGTCGAGCTCGTCGGTCACCTTAGCGGTAACGCCAAACTTAACCAGATCGGGGTCGGAGCAGACGAAGATCTTCTTGTAGCCGCGACGCTGGAGCTCACCGGGGATCTCCTTGATGGCGCCGGAACCATGATAAGAAATGGTATTGAGAACGAAACGATTAGCCATTGATAGCCTCCCATCGTGTGCGGGGCACCCATTACGCCCCGCGCTGCAAGTTCCATCCTAACGCTTTTGAAACAAAAAATGCATGAGAACGTCAAAAGTGTTAAAGCGTTTCAACATAATAACGGAGCCCCAGCCCTTCCCTCCCGACTGCAGCGAAGGCTAGATTATAGGAGCAATTGCCCAAAGAATACGACCAACTCAGTCTATAAATTGTTTCTGTTTTAGCAATATATGTTTGACAATACGTTTATAAAAGGATACTTTATAGTAATTAATATGCATGCAGCAAATAGTGTCATTCATTTTGTTAGAAATTGCCCATGCGGTTATTGCAGCTGCATGTACTGCAACGTACAGCGTAATTCTCCGCACGAAGCAGAAGACGGTTCCAATTCGATCGAGGCGATGACGCGTGATGGCTACTGGTCCTAAATCGAGCAAGACGGCTACAAACGAATATCGAATCTCAATTGAAGGTAACCCTTATCCGCATGCTCTGGCTCTCGTCAACCCAGCGGGAGACAACCTCAACATCAAAAGACATGGGTTCACGGGTCCACTAGGACAGCTATTGAGTCTTAAATACACCGTTTATGACGATGCAAATGAAAAGCTCTTTACTGTCGTCGACGGTGGTTTTAGTAACATGCCCAGGGTTGCGCTCATCATCGAACACAAGGAAGTTGCGGTGTTCGATTATGGCCTAAACAGACTTGAGATGAAGTGCGTAACGAACATACCGAATTACACAATAAAAGGTAACTTCCTATTTGGAGATTACGATATATTCAGTCAACGGGAAGTGAAGCTATCTTCAGTTAACGTCCTTCAATGTGATAAACAATCGTGCTTTAACATACAGGTTTTGGATAAAGCCGAATTAGCCGCCGCAATTGGAATACCCACTGCCATTGCCCTTCTGAGGGCTCGGATTGAAGAGCATCTCGAATAAATTGCAAAAAGCAGTTCGTAACAACATTCAGGAGCTAGATAGTTTTTTCCTGGCTCCTGAAGCTGTACTACATAGAGATGAAAATATATTGCGGCAAAGGGGCTGTCCCTTTGCCGCATTCGGTTACTTTCGACAGCCCTCTTTCCAAGCCTCGGCCGCAACCTTCCAGCGAAAACGCAAGTCGCGCTCGCGGTCGATGAACATGATGGCAAACGCGACAAACAGCAGCACGCTCGCCACGACGATGGCGTGCAGGCCCATGCGCTCAATACACCAGTTGCCCAACACGGCGCCAAACACAAAGGTAAAGATCACGCCAAAGTACAGCAGGCCGTTTTCCAAAAAGCCGCGCTTGTGGGTGATGATGTAGTCGTCCACGTTTTGCAAGGCATTACGGAGGTTGCCGATACACATGGTCGTGGCGATGCCGTGACCGTGGATCTTGCGGAAGCTCTCGACCTGCATGCCGCAGGCAAACGAGGTGAGGCAGTTGGCGAGCAGGTTGTAACCGCCGCCCGGGATAAAGCTCACGCCCAGCAAGATAACGGCTTCAAAAAACACCGTCACCTGGCGCCAGTGAATCACACTGCCAAACCGCTCGTGAACCAGGTCGGCAAGCATAATGCCCACAGCAAACGACACCACGGGGAAGAAGTAGCGCCCCGCCAGTGCCCAGTTGCCTTCCGAGATGCTCACGCCCACGAGCAGGATGTTGCCCGTCTGCGCGTTGGCGAAAACATGATCGCGCCCAATGTACGAATACACATCCATAAAGCCACCGGCGAGCGCCAAGATGATGCCCAGCTCAATAGACTCCGATATCTGTTTGGCACGCTGCATCGTCGTGCATCCTCCTTGTTGACGACTCTCTCGTGCGTTGGCGGAAACATAGCCGCCGTTCATACTGTAACCCATTGACAACATGGCATGCGCGCGAGACGGGCTCCCCAACGCGCGGATACACAGTCTGGAAACAAACGGCACCCGCATCGATACGCCGATCCGCCAACCCATGTACTCCACCAGTCTTTTTAGCCCCGTCCCAAAAAGACTGGTTACAATTACGTGCAGCATACAAACACCGGGAGGGATCGTGGCAAAAAAGCCTCAGCACGCTCAGAACAACCAGCGCAGTCAGCAGGGCAAACAGGGCCAGCAGCAAAAGCGCGGCGGTAAGGCGCAGGCCACGGTCGCCCGCACCAAGCATTCCCAAGCGACGCCCGCCCGCCCCTGGCGTCCGGGCCGCGATAAGTTCCTCCCCGTCAGTCGTGCCGACATGGATGCGCGCGGCTGGGACCAGTGCGACTTTGTCTACATCTGCGGTGACGCCTACGTGGACCATCCCAGCTTTGGCATGGCTATCATCAGCCGCGTCCTTGACGCGCACGGCTACAAGGTGGGTATCATCTGCCAGCCCGACTGGACCGATCCCGCCAGCATCACGGTGCTCGGCGAGCCTCGCCTGAGCTTTCTCGTCAGTGCCGGCAACATGGACTCCATGGTCAACCACTATTCGGTGACCAAGCACCGCCGCCACTCCGACGCCTACACCCCCGGCGGCGAAGAGGGGCACCGTCCCAACCGAGCCGTCACGGTCTATGGCAACCTCATCCGCCAGACGTTCAAGGACGCTCCCATCATCATCGGCGGCATCGAGGCGAGCCTGCGCCGTCTGGCCCACTACGACTACTGGCAGGACAAGCTCAAGCGCTCGGTACTGCTCGACTCGGGCGCCGACATCCTCATCTACGGCATGGGCGAGCACGCGATTGTCGAGATCGCCGACGCGCTCGACGCGGGACTGCCCGTCGACCAGATCACCTATATCAACGGCACCGTCTACCGCACGGGTTCGCTCGACGAGGTCTACGACTACGACCTGCTGCCCAGCTGGGACGACCTTACCGCCGACAAGCTCAACTACGCGCGCAGCTTTAACGTGCAGCAGCAGAATATGGACCCCATCACCGGTCATCGCCTGGTAGAGCCCTATCCCAACAGCGTCTATGTGGTGCAGAACCCGCCATCGGCGACGCTCACCACCGACGAGATGGACGATGTGGCCGAGCTTCCCTACGCCCGCGATTGGCATCCCGACTACGACGCGGCGGGCGGCGTACCGGCCTTTGCCGAAATCAAATTTTCCATTAGCTCCAACCGCGGCTGTTTTGGCGAGTGCTCGTTTTGCGCCCTCACCTTCCACCAGGGCCGCGTACTGCAGATGCGCAGCCACGACTCGATCATGCGCGAGGCCGAGCTGCTCACGCGCGATCCCGAGTTTAAGGGCTACATCAACGACGTGGGCGGACCGACGGCCAACTTTAGCCGCCCGGCCTGTGACAAGCAGCTCAAGCACGGCGTGTGCAAGAACAAGCGCTGCCTGTGGCCGAGCGTATGCAAAAACATGGTGGTCGACGAGAGCGGCTACACACAGTTGCTGCGCGACCTGCGCCAGCTGCCGGGCGTCAAAAAGGTCTTCGTCCGCAGCGGCATCCGTTTTGACTACACCATGGCAGATGCCTCGGACGAGTTTTTGCGCGAGCTGCTGGAACACCATGTCTCGGGCCAGCTGCGCGTAGCGCCCGAGCATGTGAGCGACGCGGTGCTCTCTGTGATGGGCAAGCCGAGCCGCGCCGTCTACGACGCGTTCTGCCGTAAATTTGAACGCTTGAACCGCGAATACGGACTCAAGCAGTACGTAGTGCCATACCTAATCTCGAGCCACCCCGGCTCGACCATGAAGGAAGCTGTGGACCTTGCCGAGGCCGTGCGCGACATGGGCTACATGCCCGAGCAGGTGCAGGACTTCTACCCCACCCCGTCCACCATGTCGACCTGCATGTACTACACCGGCGTGGACCCACGCACCATGCAGCCGATCTACGTGGCACGCGACCCGCACGAGAAGGCCATGCAACGCGCGCTCATCCAGTATCGCAAGCCCGAGAACTACAAGCTCGTGCGCGAGGCGCTGGAAAAAGCCGGGCGTCGTGACCTGATCGGCTACACCAAACACTGTCTAATCCGCCCCGTGCCGCCGCGCCCGGGTGAGACGCCTGCTGGCGGTGGGCATGGCACCGGCAAGAAAGGCGGCAAGCCGCACGGTGGCGCTGGCGGCAAGGGACCCAAAGGCAGCAAGGGGCACGGCGGCATGTCGCGTGCACAGAACACTGCCGGGCGCAACCGTGCAGCTCAGGGGCGTCAGGGCGCCAACGGAGGCGGGCGTCGCAACTAGGGCAGCGGCGCGCTCGCTGCGCCCATCCCACACGCGTGGCGCAGCGAGCGCATAGCCTCAACGAGGATGACGCCGGCGATAGCGACCGTGATTACCACGTCGAGCGGTGTGTTCACAAACCACAACAGACCCATCAGGTACGACCCGGCGTTAAAGGCAAAGTGCAGCAGGATCGTGTAGCGGAGCTTTCCGGTGGTCACGAGCACCCAGCCAAAGATGAGGCCGGCGGCACCCGCATAGCAGCCCTGTACCCAGTTCATGTGCATAAAACCGAAGATTGCCGCCTGCAGCACAATCGCCGCGGCGATACCCCACGTGCTTGGTGCCGCCCAGGGCACCATGGCGCCGTCCTGCGCGCTCGCACGACGCCTGCGCTTCCAAAGCGGGCGGCACTGCGGATTAAACGCTCGTAGCGAAAACTCAAAAACAATGCCGCGCACCAGCAACTCCTCGCAAAACGGAGCGCCGAGCACCGTGGTCAGGACGGCAAGAAGGTTGGTATCGCCCAAGCCTGTTTCCTCGACGAGCTCGCTATAGTCCGCCGCAACCTCGGGCAGCAGCGACAGCACGCCGTCGCATAGGTAGCTAATGACCACCTGCATGGATAGGCCGATCACGACAACGCATGCGACGCGCTTCCATGCAGCATTTGCTCCCCCGCCGAGCGGGCGTTCACCTTGCCGGCGCGCCATGAAGGAGCGGGGCCACAGATAGCGCCACCACAGCAGCGCCATCAAAAACGACGCCGTCTGAGCGGCGGCCTGAAACCATTGAATATCGAGATTGTCGATCGGGAAACCCGTCAGTGCCGACACGATGTCCAGCGCGGAGAACAAAACAATGCTCAGGGCAATATCGGCAGCGACGACACCAAAACAGGCAAGCGCCCAAACCAGCGCATTGAGCATGCCAACCTCCTCAAAACCCGGCACTTGGGGACAGTCATTGTTGATGAGAATCGGGCGCAGCGCCAAAAGCCCCGTTGGGCGAAATGTCGAACGGGAAGGTGCCGCAGCGATTGAACGCGGCGATAAACATGCGGATGGCGTTGGACGGCGTGGTGCCCACGAGCTGGGTTGCCGCCGCGAAGGCCGCCTTTTCCTCGGGCAAGACCTTCGCGACAACCGGGGTCATGTGTTCTGCCATGGCGCTTCCTTTTTGAAACGACGGTGGTGCGGATAGATGCGGGCCACGCGGCTGGGCGACGGACTGTGAAGGCAACCCGATTGGCCCGCATCCGGAGTTTGTTTCTGCTGCGTTGGTATTACTTGGTATTCCTAAGTATTACCCCGCAGATAGAATAGCACACCCGACCCAATGGGGGCGGAGGAAAACGAATCATTTTGTTGCTGAGTAGGTATTTAGAGCGTGATGATGTCCGAGATATCGAGGGCCTGAGCGTCGGCGACATCGTGCGATGCAAGCAGCAGCATACGGCCGTCGAGCAAGTCGAGCACGACCTCGGCGCATGCGTCGCGCGCAGCGGTATCTAAACCGGTAAAGGGCTCGTCAAGAATCACCGCGCCGCCCGGGCACAGCATGGCTCGAGCGATCTCGACGCGACGGCGCTGCCCGCCCGAAAGCTCGGCCACGCGAGTATGTACATCGACCCCCGGCACCAGCAGGCGCAACAGGGCCGCAGCACTCGAGGCGTCCACGCGTGCATCGGCGCACACTAGCACGTTATCCAGCGCCGCGGCGGACTCGACCAAGTGTGCATCCTGAAACACCATGGAGCACGGCGCGCACTCCCCCGCCGCAAGGGCAAGGAGCGTAGACTTGCCCGCACCCGAGGCGCCCATCACACAGATACGCCCAGACGCGGGCACGTTGAGCACCAGTCCGGCGAGCGCCGGCGCCCAGGGCGCGCGATCGCCCACGGCGAGCGCAAGCTCCGCCGCAGCGCCATCGCTCGCGGTCCCCGCGCGCCCGCGCAGTCCATCCCCATGCGCCCGCACGGCCGCTCCCCACGCCACGGGTCCCGAAACTCGCAGCAGCCACACCAGCACGCGCTCGCACGCCCACGAGGCGGCAACGACCAGCACGGTCCACGCCAGCAGATCAGCCGTCTCAATCAAAAGCTTTGCCTGATAGATGCGCTCGCCCACGGAACCCACCGCCATGCCGATAAGCTCGGCTGCCGCACCGGCCTTCCAGCTCATGCCGATGACCGCCTTCGCGCACGAAAGCACAAACGGCAGCACCTCACGCCAGGTATGGGCGCAAAACAGTCGCCAGCCCCGCACGCCATGCAGGCGGAACATCTGCTCCAGCGGCTTATCAACCTGCGTCAAACCCTCGACCAGCGAGAAATATACGCCCGGCAGCGCCATCAAAAAGACCGCCGCGATGCTCACACGTGCCGACCCCAACCAAATGAGCAGCAGGACCACCACGCAGGCAACCGGCGTCGCCTTTACAAACGACAGCGCCGGAGCCACCAGGCGCGCAAACGCACGCGAACGTGACGAAATCCCGGCAAGCACGCCACCACACACCGCGGCAAGCGCCAGCCCGCCTAGTATCCGCGCGCCCGAGCCCGCCAAAATCGCCCAGGTACCGCCATCGCACACCAGGCGCAGCAGCGCCAAGGCAACAGCGCCCGGCCCCGGCAAAATCAGCGGCTGCGCCACCAGCGCCGCCACCAGCATCCACACGGCAAGCCAAAAGGCGGCGACGGCACCCACTGCCGCCACCGCCTTCGCACGCTCAGTCATTTGTCGAGCAAACGCACGCACGGGCTACTCCATGTAGTAGAAATCGTCAGCCGGGAGCTTACCGCCCACGGCGCTCGCGTCCGCATCGGCCAGCACCTGTAGGTACCCACCGAGCGCCGCCTTCATATCTTTCCCCGTCTGACACACGAGCATGCACCCGGGAATCGCCTTTTCGGCAATCGTGGCATTATCCACGATGCCCGCATCGACCACGGCCTGAGCCCAGTCCGCCGGCGCCGCATTTACGGCCTCAACGCTCGCCGCATGGCAGCTCAAGAACTCCGCCACGGCCTCGGGATGCTCCTCGGCAAATGCACGGCGCACCACGGTCACGCCCGTCAGCAAACGGGAGCCCGTGTCACCCGCGAGCTCGTCCCACGCGTCGGTCAGGCTCACCGGTACCGACAGACTGCCCTCGCTCTTGGCGATGGCAGCGGTCTTGAATGGCTCCGGCAGCACGCCCACGGCGGACGGGTCGGCAAGCAGGGCCGACAGCACCTCGGTGGGCTCGCTCTTAAACTCGAGCGTCACTTGACCGGTCAGGCCCGCGCGCTCCAGCAGGTAGTTCATGACGTACTCCGGCGTGGTGCCCTTGCCCGTCATGTAGACGGTACGACCCGCCAGATCGCCAAACGAGGCCACGCCTGCGTCGCCCGTCACAACGTTCAGCACGCCCAGCGTGTTGATGTCGATGACCTGCACCGCACCCTCGGTCTTGTTGTAGAGCACGCTCGCCAAGTTGGCCGGCACCAGGGCAATGTCGATATCGCCCTGAATGACCTTGGGCACAATCTCGTCGGCCGCGGCGCTGATCGCAAAGTCGAACTCATTGTCCGTCTCGCCATCGGCAGCCTGGTCCATAAACTGCACCAGACCGATCGACGTCGGTCCCTTGAGCGAGGCAACGCGCACCTCGACCGACTCAGCGGCAGCGCCACTCGCCGCAGACCCAGCAGCCGAACCCGCAGAAGACCTCGCCCCCGCAGCTCCGCCGCCACAGCCAACCAGCGCAAGCGACAACGCGCCCGCGGCAAGCGCCGAGGCAAATCCCCGGCGCGACATTTCAAAATCAAACGCGCGCATCGCTAGCACGTCCCCTCGTTAGGCATCGTCCATGCGTGATGGTCGGTATGCAGCAATCCCTCGGCCAGCGGCGACAGCGGCGCACCCAAGAACTCGCGATAGCACGCCTGGACATCGGGATTCTCGTGCGAGAAGCGAATCTTGGCGTTCGCATCGAGGCCCCACAGTACCTGGCCGCGCTCGGCTGCCAGCTCACAGCCGTCATGGATGGGCTGACCGCCGCCACCGACGCAGCCGCCCGGGCATGCCATAACCTCAACGAAGTCATAACTCACGCGGCCGTCGCGAATCGCGTCGAGCAGACGGGCAGCGTTTCCCAGCCCGTGTGCCACGGCGACGCGCACCTTGGTGCCATCGATATCGGCCACGGCCTCCTTCCAGCCATCGAGTCCGCGCACGTCGGTAAAGAAATCGGCATCCGGGTTCTTGCCCGTCACCAGGTAATATGCCGAGCGCACGGCGGCCTCCATCACGCCGCCCGTGGCGCCAAAAATCACGCCCGCGCCCGTGCCAAAGCCCAGCGGCGTATCGAGCGGCTCCTCGACCAGCGTGTCGACGCTCACGTGGCTCGCGCGGATCATGCGCACCATCTCGCGCACCGTCAGCGCAACGTCCACGTCGGGCGCGCCGCCCTCGCCCATCATGCTCGGCAGCGCACACTCGGCCTTCTTGGCCGTGCACGGCATCACGGACACCACGAACAGACGCTCGGGCTCCACGCCCAGCACCTTGGCGTAGTAGGTCTTGGCAATAGCGCCGAACATCTGCTGCGGCGACTTTGACGTGGACAGGCTGTCGACAAACTCCGGGTAGCGCGCCTTTACAAAGCGCACCCAGCCCGGGCAGCAGCTCGTAAACATGGGCCAGCCGCGGCTGTTACTCTCGCCCTTGGCGGCGGCGCCCAGGCGCTCGATCAGCTCGGAGCCCTCCTCCATAATGGTGAGATCGGCCGAGAAATCGGTGTCGAACACGTACTCAAAGCCCACGCGGCGCAGCGCGCAGGCCAGGCGCTCAACGGTGGCATCCTCGCGCGGAATACCGAGCTCCTCACCCCAGGCGGTGCGCACGGCCGGCGCTATCTGCACCAGCACGATCTTATCGGGATCGGCGAGAGCATCAAACACGGTCTCGGTGTCGTCGCGCTCGCGCAGCGCGCCCGTCGGGCAATGCGTGATGCACTGGCCGCATGCGACACAATCAGTCTTGCCGATGGGCGCGCGCCCGCGGGTACCCACGGCGGTGTGCGTGGCTCGGCTGGTCAGGTCCCAAATCCCTAGGCCTTGCACGTTCTCGCACACCTTGATGCAGCGCATGCATTTAATGCACTTGTCGTTTTCGCGGATGATGGGGAAATCGAAGTCCCAGCCCTCGCCCGCCAAATGCCTTTGATACGGCAGATAGAAAATGCCCAGGTCGTTGGCGATGGTCTGCAGGTTGCAGTTACCGCTGCGCACGCAGCTCGTACAGCGCGAGTCGTGCTGGGACAGCAGCAGCTGCACGTTGGTGCGACGCGCCTCGCGGGCCTTGGGGCTGTTGGTGTGGACCACCATGCCGTCGAGTACGTAGTTGTTGCAGGCGGCAACCAGCTGGTCGCAGCCCTCAACCTCGACCACGCACACACGGCAGCCGCCGATCTCGTTCAGATCGCGCAGATAGCACAGGGTGGGAATCTGGATGCCGACGGACTTGGCCGCATCCAGGATCGTGGTGTGCTCGGGCACCACGACCTCGCAGTTATCGATCGTGAGCTTGACCATGTTGAGTGCTCCGCTTTCGGTGTTGTCGCTGACAGTGGTTTTGTTGGGCTCTACCATTCCAGGTTCCTCCCTCCGCGGAACGCGCCAAAGCCAAAGTGGTCGCAACGCAGGCAGCGGCTTGCCTCCTGGCGTGCCTCTTCCTCGGTAAGGCCCTGCTCGACCAGATTCCAATCGCGGATGCGCTCGCCGGCCTCGCGCTCGCCCAGCTCGCAGCGGCCGCACTCGTGCTTGCCCTTAAACTGCACGGTCGGCAGCTCAACGTCGAGCTTGATCTTGTGGTCGAAGCCCAGGTAGCGGTCGATATTTGCCGAAGCAACGCGGCCGGCGTTGATGGCCCGGATGACGGTGGCGGGACCGGTCTGGCAGTCGCCGCCGCTAAAGAGGCCGTCGAAGTTGGGCACGGCGCCATCCGAATCGGTGACGACGCGACCCCACTTGCAGACGATGCCCATGTCCTCAAACGGCTTGGAATCGATGTCCTGGCCAATGGCCACGAACACGCGCTCGCAGGGAATGACGCGCTCGGGCGTCGCGGCGGCACGCGGGGCCGGACGACCGCGACGGGGCTCGCCGATAATCTGCGGCTGCACGCGCAGGCCGCTCACGCGACCGTCCTCGCCCGTCTCGATGGCGAGCGGCGCCGTCAGCTCCAGAACCTCGCAGCCCTCGGCCTGGGCACCGGCAATCTCGGCGTCCTGAGCCGTCATATCGCAGATGCGGCGGCGGTAGACAATGCTCACCTTTTCGGCACCGCAGCGCACGGCAGAGCGCGCCACGTCCATGGCCACGTTGCCGCCGCCGATGACGCACACGCGCTGGCCGCTCAGGTCGGGCAGCTCGTCGTCACCGATGGCGCGCAGCATCTTGACGGCCGACTCCACGCCGGGCGCCTCTTCGCCCGGAAGGCCGAGCTTCTTATCGCTGTGGGCGCCAATGGCCAGGTAGACGGCATCGAACTCGTCGCGCAGGCGGGCAAGCTCCTCGCCGTTGACGGAGTGATCGAGCTCAACGTCGATGCCGGCGCTCAAAATCCAGTCGATCTCGGCCTGCAGGCGCTCGCGCGGCAGACGATAGCTGGGGATGCCATAGCGCAGCATGCCGCCCAGGTGGTGGCGCTGCTCAAAGATGGTCACCTTATGGCCCATCACGGCCAGGTAGTAGGCGCAGGAAAGGCCGGCCGGGCCGCCGCCGATCACGGCGACGCGCTTGCCGGTGTTGTCCACTACATGCGGCTTGTGGTCGTTGAGCTCACCGTGCTCGACGGCAAAACGCTTGAGGGCGAGGATGTTCATGGGGTCGTCGACCATGCCACGGCGGCAGTGCATCTCGCAGGGATGCTCGCACACCAGGCCGCAGACGAGCGGCAGCGGATTGTTCTTGCGGATGACCTTGACGGCGTCGGCATAGCGGCCGGCCTCGACCAGCGAAATGTACCCGGGAATGTCGACGTGCGCCGGGCAGCCCGAAACGCACGGGACGCGGGCCTCGCGGTCAAAGCCGCAGGAGCGCTCGCGGATGTGATGCTCAAAATCGTCGCGGAAGCCGCGAATGGCCGTGAGTGCCATGGCGCCAGCTTCGTAGCCGATGGCGCAATCGCTCGAAAGATAGATGGTGCGGGCGGTGCGCTCAATCAAGTTGAGCGTGGACTCATCGGCGCGCCCTTCGAGCACATCGGCGAGCAGGTCGCTCAGCGCGCTCAGGCCCACGCGGCAGGGCGTGCACTTGCCGCAGCTCTGGGTGGAGCACAGATTGACGAGCGCTGCCGTAAACTCAACGGGGCACGGGGCGAGCGAACTCACCGCCAGACGACGTCCGAGCGCATCGTGCAGGTCGTCCATGACGGCCTGAGCGTGGCTGCGTTCCATTACGTGCAGTCGAGCCATAAGATCCCCTCTCACATGGCAGCCCGGAGGCGAGGCCGGGCGAAGTTGCTACACGCACAACACTGACCTAAAAAGTTGTTAGGTCTCCACGCAGTTCGGCAGGCGGTATGAAATGTCACCCTCGGCGGTGAAATAGAACATTACCGCAGATAAATGCCATATTTGGTAAAACGCGTTACCAAATGACAATGCCCCGCCCACGCAATCACGTGGACGGGGCATTGCTCCAGGTATGCGGCCAGCGACCCTGTTGCTTTTACTTAAGCTCGGGCCAGTAACCCTTGTTGGCCTCGATCATGTCGTCGAGAACCTCCTTGGCGACCTTCATCGAAGGCACGGTCTTGTTGAGCGTAAAGGCCTTGAGCGCCTTCTCGTAAGAACCCTCGATCGTAGCCTCGACCACGAGCTTCTCGGAGTTCAGCTGCTGCATCATGAGGCCCTGCTGGAACAGAGGAATGTTGTCGCGGCTGATGACCTCGGGGCCATTCTTGCCAATGTAGGCAGGCAGCTCGACCATAGCGTCGTAGGGCATGTTGGGGATAGCGCCCTTGTTCTCGCAAATGACCAGGAAGCGCTGCTTGGTGTCGTTCTTCAGAGCGATAGCCAAATCGGCAATCCAGTCGCCGTGGCTGCCCGCATAGAACGTGCTCTCGTCGATCTCGCCCGTCTTCTCGTAGTGGTCGATGCCGTCGAAGAGGTTCTTCTCACGCGTCTCCTCAACCTCGTTAGCACGGGTGCGCTCGGGGTTGGAATGCTCGACGAACTCCTTCTGCTGCAGGTAGTAGTTCAGATACGTGTTGGGCAGGTACTCCGGGAAGCACTCCATGATCTCGTACTCGCCCTTCCAGACGTAGTACCAGCTGCCCTTGGTGTGGCGGTTCTGCTCGGGGTGCTCGTCAGTGGCCTCCTCGGGCTTCTTTGCCATGAGCGAGCCCATGCCCTTGAGGTAGGAGTCGGGCAGCAGAATCTCATGCTCCTTGATGTACTCGCGCAGCTGCGGGAGCACCTCCTCGCCCTTGTGGCGGATCGAGGTGAACCAACCAAAGTGGTTGAGGCCAAAGTAATCGTACTCGACATCCTTCTTGTCGATATCGAGTGCGGCGCAAACCACGTCGATGATCGCGATCGGCATGTCGCAGATGTTGATGATGCGAGCGTTGGGACGCAGCACGCGGCAGCCCTCGGACACGATGGCAGCAGGGTTGGAGTAGTTGAGAATCCAGTAGTCCTTCTTAGCGTACTTCTCAACGTCATCGATCAGCTCGACCATGGGGAAGATGGTGCGCATGCCGTAGGCAAGGCCGCCGCAGCCGCAGGTCTCCTGGCCCACGCAGCCGTGACGCAGCGGAATCTTCTCGTCCTGCTCGCGCATGGCATAGCCGCCCACGCGCATCTGGGCAAACACGAAGCTCGCGTCCGTAAAGGCAGTCTCCTTGTCGGTGGTCACCGTGAGCTTGATGTCCAGGCCGAGGTCCTCGTGCAAAATCCAGTCCACGAGCACGCCGATCTTGCGCTGGCGCTCCTCGTTGATGTCGTACAGACGAATCTCGTCAACGTCGAGCTCGTCCTTGCGCAGGGCGATGGATTTGACGATGCCGGGGGTAAAGGTGGATCCGCCACCACACAGAGTAATGATCATTGTTTACTGCTCCTTCTCAATTGCGTTTTCGACCTTGTCACGCATCTCGGCGACCTTCATGCCAAAGATGATCTGGATATTATTGCCGTTGCGGTTGATGCCGCTGTTGGGCACGTGGTTGATGAGGTCCTCATTGATGAGGTCCGGGTTCTTAACGTTCACGCGGAGACGCGTAAAGCAGTTCTCGAGCTCCTCGATGTTGTCCTTGCCACCAAGACCTGCGACCAGGTCGGCGATGCCTGCATCGACGCCCTCTGCGGGAGCCGCGGCAACAGCGCCCTGCTTCACCGCGACAGACGCGGCGGCCTCGCCCTCGGCAACGGACTCGGCGAGCTCGGACTCTTCCTCGCGACCAGGCGTGTGGAGGTTGAGCTTCTTAATAAGGAAGGTGAAGAGGAAGAAGTACAGAGCGGCGTTGACGACTCCAAGCACGAGCATCATCGGCCAGTTGGTCTTATCGACACCAAGGACCAGGTTGGAAACCACGATGTTGATGATGCCGCCTGCAGTCGAAGCGGGCACGGAGAGGACCTTGAGCAGGACCAGGAAGATACCGGAAAGAACCGAGTGAACAACAAAGAGCACGGGAGCGGCAAAGACAAAGAGGAAGTCCATGGGCTCGGTGACACAGGAGAGCACGGCGGTGATGATCAGCGGGATGATAACGGCCTTGGTCTTATCCTTGTTCCCCTTGTAAGCGGTGAAGATAAAGGCGAGACCGATACCGATGTAGGGCCACAGGTTGTTGAAGGTGTAGCTGTTGAAGTAGGTGCTATCGGAGAAGGGCTGGCCCGTCATTGCCATCTCGGCGACACGGATGGGATAGGCGCCGGCGATAACCTGATCACCCAGCGTCAGGGTGCCACCCACATCGGAGAACTGGAACGGAGTGTAGATGAGGTGGTGCAGACCGGTGGGAACGAGCAGCTTGTTGAGCATGCCGTAGATAAACAGACCGATGTTGCCCGACTCCTTAATGATGCCGGCAACGGAGGAGATGGCGCCCTGAACCGGAGGCCAAACGATGCAGAAGCCAGCGCCCATGATCCAGGAGATGATGATCATGATCAGGAACGGGAAGCGAACGCCCGAGAACATCGAAAGGGCAATGGGGAACTGCTTGTTCGAGTACTTGTTGAACACGGCACCGGTGATGCAACCAAGAATGATGCCGCCAAACACGCCGGTATCGAGCACCTGAATGCCCATAACGGTGCTCTGGCCGGTTCCGGTAAGACCGAGCATGCCGCTCGCTTCGGCAAGAGAGCCGGTGGCGTTGAGCACGATGTTGTTAGCCTGCAGGAACAGGAAGAACGACATCAGGGCAATCAGCGAAGCATGGCCCTTGTTCTTCTTTGCCATGGCGCCGGCGATGCCCACGCAGAACAGAATCGAGAGGTTGTTGATGATAAACATCAGCGACTGATAGACAACGGCGCCCACAAGCTGGAACGGACCGGAGCCCAGTACGGGGATCAAGGCGCAAATGGTCTTGTTGGTCAGAATGATGCCCACGATGAGCAGAATGCCGGCAACCGAGAGATACATCATCGGCTGAACGATCGACTTCGCGAACACCTCCAACGGCGCTTTGAAATTGAACTTCTTTTTTGCGGTCATAGCGGTACTCCCCTTCCTTTTCCGCAAATTAAGACAGATGTGCCCTGGACAAGACCGTGAGCCTTGCCTTATATCAATCGATGTATGGGCACGTTATGCCTAGAGACCAGGTTCTCCAAGCAGGTTAACAATGTGATATGCGAGATAACTCTTCTCGGCATCGGTAACGACAACGTTATAGGTAGACGACAAGTGGGCGGCTATGGCGTCCGCGCACGAGAACGCGCACGGATACTTAGTTTCATCGATTCGGAACAGTGCATCGTCATTGATCTGCCCGGCCGCGGGGTCAAGCGCCCGCTGTGCGAAAAACTGCAGGTGGCGGACGAAACGCTCATAGGGCAGCGAGGTGTCATCGAGGGTCGTAGCATAGCGCTCGGAAACAATTGCGAGCACGTCGCGAACAAGCTGGACCGAAATGATGAGGCGGTCGGAGCGTTGCGGCATAGTGGCGTTGACGATATGCAGCGTAATAAAACCCTGCTCTTCTTCGCTCATCTGGATGCCCATATACTCCTTGACAATCTGCAGCGCACGACCAGCGAGCGCATACTCCTTGCGATAGAACTGCTGGATCTCGAGCAGCAACGGATTCTCGCAGGAGACGCCCTTGCGCTCGCGCTCCAAAGCAAGGCTGATATGGTCTGCGAGAGCAATGAGAATCTTGTCGTTGATGTCGACATTGAGCTCTCGACGAAGCATCTGAACAATGTCCTCGGAAATCACGAGGTTGACGGTGGGAATGGACTCCAAAAGATGTGCCAAGCGGTCAATCGTACGCGAATCCTGAGAAGTGCCCTCCTGCAGCGCATAGGTCTTTTCGACCGATGCTTCATCGATAGCGTCGCCGGCATGACGGCCAAAGCAGAGGCCTCGACCGATGACAATAAGCTCGGAGCCATCGTCCGAAGTGACCATTGCGACGTTATTGTTGAAAACTCGCTTGATAACCACGGTACCCACCACAAGAATTTACTCGGAAAGCCAGACGACAGGCTCTTTAACAGCAACAGGGCCGGAAGCATGCTCACGAAGAGTCGAGTTCTCCGAACGCTCGCATACAATAACGAAGACCGTGGGATCGAAGCCGGCGGCGCGGACCGCGTCAAAATCGACCTCAACGAGGGGCTGGCCCGCGTCGACATGGTCACCCTGGGCAACAAGCGCATGGAAGCCCTTGCCCTCAAGTTTAACAGTGTCGATTCCGATATGCAGCATCACCTGAGCAGAGCTGTCGTCGGACATGATGCCCAGTGCATGCTCGGTCGGGAACAGCGCCGCGACGGTACCGGAAACAGGAGCGCACACCGTTCCCTCTTGGGGAACCACGGCAACGCCATCGCCCACGGCACGGCTGCTAAAAGCGGGGTCATTGGTATTTTCTAGATGAACAAGCTCGCCGGAAACAGGAGCGAGGATTTCGAACTCGGAAGTTGCAGTCTTCTGCTCATCCGAACCGCCCATCAGGCGAGAAAAGAAACCCATGGTGGCATGTCCCTTCATAAATATAGCCCAACCAAAATCAAGCGAATGCGTCCATAGAGACACATCCGTTCAAAGACTTTGGTTAGGCCCACGTCCGAGGGACTCGGTAACCTTCCGCATTTCTTTTTACGGGAGCTATTGTAGACAAGCCCAAAGCCAGAACAATCATTATGACCGGCGAACGGTATTTTTTCTTCGATAAACGGTATTTAAGCGACACTTAGGGACACTCCTTGTTTGGTGCATGGGGGACAGGTTACTTTGCACCAATCATGAGTTGCGGTGAAATAGGGACTGAAAAGCCGCTCAAAAGGCCAAAACAGTCCGTATTCCACCGCAACTTCAAGACGTTGGTGCAGATTAACCTGACCTCTTTGCACCAAAAAGGGCCCCGAGCATAGTCTGCTCGGGGCCCAAACTCATCTCGCCTTATCGCGCGATGCGTATGTTATTTGCGCTTGCCGCCGCCGTCGCCGGGACGACGGGAGCTGCCGCCGCGCTTGCCGCCACGATTGTTACCATAGCTGCCACGGTTATCGCGACCGCCGGCGCGGCCGCCACGAGAGCCGGACTGGTTGCCGCCGCGACCACCACGATAGCCGCCACGGCGCTCCTCGCGGGTGTCGTCGTAGTTGCGCCAATCATCGCGACGATCGCGGCTGGCACGCGGGTCGCGACGATCGCGCGACTCATTCGAACGACCGGCGCCGCTGCGGCCACCGTTGCCACGAGCGCCCTCGCGACGCTCACCACCGCGGCCTCCGTCGCGGCCGCCGCGCTCTTCAAAGCGCTTGCCGCCACGGGACTCACCGCTGCGGGTGCCACGCTCACCGCGACCCTCGCCGCCGCGACGCTCGTCTCGGCCGCCGCGACCGTCATCGCGACCGGAACGACGACGGTCGCCCGAGCCGCGCTTGCCGCCACGCGAGCCACGGCCCTCGTCCTCGCGCTCAACACGGCGACGACCGCCGCGGTCCTCGTCCTCTCGGCGACGGCGGTGCGCCTCGCCCTGGAACTGCTTGGCACGGCGCTCGGCACGGTTGCCTCGCGGGACCTGCTCGACGGCACCAGCACCGCCGCGCTCCTCGGCAGCCACCTCGCGGGCAACGCTCTCCACGGCCTCGTCCACGCGAGCCTGAACGCCCTCGCGCACGCGGGTCTTGCCGCCGCGCTTGGGACGGCTCGGGCGCTCGCCGTCGCCACGACGCTCGTCGCGACCGCGGTTGGAACGACCAGCCACGTCGCCGTAATCGTCGCCGTTACGCTTGCCGTCGCGACGCGCCTGCTCAAGCTTCTTCTTGCTCTTGGACTTGCCGCGCTTGGTCTTCTTCTTCACCTTAAAGGCGGCAGGATCGCGCTCGGGATCGACGGCGGGCGGGTTGGGACCCACATGCAGGTCGCCGGCTTCGTAGATGTCGGCCGTCTTGTCCATGAGCTTCTCAATCTCGTAGAACTCGTCGACGTCCTGCTCGGTCACAAACGTAATGGCCCAGCCCAGCTCGCCGGCGCGGCCCGTACGGCCAATGCGGTGGATATAGTCGGTCGGCTCGGCCGGCACGTCGAAGTTCACGACGTAGCGCACGTCGCTAATGTCGATGCCGCGGGCGAGAACATCGGTTGCCACCAGCACGTCGACGGTGCCGTCGCGGAAGGCAGAAAGCGCGCGCTCGCGCTGGGCCTGGCTGCGGTTGCCGTGAATCGCGGCGGCCTTGATGCCTTTGCGCTCAAGGCGACGGCAGCAGCTGTCGGCGCGGTGCTTGGTGCGCATAAAGACGATGGTGCGCTCCGGGCCCTCCTTTTTGAGGAACTCAGGCAGCAGGTTGTTCTTTGCCTCGATGGACACCGGGAACACAAACTGGTCGACGGTGTCGGCGGTCGACGTGGCCGGCGCGATCTCCACGCGGGCCGGGTCGCTCACCAGGTCGGTGATCTCGCCCACGGCCTCCTCGTCGAGGGTCGCCGAGAACAGCAGCGTCTGGCGCTCGGCCGGCGTCTCGCGCACAATGCGGCGGACGGCGGGCAAAAAGCCCATGTCGAGCATGCGATCGGCCTCGTCGAGCACCAGCACCTTGACCTCGTTCAGATGGCAGGCTCCCTGCTCGATCAAGTCGACCAGACGGCCTGGCGTTGCGACCAGGATGTCGCAGCCGTACTTGAGGGCAGCGGTCTGCGGCTTGTAGCTCACGCCACCCACGACGGTCACGGCAACGTGGCCGGTGACGTCGGCGATCTTGCTCGCAACCTCGTCGATCTGCTGGGCAAGCTCGCGCGTGGGAGTGATGACGAGCATCACGGGACCGCGGCCGTTGCCCTCGGGCTTCTTGGCGCCGCGACGACGGTTGCGGCCGCCGCGCTCGCGCACGGGTTTGGGAGGAGCGATGTGCTCCAGGTTGTTCATGGTCGGCAGCAAAAAGGCAGCCGTCTTGCCGGTGCCGGTCTGAGCGGCGGCAAGCAGGTCGCGGCCTTCGAGCACCACAGGAATCGAACCGGCCTGCACGGGCGTCGGCGCCGTGTAGCCCAGGTTCTCGATAGCACGAAGCATCTCGTCGGAAAGGCCCAGCTCGTCAAAGGCGGGCAGGCTCTCGGTAGCGGACTCGACGGCCTGGGCAGCATTGGCCTCATCGGCAGCATCGAAGGCAGCCTGGGTCATGGCCTCGCGGGTCTCGTCCAGAATCTCGGCGTCGGTGACGTCGGATACAGAATTACGCATATGTTGTTGTTCCTTATCTGCACGCGCAATGGGCACGGCATGCGGCCGCGCGGGCGTGCTTGGTAGTGCGCTAATACATACAAAAACGGGTGCGCACAGAGAGGACGTTGCTCAGCACGCTGGCGATCGCTTTGGCAGCCCTATCACGCGCCGTCCAGACGCAGCAGCACTAAACGATGGAGCAGATTCGCCGCCGGTTAGTATACCCGTGCTTCACATGCCCCCACGTAAACCACAGATGACGGAGCGGACGAGGCGGGCCTGGGCCGATTGTCTCAATCTGTAACAGTTACGAGACAAAACCGGGTCTACACGTTACAGATTGAGACGAACTCAAACATCGCAAAACATAATCTCGATCTGTAACAGTTAGAGGTCATTTTCCCCGCTAGATGTTACAGATCGAGATGTTTGACATGAGCTGCCAACGATTGAGCAGCCACCCGCATCTGTAGCGAAATGTCATACATTTTCATCCCCACTGGACACCCCCAGGGGGTATGGGTATATAGTATCGGCAGGTTAACAATTCCAACACCGAACTGCAGAAAGGAGAAACCATGGCTCAAGATAAGTTCGACGTGGGCGGCATGACATGCGCCGCCTGTCAGGCGCATGTGGATCGCGCCGTGAGCAAACTCGACGGCGTCCAAAGCGTCGCGGTCAACCTGCTCGCCGGTTCCATGATGGTCGACTACGACCCCGCGCAGGTCACCTCCGACGACATCTGCACCGCTGTCGACCGCGCGGGCTACTCGGCCTCGCCCATCAGCACGGGCACCGACGCTGTCCAAAGCGGAAGTGCGCAAGCCAGGTCCGGCGCCGCGCATATGGAGTCGCCGACCAAAAAGTTGGAGGCCGCCGCCTCTGCCATGCGCACCCGCCTCATCGTCTCGATCATCTTCCTCATCCCGCTGTTCTACATAGGCATGGGGCACATGCTCGGTTGGCCACTGCCCGGCGTCTTCACCGACCATGCCCACAGCATGACGCTCGCCCTCACCGAGCTCGTCCTGCTCATCCCCATCGTCTATGTCAACGACGCGTACTTTATCAATGGGTTTAAATCGCTCGCGCACGGCGCGCCTATCATGGACGCCCTCATCGCCGTGGGCGCCACCGCGTCCATCGCCTGGTCGCTCTACGCCATGTTCATCATGGCCGACCAGCTAGCCGCAGGTCAGGTGCACGAGGCCATGATGACGAGCATGGACAACCTATATTTTGAGAGCGCCGGCACCATCCTGTCGCTCGTCACCGTGGGCAAATACCTCGAGACGCGCAGCAAGTCCAAAACCGGCGGCGCTATCGAGGCGCTCATCGACTTAGCACCCAAGACCGCGACCGTCGTGGCCGAGGACGGTATCGAGGCCACCGTCGACGTCGATGCCATTCTGCCCGGCCAGGTGCTGCGTGTGCGCCCCGGCGAGTCCATCCCCGTTGACGGCGTGGTGCTCGATGGCAGCTCGGCCGTGGACGAAAGCGCGCTCACCGGCGAATCCATTCCCGTGGAGAAGACCGCCGGCGACACTGTCAATGCGGCCACGGTCAACCGCACCGGCTCGTTTACCTTCCGCGCCACGCGTGTGGGTGCCGAGACATCGCTCGCCAAGATTATCCAGCTCGTCGAGGACGCCAACGCCACCAAGGCGCCCATCGCCCGCATGGCCGACAAGGTCGCCGGCGTGTTCGTGCCCGTGGTGTTTGTAATCTCTGCCGTAGCTTTTGTGGCGTGGATGGTGCTGACCGGAAGCGTCAACGAAGCGCTTACCTCCGCCGTCGCCGTGCTGGTGATCAGTTGTCCGTGCGCGCTCGGCCTGGCCACGCCCGTCGCTATTATGGTGGGCACCGGCAAGGGCGCCGAGATGGGCATTCTGTTTAAGAGCGCTGAGGCGCTGGAGAACCTGCGCAGCGTGGGCACCGTGGTGCTCGATAAGACGGGCACGGTCACCCGCGGCAAGCCGGCCGTGACCGACATTGTGGTTGTCGCGCGCGCCGACGGCTCGCCCGCTATGAGTGAAAAGGCGTTACTGAAGCTCGCTGCCGCGCTGGAGCGCTCGAGCGAGCACCCGCTGGCCGAGGCGATCATGGCCGAGTGCGAGGCACGCGGAATTGTCGCGCGCATGGTCGAGGACTTTGCCTCCGTGCCCGGTCGTGGCGTAACGGCGCGCGAGGGGCAGAATGTCATCGCAGCCGGCAACGTGCGCCTGATGGACGAGTTGGGCGTTACCGTGCCCGCGGGTCTTGCCGAGCAATTTGCCGCCGAAGGCAAGACGCCGCTGTTCTTTGCCAAGAACGGCGAGCTTGTCGGCACCATCGCCGTGGCTGACGAGGTCAAAGAGACGAGCGCCGAGGCCATCGCTGCGCTCCGCAAGCTCGGCGTCGACGTGCGCATGCTCACCGGCGACAACCGCGTGACGGCCGAGGCCATCGCCCGCCGCGTGGGGCTGAGCAGCGAGCAGGTCATCGCCGACGTCCTCCCCGCCGACAAGGAGCGCCACGTGCGCGGGCTGCAGGATGCGGGCAGCAAGGTCGCCATGGTGGGCGACGGCATCAACGACTCCCCCGCCCTGGCGCGCGCCGACGTGGGCCTTGCGATCGGCACCGGCGCCGACATCGCCAAGGAGGGCGCCGACGTGGTGCTCATGCGCAGCGATCTCATGGACGTCGCCCGTGCCATCGAGCTGTCACGTGCCACAATCCGCAACATCAAGCAGGACCTGTTCTGGGCGCTGCTCTACAACGGCATCGGCATTCCGCTGGCGGCGGGCGTGTTCTCCCCCCTCACCGGTTGGCAGCTCTCGCCGATGTTCGGCGCCGCGGCCATGAGCCTGTCGAGCGTGTGCGTCGTAAGCAATGCTCTGCGCCTGAAATCCTTTAAGCCTAAAGTGGCAAAATAAGCTCACCATTAAGTCCATTTAGAACGGGTTTTCCAGGTGCCCGAGATTGACCTGAAAGAGGAGCGACGCGTACTTTGGTACGCGAGCGACGGCTTGAAGGTCAAGGTCGGGTGCCTGGGAAAGCCGACGCAACAGAGAGGAATACCCATGCGTTACACAATCAAGACTTCCGGCCTCATGTGCGGCCACTGCGACGCCACCGTCGAGACCGCGCTGCTCAACGTGGCCGGCGTGACCGATGCCGACGCCGATCACGAGACCCAGACCGTCCAGGTGGAGTGCGCCGACACCGTGACCGCCGAGCAGCTCGCTGCCGCCGTCGAGGCCGCGGGCGAGAAGTTCCATGCCCTTTCGGTGACCGCAGCCTAGCGCCGTCGGTAGCATCCGCCCCTATCGATCAGAAACGAGGACCCGCCATGATGGCAGACCATAAATCGGTGACCCGCATGCTCAAGACGGCACGCGGTCAGATCGACGGCATCTTGCGGATGGTCGAGGAGGACCGTTATTGCGTCGACATCTCCACGCAGCTCATGGCCACGCAGGCACTCATCGCGCGCATTAACGCCGATGTGCTCAAGGCGCATATCGAGGGCTGCGTGACTTCGGCAATCGAATCGGGCGACGAAGACCTCAAAGCCGCCAAGCTCGCCGAGATCGAACGCGTCGTCGACAAGCTCTCCAAGTAATTGGGGCATTGGGGACAGACTGCTTTGCACCATCTTGGTGTATCGGGGATAGGTACGTTTGCACCACCTTGGTGCAGATTAACCTGTCCCCCTTGCTCTAAATCGGGTATAAAGGCGAGCAGCATATCGAACGAAAGGCAATTTGCATGAATGACTTTATGAAGGGTCGCAATGGTGCCGATGAACTCACCATCGTGATGGGTTTTGCCGGCATCGTCATCGCGATGATCGGATCGATAGCCCGCATCCAGTGGCTCAGCTGGATCGCCATCGCCGTGATCGTGATTGGCGTGCTGCGCGGCCTGTCCAAAAACATCGATGCGCGTCGCAAGGAAAACGCTGCCTTTGTCACCGCGACCGCGAACGTCCCCGGCTTGGGCAAGTTTGTCGCCAGCTTGGGCGGCGGCGCTGCGGCGGCCGGCACCTCGCGCGCGGCTGGAACGAGCAAGGAAGACTTTGAGCGCGCCAAGCGCACGGCCAAGAAGATGTGGAAGGGTCGCAAGACCACGGCATACCTCAAGTGCCCCAACTGCGGCCAGATGCTCTCCGTCCCCAAGGGCAAGGGCAAGATCCGCGTCACCTGCCCCAAGTGCCACGCTAAGATGGAAACCCGCTCCTAGCGCCCGCACGCGGGACAAATTAATCAGGTTTGTTTGTCCCAAATCTTAAGTATTTGTTCGATAAAAAAGCCGAGGCCTCGTGTTGAGACCTCGGCTTTTTACATGCGGCAACGGAGCTACACCTTTGTCACACCTATGCCACACCGTCGCGGGCGAGCTCCTCGGCCAGCGCCTCGGCCGGCATGGCCATAATCGCGTCGAGCTCGGCGTCCACCTCGGGAATACGCTTTACCTTGAGCTTGCGTACCAGATCACCGCGACACATCACATGTATCGGCTCACGCAGAGCGCACAGGTCATCGAGCGGATTCTTGCGCGTCACCAGGATATCGGCGGCCTTGCCGCACTCGATCGCACCGGTCTCGCCGCCCAGCCCCAGCAGCTCGGCGTTGACTTGCGTAGCCGTATGCAGCGCGAAGGCGTTGCTCACACCGACATACTTGGCAAAATAGGCAACCTCACGCCACATGTCGTACTGCGTCACGAACGGGCAGCTCGAATCTGTGCCAAGGCCCACCTTAACGCCAGCTTCCAGCGCCGCACGAGCACTCTCGATAATGCCCGAGCACACGATGTCGCCGTTCTTCTTTTGCGTGTCAGTCGAATGGGTCTTCCCCGGATCGAGCAACACAAACGGCAGCGCCGGGCTGATCGTGCAGGTAACGCTGGGCGCACGTCCCTCGAGCTGCGTGCCCGCGGCGCCACGGTACAGCTCCAGGATCTCGGGCGTCATCGGGGCACCGTGCTCGATCGTGTCGACCCCGGCCTCAAGCGCGGCCTTCACGCCCTCGGTGCTCTCGACATGAGCCATAACCGGCAGGCCCACCTCGTGCGCCGCCTTGCACGCCGCCGCGGCAACCTCCACCGGCATACGCAGCACGCCCGGCTCGCCCACCTCGGTCGCATCGAACACACCGCCCGTTACGAACAGCTTAATGACGTCGGCGCCGCGCGCATACAGGTCTCGCACCTGCTCGGCTACCTCGACGGGGCTGTTGGCCACCTGGGCGAACAAGCCCGCGCCATGGCCACCCGGCACCGTGACGCCCGTTCCCGGCGCTACCAGGCGCGGACCCTGATACTTGCCGGCGTCGATAGCGTCGCGCACGGCAATGTCGGCAAACAGCGGGTCGCCCGCGCCGCGCACCGTGGTCACGCCGCTTGCCAGCTGCTGCTGGGCACTGCCCTTGAGGATGCGGCGGACGATGGCACGCCCCACGGGATTATCGAGCTTCTTCATCAGCGCTCCCGCATCGCCGGCCGAGACAGGCTTGCCCGAGCCGCACAGGTGCGCGTGCATATTGATGAGACCGGGCATGAGATACGCCCCTGCCAGATCGATGACCTCGGCACCCGCGGGCGCCTGCGCCACAGCACTCGGCCCCATCCAGGTGATGACGCCGCGCTCAACAGTCACGGCCATATCGGGTTGCGGCTCCATATGCTCCGAACCGTCCAGAATGGTCGCATTGATAAACAACGTGGAACGATCGGCAGATGCCATATCGAGCTCCTCCCTCACGATTAACTTGAACATTTGTCCATTATCACCCAGTGCGGCAGGGTTGCTGCGGACATATCGGTTAACGGAGAAAGGATGAGACACGGAGAACGGAATGCATTGCAGTCCCATCCCAGCGACATCCGGGAAATGTCTAGATCTGTAACAGGTAGACCGGGTTTTAGCAGCCAGATGTTACAGATCGAGATCTTTCGGCACCGCGTCCAACCTTTGTCTCGATCTGTAACAGTTAGAGCGGTTTTTGGCCGTTAGATGTTACAGATTAAGATATTCTCCAGCCCTGTCGTCAAACGTCTAAATCTGTAACAGTTAGACAGGTTTTCGGCCTCTAGATGTTACAGATTGAGATCTTTTAGCGGCAGCCAACCTTCTGTCTCGATCTGTAACAGCTACGAGGCCAAACGGCCCCTTGTTGTTACAGATCGAGACAAACTCGGCAGGAACAACCACATTCGCGTCAGTTGCACCCCTTAGCACCCATACCACTGACGCTTCCATTCCTCAGCCAGATCGGCCCGCTGTGGAATTCCCGCCAGTCTCATCTTTTCAGCCAGGTTCCCCGGGTTCTTGAGTTCGTTAAACGTAAACCGAAGCACCTTATGCCCGAGCATTGTCAGATGAGATTCCCGCTGACGCTCTGCCACGAATGGGTCAACCGACTCCCGACCCTCGCCGCTCTGCAAGGTGTACTTCCCCTTTCCGTCGAGCTCGCCGATGACACACGTCCCGTCCTCGAGCCGCCAAAAATAGTCGACGCGAAACACCTGGCTCGGATCGAGCGGGTCGCGAAACTCCACCTGCAGCTCCGGAACCGGAAAGCCGTACGCAATAAAGAATGCTCGGAACCGAGACTCGCCGCCGTTTTCAAACAGCCCGTCCGCATACGACGCAATCACCTGTGCCCTGCGATACCCTCGCCTGCCCTCGCAATCGGCGCGGAGGCGCTCGCACAAATCCCCACGTGATACGCCTTTCGCCCGCAGTGCAGAATCGGCAATCGCCAACCCGTAGGAGAACGGCGCACGCAGTAGGCAATCCTCCACCGTGCGCCAAAACGACGTCACCCGCACGCCATCAACATGCTCGAGTGCGCCCGCCATCTGCGGACGCAACAACCTGCACCCGCCGCTCAACGCCACCGAACAACCCGTCTTAACAAGAAAACGCGACCCAAGCAGATCATTCGGCACCTCCAGACCCCACAAAAGCGCCGCGTCATAGCCCCAAAACGCCCAATCGGGATGAAACTCTGCAAGCCCTTTGATGGTACGCAGCGTTCGCTCCGCCGGCGTCAGCACACCCCAATCATGTTGAAAGCAGAACAAATACGGCTCGGGTTCCGCGATATCGTCGGTTCCAACATGACGCCGCAGCCACATGAGCTCGGCATTGTCATGCGTTGCGAGCAGCGCACCTTGCTCGGTCGCCTCCGTGAGTCGCGCGAGCATCCTATTCCGCGCCAACGTGTTGCGAGTCGTATGCTTGTGCTTGAAAACGGTATTAGACACTTCCATCACCACCACATCGGACAAATGGACCATCGTCACCGTTGCCTCCGCCGACAAACGTTTCGACCTGTAACAGGAAGACCGATTTTTGGACTGTAGATGTTACAGATTGAGACATCCCCCCCCCAGCCAGGTGCCAAACGTCTCGATCTGTACCAGTAAGACGTTCTCCAGGCCCCTAAACGTTACAGATTTAGACAAACCAGCGGCGCCCAAGCATTCGTCTCGATCTGTAACAGATAGACTGGTTTTTGTCCCCAAACGTTACAGATCGAGACAAAAGGGCAGAAGGCAAGGCAGGCGACAACCGCCCATCCTCTACCCCCATTCCTGTTCGTAGATGTTGAGGGACTTTACGTACCGCCCCTGGGCGCCCATGATGTCGCGGACCAGACGCAAGAAGAAGCTGATGCACGAGGTGTCAAAGCCGTCCTGCAGATCCTCGGGATGCACCGCACCCGGTCCGTCGACCGCCGTGTCGTTCAGGCGCGCGATGTCATACAGGTAGAGCTGTCCCGCCGTAAGCCAGACATCGTCGACGCAGGCGAGGCGCACCGCAATCGCGCCGTCGTTCCAATGCTCCTTCTGCACGATATGCGGGTCGTAGACATCAAAGCGATGATCGGTGCGCGTGTCCTTCAGCACGACCATGCCGGACGCAGGATTCTTGTCCAAAATGCCAAAGCGCGAGAAATACTGCGTGTCGCGTACCTGCTCGAGCCGCTTGAGCGAGGCAGGCGAAAGCGATGCCGGCGGCTCGTCAACATATAGCTCGAGCAGCGTTTTGCCATGGCGATAGGGGCGCTCAAACAGCAGCCAATCGGTAAACGCCATGTTGTAGGCCATGATTTCGTTTTGAGAAGGCCCCTCGCAATAGCTGAGCCACGGGTCGACAATGACCTCGAACTGTTCGCGTGCCGGCTCCAGGAATTGAAACTTCCGCAGCATCCAAAAGTGAGCCATGTCGGCAATATCGTTGCCGACGGCTTCAGCAAGCTCTGCTCGGTCAAAAGCGTGGTCAGTCATGGCATCCTCCTCAAACTGATGGACCTCAATTTGAGCTTACGAGGAGGGTGGGCAGCCACGACCAGCGCGGGCAAAATAGGCCTCCGGCTGCAAACCAGATGCTGACCAAACACTTGACGAAAAGCTTGACCGAAAATGCGCACCGCAACAAAACCGCAGGCAAACATAGACGGCCAACCCGCCCTTTTGAGCCAGATGCCCGCAGCCACCACAGAAACAACAGGTGACCACAGCCCAAGAAGTCGACAAATGAACACCCGCACGTCGACAAACGAGCAAACTGCTCGCAAATCCGCAAGGAGTGTCCCCGAATGCCGGCACAAAAGGAACGTCCCTAACTGTCGGCACTTAGGGACGTTCCTTTTGTGCCGGCAGTTAGGGACAGCCCTTGCCGATTCGATTGTTGAATATCTCCGTGACTACTTTACAGTTCCAGTGCCTCGGCAACCTCGGCAGCGCAGGCGAGGGCATCGGCCATGGCACTCACCACGAGCGAGCTGCCGTTGCGGGCGTCGCCGGCCACATACACCGGCGCGGCATCCGCAGCAACGCCATCCACGCGGGCCGCGAGGTGCGAGCCCTCGGCAGCCATCACCGGCAGCGGACGACCAGCGGTGGCAACAGGCACGCTCACCACATCGAACACGCCATGCTCGGGACCCGTAAAGCCACAGGCGATGAGCACCAGCTGCGCCGGCACCTCGTGCTCGGAGCCCGCAATGCGTTCGGGCTTGCCGGCCGACCAATCTAGATCGACTACGCGCAGACCCGCGGCCGCGCCCTTCTTGTCCAGCAACACCTCGAGGGTATCCACACCCCAGGCGCGCATCTCGCCACCCATGGCGGCAATGGCCTCTTGCTGGCCATAGTCGGTCTTCTTCACATTGGGCCACTGCGGCCAGGGGTTGCTCGCCGTACGCTTATCGGGCGCCGCCGGCAAGAACTCAAACTGACGCACGCTGCGCGCGCCCTGACGTACGGCGGTACCCACGCAGTCGTTGCCCGTATCGCCACCGCCAATGACCACAACGTCTAGGCCGCGCGCGTCAATAGCGGGCTCGCCGCCGTCGAGTACCGACACAGTCGAAGCCGTCAGGTAATCCACGGCATACACCACGCCCGGGGCATCCACATTCGTAGCCGAAAGACCGCGGGGCGCACGAGCACCAGCAGCCACCACAACGGCGTCAAAGCCATTGAGCTTGGCTGCCACCGCAGGGTCCGTCACATCGGCGCTCAGCTCAAAGACGATACCCAGCTCGCGCATGAGCGCCACGCGACGCTCGACCACGGACTTCTCGAGCTTCATGTTGGGAATGCCGTACATGAGCAGGCCGCCCGGGCGGTCGTCACGCTCAAACACCGTCACGCGGGCACCGCGACGCGCGAGCTCCCACGCAGCCACCAGGCCAGCCGGGCCAGAACCAACCACGGCGACCGAGGGCGCGTCCTCCCCCGCCGGCTCAAAGCGACGCGGACCGCCATTTGCCCATTCGTGGTCGCTGATCGCACGTTCGTTGTCATGGATCGTCGTGGGCTGGCCATCGACCGAACCCAGGTTGCACGCGGCCTCGCACAGCGCCGGGCACACACGACTCGTGAACTCGGGCATGGGCGAGGTGAGCGACAGACGCTCGGCAGCCTCGTCCCAGCGGCCGCGGTACACCAGCTCGTTCCACTCGGGAATCAAGTTGTGCAGCGGGCAGCCGCTCGGACGTGCCTTGCCAAAGCTCGCGCCCATCTGGCAAAACGCCACGCCGCACATCATGCAGCGGCTCGCCTGGGCGCGACGTGCGTCGTCATCGAGCTCCACATACAGGGGATCAAAATCATGACTGCGCTCCTCCACGGGACGCAGCTCGTGGGTCACGCGATCGATATCAAGAAAAGCACCGGGCTTACCCATGGCACTTACGCCTCCTTCTTGGTCGAAGCAACAGGGCTGGCAGCCACGGACGCAGCGCCCGCAGCACCGCCCGCAGCATCGAAGCGAGCGAGATCCGCAGCGCTCGCGCGACCGGTCACGATGTCAAACGCCAGCTCCTCTGCCTGCGCATGCGTCTTGCCGACGGCCTCGGCGGCGGCGACAATCGCCAGCACACGCTCGTACTCGGTCGGAATGACCTTCACGAAGTGCTTGCTCATCGTCTCAAAGCTGTAGAGCAGCTTGATGCCGCGCGGGCTCTGCGTCGCGTCCACGTGCTCCTGGATGAGCTCGCGAATCTGTGCCAGCTCGCCGGCCGTCGGGGCCTTGAGCTCCACGCTCTCGTGGTTCACGCGGGCACTGAGCGTGCCGTACTGGTCAAAGACATAGGCCACGCCACCCGTCATACCGGCGGCGAAGTTCTGCCCGACCTCGCCCAAGATGAGCGCCAGACCGCCCGTCATGTACTCGCAGCCATGGTTGCCGCAGCCCTCGACCACCACGGTGGCACCGGAGTTGCGCACGCCAAAGCGCTGGCCTGCCAGACCGTTAATGAAGCCGCGGCCGCTCGTGGCGCCAAAGAACGCAACGTTGCCCACGATGATGTTCTCGTCGAACTTGTAGGTCGCATGCGGGTTGGGGCGCACCGACACCTCGCCGCCCGAAAGGCCCTTTCCAAAGTAGTCGTTGGCGTCGCCGCACACGTTGAGCGTAATGCCGCGCGGCAGGAACGCGCCAAAGCTCTGACCGGCCGAACCATCGCAATCGACGGTGATGGAGCCGGCGGGCAAGCCCTCGGGATGTGCCTTGGTCACCGCGTTGCCCAGGATGGTGCCCACGCAACGGTTGACGTTGGCGATATCGGCGCGGAAGCGAATCGGACGCAGGTGCGCACGGGCATCGGCCGTATAGGGCACGAACAGCGTGGAGTCGAGCGTCTTGTCGAGCTCGCTGTCCGCGGCCATCTGCGGCAGGAAGTGACGACCGTCGGCACCCGGGATATGGGCACCGAACTCGCAGGTCGCGCTCGCCAGCACGGGCGACAGATCGAGCAGGTTGGCCTTACGGTTGCCCGGGACCTCAATCTGGCGCAAGCACTCGGGATGGCCGACCATCTCGTCGACGGTGCGGAAGCCCAGGCTCGCCATGACCTCGCGCAGTTGCTCGGCAACAAAGAGCATAAAGTGCTCGACGTGTTCGGGCTTGCCGCGGAAGCCGCGACGCAGGCGGCAGTTTTGCGTGGCGATGCCGGCGGGGCAGGTATCCTGCTGGCAGTCGCGCTGCATGAGGCAGCCCATCGAGATGAGCGGCATGGTCGCAAAGCCAAACTCCTCGGCGCCCAGCAGGCAGGCGACGGCAACATCGGTGCCGTCCATGAGCTTGCCGTCGGCCTCGAGCACCACGCGCGAGCGCAGGCCGTTTTGCAGCAGCGTCTGCTGGGCCTCGGCAAGGCCAAGCTCCAGCGGCAGACCGGCGTGCCAGATCGAATCGCGAGCAGCGGCACCCGAGCCGCCATTGTGGCCGCTGATCAAGATCTTGTCGGCAGCGCCCTTGGCCACACCGGTGGCGATGGTGCCGACGCCGGCCTCGCTGACCAGCTTGACCGACACGCGTGCGCCAGGGTTGGCGTTCTTAAGGTCAAAGATGAGCTCGGCCAGGTCTTCGATGGAGTAGATGTCGTGATGCGGCGGAGGCGAGATCAGGCCGATGCCGGGCGTAGACTGACGGACCTCGGCAATCCAGGGGTAGACCTTCTTGCCGGGCAGGTGGCCACCCTCGCCGGGCTTGGCGCCCTGGGCCATCTTGATCTGAATCTCGAAGGCGCTGCACAGGTAGCGGCTCGTCACGCCAAAGCGCGCACTTGCCACCTGCTTGATCGCGGAGTTCTTGGAATCACCGTTAGCCAGCGGGGTCTCGCGACGCGGGTCCTCACCGCCCTCGCCGGAGTTGGAACGGCCGTGCAGGCGGTTCATGGCGATGGCCATGCACTCGTGCGCCTCTTTGCTGATGGAGCCATACGACATGGCGCCGGTGTTAAAGCGGCGGACGATGTTGAGTGCGGGTTCGACCTCGTCGAGTGCCACCGGAGTGCGACCGCTGGCATCAAAGTCCAGCAGGTCGCGCAGGCGCACGGCGCGGCCGGTGCGGTGCAGGCGGGCGCTGTACTCCTTAAAGGTGTCGTAGCTGTCCTCACGGCAGGCGGTCTGCAGCAAGTAGACAGTCTGCGGATCGATGAGGTGATCCTCGCCGCCGAGCGGGCGCCACTTGGTCAGACCCAGTGTGGGCAGCTGATCGGGAGCCGGGCTCTTAAGGATAGCGAGCGCGGCGTCGTAGCGCTCGTTTTGCTCGCACTCAACGTCCTCGACACCCATACCGCCCACACGGCTCACCGTGCCGGCGAAGTACGCGTTGACGAACTCCGGCGTAAAGCCCACGGCCTCGAAGATCTGCGCCGAATGGTAGCTCTGCACCGTGGAGATGCCCATCTTGGACATGATGGAGACGATACCGGCGGTCGCAGCCTTGTTGTAGTTGGCGATGCCCTGCTCGGCCGTCACGTCCAGGTCGCCGCGTGCCGCCAGATCGCGGATGCACGCATGTGCGTTGTACGGATAGATGCCGCTCGCGGAGTAGCCCACCAGTGCCGCAAAGTCGTGCGGGGACACGGCGTCGCCGCACTCCACCACGATGTCGGCAAAGGTACGCACGCCAGCGCGAATCAGGTGGTTGTGCACACAGCCCACGGCGAGCAGCGACGGCACGGGCACCTCGCCCGCAGCGGCACGATCGCTCAACACCACAATGTTCACGCCGTCGCGGACCGCAGCCTCAACGTCCTCGGCAAGCTGTTTGAGCGCAGCCTGCAGCGCGCCCTCGCCGGCATCGCGGCGGTAGACGGCACGGAAACGACGGGTCTTAAAGCCAACACGGTCGATGGCACAGATATGCTCGAGCTCTTCCTCGTTGAGCAATGGGCGCTCCAAGCGCACCAGCTGACAGGCCGTGCGGGAATCCTCGAGCAGGTTGCCGTGGTTGCCCAGGTAGAGCGTGGTCGAAGTCACCATGTGCTCGCGCAGGGCATCGATCGGAGGATTCGTGACCTGAGCGAACAGCTGATAGAAGTAGTCAAAGAACGAACGCGTCTTCTTGGACAGGCAGGCCAACGGCGCATCGATACCCATCGAGGCGAGCGGGGCCTTGCCCTGCTGGGCCATGGGGCGCACGACCTCGTCAACATCATCCCAGTGATAGCCGAGCTTGGCCATGCGCACGGCGGCGGGCACCTCGGCATCCTCGGCGGGCGCGGGCGCGGCGGGCTCATCGAGCGCGTCGACGGTCAGTGTCTCCTCGGCAATCCAGTCGCGGTAGGGCTTCTCCTTGGCATAGCGGGCGCGCAGCTCGTCGTTGTAGATCACGCGGCCGCGGGCAAAATCGACCTCGAGCATCTGGCCCGGTCCCAGGCAGCCGCTCGTCAGGATGTTCTCGGGGCTCACCTCGATGGTGCCCACCTCGCTTGCCAGCATAAAGCGGCCATCGCGCGTCACGTAGTAGCGGGCGGGGCGCAAGCCGTTGCGGTCGAGGGCGGCGCCCAGCGTGCGACCGTCGGTAAAGGCGATGGCCGCCGGGCCGTCCCAGGGCTCCATGAGCATGGACTGGTAAGCGTCGTAGGCGCGGCGCTCCTCACTCAGGCTATCGTTGTGGTCCCACGGCTCGGGCAGCAACATGGACGCGGCACGCGTGAGCGGGCGACCGTTCATGACCAAGAATTCGAGCACGTTGTCCAGAATCGCGGAGTCGGAACCCTCGCGGTTGATGATGGGCATCACGCGCTCAAGATCGTGCTGCAGCACGGGGCTGTACAGGTTGGGTTCGCGGGCGCGAATCCAGTTGACGTTGCCCTTGAGGGTGTTGATCTCGCCGTTATGGATGATAAAGCGGTTGGGGTGCGCACGCTCCCAGCTGGGCGTGGTGTTGGTGGAGTAGCGCGAGTGGACGAGCGCCACGGCCGTTTTGACGGCGGCGTCGTTGAGGTCGATGAAGAAGCGGCGCATCTGCGTGGCGACCAGCATGCCCTTGTACACGATGGTGCGCGAGCTCATGGAGCACACGTAGAAGATCTTGTCTCGCAGGGCAAACTCGGCATCGGCCTTCTTTTCGATGGTGCGGCGGCACACGTACAGGCGACGCTCAAAGGCATCGCCGGCGGGCGTGTCGTCCGGACGGCCCAGGAAGGCCTGCAGGATAGTGGGCATGCAGGCGCGGGCCGTCTCGCCCAGGTCGTGCGGGTCGACGGGCACCTCGCGCCAAAAGAGCAGCGGCACGCCGGCCTCGGCACAGCCCTCCTCAAACACGCGGCGGGCATCCTCTACGCCCTTGTCGTCCTGCGGGAAGAACAGCATGGCCACGCCATAGTCGCCCTCTGCCGGCAGAATCTGACCGCACTTTTGAGCCTCTTTACGGAAAAAGTGATGCGGAACCTGGAACAGGATGCCAGCGCCATCGCCGGTATTCTTCTCGAGTCCCGTGCCGCCGCGGTGCTCCAAGTTGACCAGAATGGACAGTGCGTCGTCCAGAATCTGGTGATGGCGCTCACCGTTGATATCGGCAAGCGCGCCGATGCCACATGCATCGTGGTCGAATTCGGGGCGATAAAGGCCCTGCTGCTGAGCGGAATCTGCCTGCATCGCGATCCTCCCCTAGATATTTAGACAGTCAGTTGAATAGGCATAGTAGGAGCATCGTCGGCCCGTTGTGTTTCCCACCCGTTTCGAAACAATCGCGTAACGCACGCCCTACGAGTGGACACCGCCGACCTCAAGGGCGACAACATAGGCCCCAAGTTCGGCCTGTTAGCTCACCACTTCAAACATCTCAATCTGTAACATGAAGGGCCGGTTTTGGCGGTCAGCTGTTACAGATCGAGATTTTCCATAGGACCATTTCTTCCTGTCTTGATCTGTAACACCTAGGCCCAATTTCCATCCCTAGTTGTTACAGATCGAGACATTTCGGCAGCCCCCCTTCACCATCCCATTCAAATACAACAATTTTGTTAGTCTTGGTTAACTTTTAAGCCTAAAACGGGTATCCTTTGCGGCGTCAAGCAAACGGCACGCACACCGTGCCAGATCAAGGAGGCCCCTATGGCGCACCAAGCAGACCAGCAGACGATGCAACTCGTCCTCATCCGTCACGGAGAGTCCGAGTGGAACAAGCTCAACCTGTTCACCGGCTGGACCGATGTTGAGCTCACCGACACGGGCCGCGAAGAAGCCGCAGCAGGCGGTCGAGCCCTCAAAGAAGCCGGTTTCGACTTTGACGTCTGCTACACTTCGCGCCTCAAGCGCGCGATCCACACCCTCAACATCGTGCTCGGCCAAATGGATCGCGAGTGGCTGCCCGTCATCAAATCCTGGAAGCTCAACGAGCGCCACTACGGAGCGTTGCAGGGTCTCAACAAGGCCGATGCCGCGGCGGAGCACGGCGACGAGCAGGTGCTCATCTGGCGCCGCTCCTTCGATATCTGCCCGCCGGCACTCGAGCCGAACGACGCGCGCGATCCCCACACCCAGGAGCAATACCGTGATGTCGCGCCCGATCAGCTGCCCTATACCGAATGCCTCAAGGACACGATCGCCCGCGCCTGGCCCTATTTCGAAGACGAGATTCGCCCCCAGATGCTCGCCGGCAAGCGCGTACTCATCGCCGCACACGGCAACTCCCTGCGCTCACTCGTCATGAAGCTCGAGCACCTCACGCCCGAGGAGATCCTCAAGGTCAACATCCCCACCGGCGTGCCGCTCGTCTACACCTTCGATACCGATTTCAATGTCCTCGACAAGCGCTACATCGGCGACCCGGCGACCATCGCCGCCAAGATCGACGCCGTGGCCAATCAGGGCAAAGCGCACAAGTAGCCCCAACCCAAATCCGACGCGTGGCGCCGCACGACCCAGATGCGACGTCACGCCGCCCATACGCAGGAGCGCACCATGCTCAACCATCTCAAACAACACTTTGGCTCCCGACGCACCGGTGGTCACGGAGGCCTAGACATTGCGCGGCATATCGGCCCCGGGCTGCTCGTGACCGTCGGCTTTATCGACCCGGGCAACTGGGCCTCCAATATGGCCGCGGGCTCGCAGTTTGGCTACGCGCTGCTGTGGATCGTCACGCTGTCCACGATTATGCTCATCGTGCTGCAGCACAACGCGGCGCACTTGGGCATCGCCACGGGCGCCTGCCTTGCCGAGGCCACGACCCGCTTTCTCCCCCGCATCGTGGGACGCGCGGTGCTCGGCAGCGCCTATCTCGCGACCATCGCCACCGCCATGGCCGAAGTCCTGGGCGGCGCGATTGCCCTTCAAATGCTCTTTGGGCTGCCCGTGCGTGCGGGCTGCGTCATCGTGGCGGCAGTATCGATGGCGATGCTCATGACGAACTCCTACAAGCGAGCCGAACGCTGGATCATCGCCTTCGTAGGCGTGGTAGGACTCTCGTTTTTGGCCGAGCTTGCACTAGTCAAGGTCGACTGGCCGCAAGCCGCCGCAAGCTGGATCACGCCCAGTATGCCCACTGGCTCTGCCGCGATTATCGTGAGCGTTCTGGGTGCGGTCGTTATGCCACACAACCTTTTTCTGCACTCCGAGGTCATCCAATCCATGCACTTCGAAGGCCAAGGCGAGCAGGTTATCGAAGAGCGTCTGCGCTACGAGCTCTTCGACACGCTCTTTTCGATGGGCGTGGGCTGGGCAATCAACTCGGCCATGGTCATCCTGGCCGCAACGACCTTCTTTGCGCACGGCATGGTCGTAGACGACCTCGCCGTCGCAGCGGCCACGCTCTCCCCCATCTTGGGCCCGGCGAGCTCGACCATCTTTGCGGTAGCGCTGCTGTTTGCGGGCCTCTCGAGTAGTGTGACGGCGGGCATGGCGGCGGGCACCATCACCGCGGGCATGTTCGACGAGGAATACGACATCCACGACCGACATTCCTCGGTCGGGGTGGCGGCCTGTTTCGCCGGAGCAGTGGCGGCGTGCCTGGTCGTTCCAAATCCTTTTGAAGGTCTCATCTGGAGTCAGGCGCTGCTGTCGCTTCAGCTGCCGATTACGGTCTTTGTGCTCATACGGCTCACCAGCTCACGCCGCGTCATGGGCAAATATGCCAATTCGCGCCCGCTCAACGCGCTGCTCGTAGGGATCGGTGCCATCGTGACGATTCTCGATGTCGTGTTGTTGACAGGGATGTAATGGGGCGGGGCACCTACTCAGGCAAACGTCTCGATCTGCAACATCTAGACCCGCTTTCGATGTCTAGATGTTACAGATTGAGATCTTCTGCCGGACGGTTTTGGTTTGTCTCGATATGTAACAAGTGGGCCCAATTTCCACCGTTAGATGTGGCGGGTTAAGACAAAAGGTCGGCCGGACTCACAACAGACAGGATCGGCCAACAGCAACCGTGATCCCTTGGGGGCGGAGGAAAAGGGCCCCGGCCGAGAATTCGACCGAGGCCCTTGGACAGAGCTATGTTCGGCTTTCGCCGTGTGTCTGCGAGCTACTCCTCGACGAGCTCAAACTGATCGGGACCGACGCCGCACACCGGGCACACATAATCCTCGGGCAGCTCGGGCGTATCGACCTCAACCTCGTAACCGCAAACGACGCACACGAACTTATACGTCTTCTTCTCCTCAGCCATGATGTTCTCCTCTCAAACGCGACTGGTGATGTACTTCATTTATCAGTATAGATTCTCAATAATATAATGCAAGTACTTTTAAAACATTTCTAGCCTTGATACGAGGACGCCTTCGGAGGCGTCTTGCCCTTCAGGACCTTATGGTAGTAATCGTAGGTGAGCGGCGTCTCGTCACTCAAGCGCTCGGCATCCTCGACCTCGCCGATAAACAGTAGATGCGTGCCAACATCCACAGTGTCGATCAAATGGCAGCTAAACAGGGCCGCCGCGTGCTCGGGCACATAGGGCATGCCCAGAGCCGTCTCGCGGGTCTCGTATTTGGCAAACTTGTCATAATCGCTGCTGGTGCGGAACCCAAAGTTACCGATGTAGAGCATATCGGCGGTCTGATCGATCACGGTCAGCGCGAACGCTTTGGCCGAAGCGATGACGCCCGAGGTGACGTTGTCCTTGTTCACGGCAACCGAAATGCGCGGCGGCATGGACGTCACCTGCACCGCAGTGTTGATGACGCAGCCGGCGCGCAGCCCGTCTGCCGCGGCGCTCACCACGTACAGACCGCTCGGCATGGTAAAGAACGCAGTTTTGTCCATAACAATCACTCCCCTAACCCGGGTTGGAACCTCATGGATGTATGTACCCACAAAAAAGGCGGCGCCCACAACGGACACCACCTTTGAGACATATGTGTCAAAACAGTATAAGCAAGATGAGACGCCCGCAGTTGCGGTGAAATAAGGACTGAATAGCCCCTCAAACAGGCAAAACAGTCCGTATTCCACCGCAACTTATGAAGGACGGTCAGCGGTTGCGTTCCTTGAGGGCGCGGTCGATCTCGCGTTGGACATCACGCTTGGCCATGTCCTCGCGCTTGTCGTAGAGCTTCTTGCCGCGACCCAGGCCCAGCAGCAGTTTTACGCGACCGTCGGTATTAAAGTAGAGCTCCAACGGAACCAGCGCATAACCACGGTTGCGAAGTTTGCCGTCAAGAAAGTCGATCTCCTTGCGGTGCAGCAGCAGACGGCGCCGACGGTCGGGATCGCGATTCCACACGCCACCATGGCTATAAGGGTGGATATGCAGGCCGACGAGCCAGCACTCCCCGCCACGAATCAGTGCAAAGGTATCGGTAATCTGGCACGCGCGCTCGCGAATCGACTTGACCTCGGTACCGCTCAGCTCAATACCGCACTCAAACGTCTCATCGATAAAGTACTCGTGATGTGCCGAGCGATTCTTGGAAATGAGCTTGCGCTCGCGCTTACTGGGCATCGCCGGCCTCCTTGGCGCCATTGGCGTTTGAGCCCGCAGCCTCGCGCTTTGCCCTGCGCTCGGCATTAAGCTCGGCATCGCTCTCGCGCACCAGCTTGATAATCGCCGCGCATGCCTCCTCGCCCACCAGGTCGCGGGCACGGACCGTCAGACGCGTAGCCTCCTGCTTGTCGCCGTCGCTTGCAGCATCGGTCGCGCACATGATCAGGCAGATGGCGATCTCGGCCGAAGGCGAGGTCGGCACGCCCTGCAGGGCGAGCTCACCCATCACATGGTCGTCACTCTCGTCCGCGGCATCCGGATAGGTGGTATGGATCTTGTTGAGCAGGCGCGTCGTATGCGCATCATTGGGTGCCAGGCGCAGCGCCAGACGCGCGCAGCCCACGGCAGCCGAAATGTTCTCGGTCTCGGGCTCCAAGAAGTACTGACCCAAGTTGGTGTAGGCGCGTGCGGCGCACTTACCGTCGCTCGCGCGCTCCAGCACCGAGAACGAGAGCGATGCCCACTCCTGCTTGTCCTCGAGCGCGCGGAACAGCTCGGCCAAGTCCAAGCGATAGTTGCAGTTCATGGGATCCCAACGCACGGCCTGCATCAGGGCATTCCGAGCACACACATAATCCTGCTGGCGAATGTAGGCAAACGCCATGTCGGAGTACAGGCGGTCAAAGGGAACCTCGACCTGCACCAGCTCGCGCGGATCCTTCTCCACACGGCGATAGGCCAGGCGCTCAAACTTGCTGTCGAAGCTAAAGTACTGGCGCTTCTCCTCCGTCTTGCACTCAGCGTCGATATACTCCTCGGCGAGCTCCACCAGACGCTCAAGCAGCGGCGTCGCCGTAGCCAGGTCGCCCTGCGCCAGATAGTTCTCGGCATACGTGATGTCTTCCAAGCTGATAGGCAGGTCCATGACAACTCCTCGGTCCGGGCGGCAGACTCAACGCGCGCCTTAAATATCGGTCAATACACAAAACCCGGGTCTCTAACGAGGCCCGGGGCGTTCAATTTTGGTAGCCCGTACCAGATTCGAACTGGTGATCTCCGCCTTGAGAGGGCGGCGTCCTAAACCGCTAGACGAACGGGCCATATGTAGCAAATGCAATGGCTGGGATGGAGGGAGTCGAACCCCCATTGACGGAACCAGAATCCGCTGTCCTGCCATTAGACGACATCCCAATGACTGCATCGCTGCGCTCGGCTGTGCCTTTGCGCAAGAAAGAAATATACGGGAAGTACCGCCGTGACGCAAGCCCCAATTTTGACTTTTTTAAAATTCAGTCAAATTGGCCTAATTTAGTCCAACCCGTGAAGGACCTGTGAAGCCGACCGCTGTACACGAAGGGCAAAACGCCGCGAGCGGTAGCCGTCAACCGTTGGCAGATTCTACCGCGAAAACGATAGCACCAGGCAACACAATCGAAGCATCAATGATCACGTAGATATCGAGGCGCCATGGACGAAGAGCTTGATTACCTATGGGAGACCCTGGGCCTCGAGATCACTGCTGACCTTTGGCCCGAACGGGACAAAATCCATCCCACTCTGCGCCCCGCCATCACGGTGATGCAGGCAAAATACCGCCGTGCATCCTTTTTGATCATGCGGATGTCATGGCACGCGGGACTCCCCGACCTTAAGCGAATCCAGGCAAGCCTCGTCGAGCTGTCCGGTATGCCGACCGTCATATCCGAGGCGCACCTGGAGCAGCGCCAGCGCGAGCGACTGCAACAGCAGCGGATCCCCTTTATCTGCCCCGGCGTTCAGGCATATCTGCCCTTTATGGACGAGGAGTACTGGAGCGGCAAGCCCAACAAGCACGTAAAGGTCTACGATCCGCACGAATGGGCGCAGTTGGAGGACTGACTGGGGCAAGCCTGCCGGCGGAAAGTGCGTCCCAGATTTCAAGCTCAAACCGGTCCCCACTTTCCCATCGAGCCCTCAACCGGAAACCGTATCCCGTAATCGAAGCTCAAAACGGGTCGCACTTTCCGCAGCCGCTACAGCAACGCCTCGACCCAAGCCGATTCCCTAAAGCCGGGAATCGCAAAGTCGTCGCCCACCAACAGCGGACGCTTGACCAGCATGCCGTCGGTCGCCAGCAGCTCGTAGCACTCCCGATCCGTCATGCCCGCATCTAGACGCGCCTTCAGGCCCAGCTCTCGATATTTCATGCCCGACGAATTAAAGAAGCGCCGCACCGGCAGCCCCGAACGAGCAGTCCAGGTCGCAAGCTCATCAGCCGTGGGATTGTCCAAAACGATATCGCGGTCGATATACTCAACCCCATGTTCGTCCAGCCATGCCTTAGCCTTTTTACAGGTCGAGCACTTGGGATATTCAACAAACAGTACGGTCATGGAAATCCTCCGAATATAGATCGGCCAACGCAGGCACACGCCACACGAGGCGCCTTCGCATGATGGGCCAATTGTAGCCCACGGGTCACACGCTAAACGAACCGTACCCCGAATCCGCGTTTGATGAACGGCAGCAGCTCCATTGCCTCGGGCGTGATATGACCCGCAACGTTCATGCGCTCGTCACCGGGAAGATCGACCCGCGCAATCTCAAGCTCGCCTTCGTAGCGCCCATAGCCGCTATTGCTCACAGCGATCGACCCCGTCTTTCGTGACAGGCCGGCACCGGCATCCATCGGCACGGAATCCGGCTTAAGCGTCGTACGCGACTCCTGAGACCTAAAGATGAGGGTGCTCGAATCGGGTCGGTCGTGATGAATCTGCCCACGTACATAGGCATAACCGGGCTCAAGCTCGCATTGCAGGTCCACGTATCCGGCGGAAACATGAGCAAACTGCGTCCAGCCCGCATCGGAAAGATCGGGGTCGCCGACCAACACAATGTCGCAATCGGCGCCATGTGCAAGCTCAAGCATGTTGAGGGCAACCTTTGACGCGCGACCGCGCTGCGCCTCGACCGTCGGCAGTCCCTCGAATACCGGCCCGCGAACGTTGGCATCACCCGGCACAAAAGCCATGATTTCGAATCCAAGCGCCGCAAGACGAAGATTCACCCGAGCAATGTCCTCCAGAGCTAAACCGGTATAAGGCTTGGGGTAAAAATTGTGGCAGGCGGCAAAACGAGTCACATCGGCACCGGCCTCACGCCACGATGCGATTTCATCAGAACTCACCGTCGATGCATTGACCACTATGCGAAATACACCGGACAGCTCCGCGACCCGTTGGGCGCTAAAGCCATAGTCCAAACGAAGGTATTCCAACCCCAGATCGCGCAGGTCCTCGATGCGCTCAAGCCCGAGCAACTCGCACGTGCGAGGCCCCACATCGGCAATGAGCGCAATGCCGCGGGCGGAGAGCAGCGACAGCACATGACGGACCTTATCGGCATACGCCGCTCCCCCATCCTCGGGAATATGCAGTGAGGTGAACGCGTAGCGCGCACCCGCCGCGGCACCACGCTCAATCGTCCGCTCAATATCCTGCAAAGGGCTGGAAAGATAAATCGAAATACCCGTTTTCACGCTACAACGCTCCTTTAAAAAAGGCCGGCGGAGCAGTTAGCCCCGCCGGCACAACCATAGCATCAAGAAATCTGCCGCGCGCCGCGAACCCCGAGCAACACGGCTCACGATATCAAACTACTCGCCAAAGAACTCATTGATCTTCTGCTCGTCGACGCCAAAGAACCACGTCAGGACAAAGCCGGCGGCATAGGCAAGCAGCATAGCGGCAACGTAGCCGAGCTGCTGGCCAGGAACGACGATCAGCAGGCCAAACAGACCGGAAACGCCCTGAGAAACCGTGCCGATGTGAAGCAGCGCCGCGAGCGCGCCGCCAAATCCGGCACCCAGGCAGGCCGTCACAAACGGACGAACGAGCGGCAGCGTAACGGCATACATCAGAGGCTCGCCCACACCCAGGATTCCAACGGGAATGGACTCTGCGACGTACTTCTTGAGCTTGGCGTTCTTGGTCTTAAAGTACAGCGCCAGACCGGCACCGACCTGGCCGCCGCCAGCCATCATAAGGATGGGAAGCAGGTAATTGATACCCTTGGTAGCACCGTCGGGATCGTTGAGCATAGCGTGGATCGGCGTGAGCGCCTGATGCAGGCCGACGGAAACCAGCGGCAAGAAGCCTGCCGACAGGATATAGCCGCCCAGGACGCCCAGCTTCTCGAAGATAAAGGTCAAAACGCTAAAGATGGCAGTCGTCAGCCATGCGCCAACCGGCTGGATGACGAGCATCAGAGCAAAGGCGCCGATGATGAGCACCAGCAGCGGGGACAAGAACGTGTCGAGTGCGTTGGGCATAACCTTGCGAATCTGACGCTCCATCCAGGCAAAAAATGCGCCAGCGATAAGAGCCGCGATCATGCCGCCCGCTGCGGGGTTGTACTGCGCATTGGTGAGCGGCAGCAGAATGGCAGTGGCAGGATCAGCCGCGCCAGGCGCAAGCAGGGGCATGGCACTGTTGGCGATACACATCATGCCGGCGATGCCGCCCAGCGCAGCGGAGCCGCCAAACTCACGTGCCGCGTTATAGCCCACCAAGATGGGTAGATAGGCAAACAGGGCCCAGCCCATGGAACGAATGCCCTGGTACCACCACTCGCCTGCAAGCGCGCCTGCCGTCGAGACGTTAATGACGTTGCAGATACCGTTGATGAGGCCAGCCGCAATGATGCCGGGAAGCAGGGCGACGAAGACATTGGAAATCTTCTTGAGGAAGGCCTGAACCGGCTTGGACTCGTACTTTGCCTTCTGCGCGGCCTTGTTTGTGGCCGCAGCGTCAACCACGCTCTCGTCGGCAACGCCTTTCGCAAGGCCGGTGAGCTTGGAGAACTCCTCGAGCACCTTATTCACCTTGCCCGGCCCCAGCACGATCTGCATCGTGTCGTCCTCGACCAAGCCCATCACGCCGTCGAGTGCCTCAATACCCTCCGTGTCGACGCTGCCCGTGTCTTTGACGGTCACGCGCAGGCGCGTCATGCACGCCGCGTTTGCCAGCACGTTGTCTTTACCGCCCAAAAGGTCCAGCAGCTTTTGAGCCAGCTCTTTGTTCGTCATAACTCCTCCTTGTATTGGGTATCTCGTCTGGATGTCATATCAGCTCACGCCGCGCACCTATTGGGCATCGGCATCGCTCTTCTCATGGCCACTCACCGCAGCACGGACATGGCCTCGCGCTCGCTCAAGAGCTACCGCAGCCTGCTCGGCATCGCAGTCCAGCAGTACCGAGACAATAGCGGTTTTTACGTGGCCGCCGGCATCTGCAAGCGCCTGAATAGCGCACTCGCGCGTGCAGCCGGTCGCCTCCATCACGATGTTCTGGCCGCGCACCACCAACTTCTCGTTCGTCTGCTGCACATCGACCATCAGGTTTTGGTATACCTTGCCGATCTTGACCATGGCACCGGTCGAAATCATGTTGAGAATGAGCTTTTGAACCGTTCCCGCCTTGAGCCTCGTTGAGCCGGTCAGTACCTCGGGACCGGGCACGGGTTCAATGGCAAGATCTGCGCTCTTCCCGATCTTCGACCCTTGGTTGCAGGCAATTGCAATGGTCTTGCACCCAGTTGCCTTGGCGTACACAAGGCCGCCCACCACATAGGGAGTACGGCCGCTTGCCGCCAGGCCAACGACAAGATCCTTGTCCGAGAGTCCACGCTCCCGCAGGTCGCTCGCGCCAAGCTCCTCGCTGTCTTCGGCACCTTCGACAGCCTTGATAAACGCCATCTCGCCTCCGGCAATGAGCCCGACAATCAGATCGGGTGACACGCCAAACGTGGGCGGACACTCCGAAGCGTCGAGTACACCCAGACGACCGCTGGTGCCTGCACCCATGTAAAAGACGCGCCCGCCGCGCTCGAGTGCCTCAGCAGCCCAGTCGATTGCTGTGGCAACCTGGGGCAACACCTTCGTGACCGACTGGACGGCACGAAGATCCTCATCATTCATCGTCGTGACGATTTGCAGCGATGTCATCGTATCGAGGTCCATTGAACTTTGATTACGCTGTTCGGTCGTGAATTTTGTTAAATCGAGCATTTCATTCACCTCATCTTTCCTGTTTCTCGATGTAGTTTTGCTTAATGACATGCGTCACCCGTTCGTAATCGCTCGCAACGTAAGCAGCGTACAGGGCATCGACAACCATAAGCTGGGCCATACGCGAAGCCATGGCACCGCTGCGGACCAAGGGTTCACTCGCAGCGACGCCGAGCACGGCATCGGCCACGGTGGCAAGCTTGGATGATCCATCTACTTTGGTAACGGCCACAACGGGACAGTTGTGACGTTGAGCCTCGGCGGTGCAGTCCAGCACCTCTTGCGTCAAGCCCGAGTAGCTAAAGGCGATTGCCATATCGCCCTCATGCATGTTCTTGGCACACAAGAGCTGATCATGCCAGTCGTCGTACAGATGGCACTCCTTGTCGACACGCATGAGCTTTTGCGCCAGATCGTGCGCGACCAAACGGGAGGCACCAATACCGAACAGATTGACCGCGCGTGCTCGCTTAAGACGGGCCGCGCATCGCTCCAAGACGGTGTAATCGAGCGTTCGTGCCGTCGCCTCGATCGTGCGCACGTTGCTTTTCATCACCTTCCCCACGATACGTTCGACGCTGTCATCCATGGAGATGTCCTCGAGGGCTACGTCTTTCTTGTCACCTAAGAGCGCCAGCTCGGCAATCAGTTCGCGCTGGAACTCCTTGTAGCCCGCAAAACCCAAACGCTTGCAAAAGCGCAAAATGCTCGAGGGCGAGGAGAACGTGACATCGGCAAGACCGCGGACGGACAGCCCGACCACCTCGTGCGGATGAGCGCTTACATATGCGATGACATTGCGTTCCGCCGGGCTCGCGCTGAGCTCACGCTCGCGAAGCCGCAAAAGCAATCCGTTTGCCATCTCAAACACCTCCGTTGAGAAGAATTAAAGACCAACGAACGATTCGTACCGGATACAAACAGCTTTTGCGGTACATTGTGCCGCATCGTGGCGCACAAAGGGCGAGCGTTCTACCGCTCGCCCCTCAAATCCGACCGCTCGGAAATACGCGCGACACAAAATAATTCAACAAGGTCGCATTATCAAAAACGGGCTTGTTACCGGCTAGCGCCTCGCATGGGCGCCGATCGGCCGAGTCGCATGGCGCACCAACACCGCTGCCAGCAATACCAACAGCATCGCGGTAACATAGCCCGCAGCATCGAATCCTAAATCGATAACGTCGAAATGCCTGCCGGGAACAAAGATCTTATGTACCTGATCGCCAACGGAGCAGACGGCGCAAAAGAGCAACACGGGCACGCAACGGGAGCATACGCTCCACGGACGCCTGGAAAAGCAAACCACGACCACCGAGGCGAACAATCCGACGAAGAAAAACTCTACGGTATGGGCAACGCGACGGACGTTCGTGCCCACCCACATGCGAATGGAAGCAAGTCGGCCAGACCGGACATTCGAAGCAGCCGAATCGGTGCCCCCGGTCATCCCATTCTCGGTCTGAGCTTCACCCGCGACATCGGCAGCCTGTACGCCCGTAGCTTGACCCTCCACCACACGCGCGGTGGACTCGCTCAGCAACGACGTCTCCACCGCATTTTGCTCCGTCAGCACCCAGATGCCCGCCAGCGTTGCAGTAAACAGAACGATCGCGGTCCATCCGATTATTTGTTTTACGCGCGCCAAGGGCCTACCTCCTTTTTTGAATATCAGCGACTGTAGCCCCAAATGACATCGTCACCGTATCAAAATTTGAATCGCAACAGGAAGCGCCAAAGCGACGCAAACCCCTACCCCGCCTCGCGCATCCAGCGATCGAACGTCCCCACGCACACGCCCAGGCACTTTGCTGCCTGGCTGCGGGTAATATCGCCTGCCTCATAGCTATCGCGTACCAGCTCAAACTGAGGAGGGCACGGCTTGCGAGGTCGACCGAAACGGACCCCTCGCGCCCGCGCCGCTGCAATCCCCTCCGCCTGGCGCCGATGAATATTCTCGCGCTCCACCTGCGCCACGTAGCTCAGCAGTTGTAGCACAATATCGGCAATCAGGGTATTGGTCACATCCGGCGCGCCGCTGGCCCTGGCGCGCGTGTCAAGCAATGGCATGTCCAACACCACAATGGCAACCCCGAGCTCCTTGGTAATGCGTCGCCATTCCTCAAGAATCTCGGAGTAATTACGGCCAAGCCGGTCGATAGAAAGCACCACCAGCACGTCCCCGTCTCCCAGGATGTGCAGCAGCTCGCGATACCGCGGTCGATCGAAGTCTTTGCCGCTCGCATGGTCGGCAAAGATATTCGCCGGTTCCACGCCATAGGCGCCCAGCGCATCCAGCTGCCGATTCAGATTTTGATCACGCGAGCTCACCCGCGCATACCCGTACACCGTTGTCATCTCATCCCCGCTCTCTCGTAAACCTCCCAAAAAGGGACAGGTTTATTTTGGTAGGTTTTATCTCCCCTATAGCAGGCGGAAGACGCAAGCGCGCGAGCGGAAAGACGACTGAGCCGGCACAAAAAAGGCGGCCCCAAAAGACCGCCCCGTTCTCTATGAATCACCAAATTCCGGCTAATGAATAAGCCTGAAATCCAAGTGCCCGCGCGTGGTGTTGACGCGCGAGACCTCGATGATCACGCGCTGCCCCAGCTCGTAGCGAGTCCCCGTGTCGGCACCCGTGAGCGTGAGCGCGTCCTCATCAAACTCAAACCACTCGTTGCCCAGACTCTTGATCGAAACCAAACCCTCAACCTGTGTCAGATCCAAACGCACAAAGAGACCCATGCTGCTGACCCACGAAATCGTTCCGGCGTAGCGCTCACCCAGGCGGTCCTCGTAGTACTGGGCGATCTTGATCTTTTGCGTCGCATGGCTGGCGGCGTCGGCCGCACGCTCGGCATCGCTGCACGCGCGGCAGATTTGCGGCAGGATGCGCGGCAGGGACTCGCGACCCTTACCGATCAGCCGCGGCGTACGCACCAAGGCGTCCTTGCCGCCCAGCCGCTCGTAGGCCAGCTGCAACTTGAGTACGCGATGCACCACCAGGTCGGGATAGCGGCGAATGGGACTCGTAAAGTGGCAATAGCACGGCGCGGCAAGTGCAAAGTGGCCCTCGTTGCGCGGCTTGTACAGTGCGCGCTGCATACTGCGCAGTAGCAACGTGTTGACGAGCGGCGCATTGGCCGTACCGGCTGCGGCATCAACCGCCGCCTGCAGCTCGTCGGGGCTTCCCAGAGCAATGCCGGCCGCGCGACGGTCATCGATGATACCCAGCTGCGCCAGCGCCACGGCGGCACCGTGCAGGCTGTCGGGACTGGGATCGTCGTGCACGCGATAGCAGGCCTCGATATCGCGGTCGGCCAGCCACTCCGCCACGCACTCGTTGGCCAGCAGCATGGCTTCCTCAATCAGCGACGTGGCGCACGAGCGCTCACGGGCCACGATCTGCACGGGCACACCGTCCTCGTCCAACAGTGCACGGATCTCGGCCGTATCAAAGTCGACCGAACCGCGTGCGCGACGAATACGACGGCGAAGCTCGGCGAGCTCGTTGGCGGCTACGAGGAAATCCCCCAAGTCGACGTTATAGCCGCGGGCGGTTTTCTCGCACGCAAGCCCGCGCCCGAGCGCTTCCTCGCGCGAGGCTTCAACCGCGGCAACATCCTCGGCGGCACCCTCCAGCACCGAATACTCCACCGCACCGGCACGTACCAGCAGCGCCTCGGCGCCGTCGTAGTCCATGCGCACGCGTGAGCGAATCACGCTGGGATAGGGATCGTAATGGCGCACGCGACCCTGCGCGTCGAGCTCAATGTCGACGGTAAACGCCAGGCGATCCTCGTCGGGACGCAGCGAGCACAAATCGTTCGACAGGCGCTCGGGCAACATGGGCAGCACGCGATCGGCAAGATACACCGACGTCGTGCGATGGCGGGCTTCCAGATCGATATGTCCGTCCCAGGCAACATAGTGCGAAACGTCGGCAATATGGACACCCAGCTTGTAGCCACCCTCGAGCGTGCGCTCCAGCGAGATGGCGTCGTCAAAGTCGCGCGCGTCGACCGGATCAATCGTAATGACAAAGCGATCGCGCAGGTCTCGGCGGAGCGGGTCCTTGAGCGCCGAGGCCACGTCAAGCGAAAGCGCCTCGGCCTCGGCAAGTGCGGCCTCGGGATAGCTGTCGGTATAGCCATAGCGCGCCATCACATACTGAACGCCCAAATCGGGCGCATCATCGCCGCCAATACGGCGCTCAATCGTCACGGTGCCCGATTCCAGACGCGTCGGATATGTCAGAATGCGCGCGACGACCGCATCACCCGGATGAACGCCCAAGCGCTCCGCCGAGGTGTCCTCCGGCAGAACAAAGAAATCGGCCTTAAGGCGAGAATCAAGCGGCTCGATCACCCCGAGCGGGCCGGCGGTCTGGTACGTGCCCACCACACTGATGGCCGCACGCTCAACGACGCCCTCAATTACGGCGCGTCGCTCGCCATGCGGGCTGTTCTTAATACTTACGGCAACGGTATCGCCGTCCATAATCTCGCGCTTGCCGCGGCCCATGACCTTGTAGTCGCCGTTTTCGGTTACAACGTAGGCGCTATGCTCATGGAGCTGCACGCGTCCGGTCAGACTCGGGCGACGCTCGCTGCGCACCGGCCCGCGCTTATTGCGAGCTCCACGCTTATGCTTGTTATTGCGCCCCATGGCGCCTCCTTACTATCGATGGCCGCTTACACCCCAAGAGTCTACCCAAATGATCCCTAGGGGACAAAAAACGGGCCGCCCCCAAAAGAGACGACCCGTTGAAGGAACGAATTCCAAGCACGCCTACACGCGCAGATAGCGGCGCATGGCGATGGCGGAACCAAAGAGACCGATAATGACGCCGACCAAAATCAGCGCGGCGTAGGTCACCAGGTAGTACTGCATCGGCAGCGCAAACGACATCCAACCGATGCTCTCCTGCAAACGCGGAACCATCAGGTTACGCAGCAGCTCCAGCACGCCGATGGAAAGCAGCGAGCCCAAAATGGCCTGCAGCACGCCCTCGGTAATGAACGGCCCGCGAATGAAGCCGTTGCTTGCGCCCACCAGACGCATGATCGCGATCTCACGACGACGCGCCGTAATGGACAGGCGGATCGTGTTGTTAATGAAAATGAACGCGATAAAGGTCAGCAGGCCGACGAGCACCACAGCGGCGGTACGAATGTAGTTCGTCACCTGGAACAGGCGGCTCACTTCCTCCTGGCCGTACAGAACGCTCGCGTTAACGTCGCCGTCGTCCGCGATCTTCTGAAAATCGGCGTTCTTCTTGAGCTTCTGGGCCGTGCTCTCGACCATGGACGGATCGTCCATCTCGATGGCAAACGAAGCCGGCAGTGGGTTCTGACCGTCAAGCGCGCTCATGGTAGCGTCGGCGTTACCCGACATCTTGCTCGTGTACTCGGCCAGTGCGTCGTCCTTGTCCTTGTACGTCACGGACTTGACGTTGCTCCACGTCTTGAGTTCGGCCTCAAAGGCCTGAACATCTGCCTGGTCGGCGTCATCGCTAATAAAGGCGTTGATGACGACCTGATCCTCGACGGTGCCGATCACGGAGTTCAGCATCGCGGAACCCATAATGAACAGGCCGATGATAAACAGCGAAAGGAAAATCGTGATGACGGCGCCGAGCGAGGTGGTCCAGTCACGGAAGAAGTGGCTGATTGCCTCTTTGAGCGAGTAGCCCACGTTAGTTGGTGCCATAGTTGCCGTAACCTCCCCTCTCCTGGTCGCGGATTACGTGGCCGCCCTCGAGGGCGATCACGCGACGGTGCATGCTATCGACCATCTCGCGGTCGTGCGTAGCGACGATCACGGTGGTACCGGTGCGGTTAATGCGCTCGAGCAGCTTCATGATGCCCAGCGAAATCGCCGGATCGAGGTTGCCCGTGGGTTCGTCGCAGATAAGCAGCGGCGGGCGGTTGACCATAGCGCGGGCAACGGCCACGCGCTGCTGCTCGCCACCGGAAAGCTGATCGGGCAGCGAGTCCATCTGGTCGGCCAGACCGACCAGACGCAACACCTCGGGCACCTGGCTGCGAATGACGCCCTTGGGCTTGCCGATGCACTGCAGGGCAAACGCCACGTTTTCGTAGGCGGTCTTTTGCGGCAGGAGCTTAAAGTCCTGGAACACGGCGCCAATCTGACGACGCAGGAACGGAACTTTGCGGTTCTTGATCTTCATGAGATCCTGGCCGGCGACCAAAATGCGACCGCTTGTGGGCTTGACGTCGCGGTTGAGCGTCGACAGCAGCGTGGTCTTACCCGAGCCGGAGTGACCGACCAAAAAGACGAACTCGCCCGGATAGATTTCGATGTTGATGTCGTCGAGTGCGGGCTTGTTGGGCTGCGCCGGATAGATCTTGGTGACGTGCTCCATAAGGATGACGGGCTCGACACCGGCCTGCTTGGCCATCTTTTTGCGGCTGGCCTGCGGGTCGATGGGCGCAAACACCGACGTGAAGTCGGGGTTGTTGAGCGCGCTGTCGAGGCTTGCAACCTCGGCGGCCTGATCGCGCTCGACCACGGGAGCCGCAGGCTGCGTGGGGTCGGGAATGCCGGCAAAAAGACCGGACTGCGCGGGCTGCGGCGCGGGAGCCGCAGGGGCCAAGGGGTCGGGGATGCCGGCCATGGTAGGCTGCGGCGTGGCGGCGCTCATCTGAGGCTGAGCCACGCGGGCGGTCACCGTCTGAACGGGCTCAAAGCCAGCCGTGCCGGAAAGCGCAACATCGTTGTTGGGGTTGTAGGCAAAGGGATCTGCCGCCGGCTGTGCCTGATCTGCCGGCTGTGCGGGGATCGGGCTAAACAGCTGATCCTCTGAATCCGGAGTGGCGAAACGACTGCCCGCGACGCTCGGCTGCGTCTTGGGGGCTTCATCGCCCGCACCGGAGGTACGGAAGTGGTTACCCACTGGTGCTCCTTATCGTCGTGCGTTTAAACTACATGAGCGCTTTGTATTTTAGCAGGATTGCCTTTGCTGCACATAAGAAGCATGGCGCGCCTTGGATTCCCGTCGGCCCCCTTGAATATCAACTTCATCCGAACACCTCCCCCGTCCGCCTCAATCGGGTATACTTCAGTCATTGTGAAAAGCCCTAGGGCTTTTAGCGGCTGCGGGTACCTGTACCTTCAGCCGCATTTTTCTTATCTTTTGGAGCCGATATGGGAGATTCCGGCACCGCCACAACAAGGGAACGGCCACTCATCGGCGCCGCCCAGCAAGTCCGCCACCTCAAGGACCGAGGGGTCCGCTTCGAGCTGACAGACGAGCGGGAGGCCGAGCGGTTCCTGCGAGAGAGCAACTTCTTCAAGGTGAAGGCGTTCGCGAAGTGCTTCTCCCGCTACACCAACCCCGACTCGGAGCACTTCGGCTCCTACATCAACCTCGACTTCGCCCACCTCGCCGAGCTCACGAGGCTCGACCACCACCTTCGCGAGACAGTCCTCTCCCTCACGCTCGACATCGAGCACTACATGAAGGTCGAGCTCAACAAGATGATCATGGACGAGGGAGACGATCCCTACGAGCTCATGGCGTCCTTCTTCAATTCCGAGCGCGAGAGAAAGGTCAGGGTACTCGAGAAGAGGGTCGATCTCGACTCTGTTCGGTCGAAAGCCCCGACGGTCATGGGCCTGTCCGGAGACCTGGCCGCCCAGGACGCCGAGACCGTCATCTCCGCTCTAGCCTCCATTCTGCACCTTGCATCGGATTCGCTCGACGGGATAGACCCCGAGCACACCGAGAGGAGTCTCGCCGGGCTGGGAGGGTCCTCATACACCCGCGGGCTCATCGAGAAGTACGGAGACCCTGGACACATGGCGGTCGAGGAGCTGGGGATCGACCGCGAGCTCGTGTCACTCACTAAGAGAGCGCCCATCGTCCACGACTTCACCGCCCTCGCCCTCTGCTACATGCACATAGCCAAGAGCGAGAACGCAAGAGGGGACGCCGCCGGGCAGCTCCGAGCCCTGCGCAGACGATTCATGGCGCACAGGGACTACTTCTCCAAGCAGGGCGAGCTGAAGAACGGCCTGGCCATGCTCAGCGAGGTCATGGACAAGACGGCTGACCGGCTCTCACGGCCATAGCGGACACGTCTCGTAGCACCAGAAGTCAGCTCTCCGCATCCATCACCGCCCAGCCCACAGGTGCAATACTCGGAATAGATATTAGACAAGAGAGACAGGTGGCCTGATAGTCCCCCGATTTTGTCCTGCGCTGCATCGAGGCGGAGGCATATACCGCCTTTCGAGCGCGCGTGACGCCGACGTATAGCAGGCCGATTTCCTCGATGAGCCCGTCTGGCGCTCTGCGCATCGACCCGAAGGCAAAGGGAGCCCAGAAGCTTGACGCTGCCATCAAGGCATGGCAGGACGCACAGGAGAACCTCAAGTCGGGGAAGATGACTCGGGACGGTTACGGTCTCCGGCGCGTCTCGTTCAAATGACCAGAGCGGTTTGGGAAAGCGAATAAGCTCCCTTTCTGCCTGCCACACCCTCGCATATCCGCCACTCACCGAGCATCGCTGACTGCGGTTTCCCCCATTGCATGGGACGTAAATTTCAAAATTCCGCGCACATCCCGGCGCCAAACCACGTTATGCCCTATAGGAGGTGAGGGAAGAGAATGCAAGGCTTTCCATACGGCAGCAACGGCAGGACGGACGCGCCAGGCCGCGAAAACGACTCTTTGGTGGGGCGCTTCGCAGAGGAGCACTACGACGAGGTATACCGCTACTGCGCGCGAAGGCTCCCCTCGAAAGAGGATGCCCGAGACGTGACTCAGGAGGTGTTCCTTCGACTCGTGCGGAGCGATGCGCTATACGCCGAGCATGGAAAGCCCCTCGCGTATCTCTACACCTGCGCGCGCAACGTCTGTGCCGACTTCTACCGAGGCCAAAAACCGGTTGGCACCTTGGACGAGGACGATGCGCCGGCAATTCCTGACGCGCGGCATGTGGACATGGACGGACGGCTGATCATGGCAGACGCCCTTGCCCGCCTTACGGAAGAGGAGCGCGAGATCATCGAGCTGCGCTACGGCCAGGACCTGCCTATGTCCGACATCTCCGCCGTGACGGGGAAGTCGAGGTTCGCCCTCTATCGAATCGAGCGGCGCGCGCTCGGCAGGCTCAAGGAACTGATGGGAGAAGGCCATGAATGACTCGAAGCTAAAGGATGCGCTGAGGAGCTACTACGCCGCTGACGCGGCATCCCCCGACGCTTCGGCGCGCAAGCGCACCTTGCTGCTCGTGGAAGCAGAGGCGGCTCGCGCCTGCGGAGGCGCGAGGGAGGCGGGTTACATCCCGCTCTGGCGGTTCGTCGCGAGCCAGGTTCGGTTCGTGCGTCCCTGGGCATGGATGCTCCAGATCGCGCTTCTGGCATGCATGCTCGTTCTCGTCGGTGAGATCGGCCCGCACTCGGGAAGCCCCATCGTCGTCATGGCGGCATCGGCCCTCTCGGTTGCCATAGCGGCACCATCGGTATTCAAGAGCTTCGAGACCCGCGTCTGCGAGATGGAGTACTCATGCCGGTTCAGCTGCGTGCAAGTGCTGGCGAGCAGGCTTTTGCTTTTCGGCCTGGCCGACGTGCTTTGGATTACGCTCGCCGTTGCGGCAGTGCCAACGCTCGCGGGGATCGACGCGCTTCGCGTACTGCTGTACGCATGCACGCCGTTCTTCTGCTCGTGTGCCACCTGCTTCTATGCGGCGCGCCGTCTGCCGGGCAACTCGCTCGTCGCCAGCGTCGCTCCCGCGATGTCCGTACTCGCGGCGCTCTGGCTGCTGAGCGCGACGTTCCCCCTCTGGTACGAGGGTGCGTCTCTCGCCGTATGGGTCGCGGCGCTCATGGCCTCCATGGCGCTCGCCGCCCTGGAGGCGTCAAGGCTCATGCGCTGCGTCTCGGGCGGCCTCTCGCCACACCTGTCAAAGGCGGCGCTCTAGCTCTCCTCCTGCTTATCTGCAACATCGAACGAAGGACAAGGAACGAACATGGAACTCAGGCTCGACAGGCTCACCAAGCAGTTCGGCAGCCATATCGCTGTCGATCGCGTGAGCTTCAGCTTCACGCCCGGCGTCTACGGCCTACTCGGGGCCAACGGCGCGGGCAAGACCACGCTCATGCGCATGATATGCGACGTCATGAGGCCGACATCGGGAAGCGTGCTGTTCGGGGGCACCCCCATAGACCAGCTTGGCGACGGCTATCGGGCGCGCCTCGGGTACCTGCCCCAGGACTTCGGCTACTACCCGGATTTCACGGCTTGCGACTTCATGATGTACCTGGCATCGCTCAAGGGGCTCACCGCGCAGCAGGCGAAAGTGCGCACGCGCGAACTCTTGGGCGTTGTCGGCCTCGCAGAGGCCGCAAAGCGGAAGGTCAAGACCTTCTCCGGCGGCATGAAGCAGCGGCTCGGCATCGCCCAGGCGGTGCTCAACGACCCGTCCGTCCTCGTGCTCGACGAGCCCACCGCGGGGCTCGACCCCAAGGAGCGCGTCCGCTTCCGCAACCTCATATCCTCTCTCGCCCAAGAAAAGATCGTCATCCTCTCCACGCACATCGTCTCGGACGTGGAGTACATCGCCGACGAGATTCTCGTGATGCGCGCTGGCGGCATCATCACGACGGGCACGGTCGAAGAGATCACGGGGGACATCAGGGGATGCGTCTGGGAGTGCGCTGTCGCTCCGAGGGAGGCAGACGCCATGTCGGCATCGCTCACGGTGGGCAACATCCACTACGCCCAGGACGGCTCTGCCATCGTTCGCGTGGTGGCGCAGCAGCGTCCGCATCCGAGTGCGCGCGCCGTGGAGCCGACGCTGGAGGACGTCTACCTCTACCTCTTCCAAGAGCAGTCCGGGTGCCTGCCGGTTTCGCAAACGAAAGCGGAAGTGGGGCAGGACGCAATCGCACGCAGGAAAGGAGCGCACCGTGGGTAGCCTCATCAGATACGAGCTCAAGAAGATGCTCTCAAGGCGCGTCTCGCAGGTCTCTATAGCAGCCGTCCTGGTGTTGGTCGCGGTCATAGCCTTCTTCTACGTAACGTCCCAGTACGCCCTCGAACCCAAGGAGATGGGCACCGAATTCGAGGGCACTGCCGCCATCGCCCAGATAAAGGCAAACGCGGAAGCGCTCGCAGGCCCCATCACCGACAAGAAGGCCACCGAGGCGCTCCGCGAGTTCAAGGAGTTCGTCGGTCCGGACGGCGAGGTCAAGGAAGAGTACAGAATGGACAGAAAGCCCTACGGGGAAAAGGCGGACGAGTACTGGGAGTTCAGAGCGAAGAACGGCTCCCTTATGGCGCTGCTGACAAGCCCTTGGATGCAAGACAACCAGATGCCCGTGTCCGCGGTAGCCACTATCGACACGACTGGCACCGTCGACCTCTACGGACAAGTCCGCTCGAAGATAGTCTCCGCGCTCCACGCGAACGGGGCCCTCTCGTACAACGACGAGGAGAGGGCGTTCTGGAGCGAGAAGGCGCAAGGTGTGCACACGCCCATCGAGTACGGATACGCAGGAGGGTGGGCGGAGTTCCTCAACCTCGCCCAGTTCCTCATATTCGCGATGCTCGCAGTCGTGATAACGTGCGCATCGGTGTTCAACGGGGAGTACCGGGCCAAAACCGACGCCATCCTGCTGTCCACCAAGTTCGGCAAATCAAGGCTCGGGCGCGCGAAGGCGGCAGCCTCTGTGATCGCGGCAAGCGCCATATACTGGGTCTTCACACTCGTCTTCCTGGCAATACCGCTCGTCTTCTACGGAGCCGACGGCGCAGGTCTACCCATCCAGATCTGCAACATCACATGCACCTACGGCATAAGCCTGTCAGCCGCCGCCCTCATATGCTGCCTCGTCGGGTATCTCGCAACCCTCGCCCTCCTTGGGATAGTGCTTGCGCTGTCGGCCAAGGTAGACAGCCCCATGGGAATCCTCGCAGTCGGCGTTGCTCTCATCTTGATTCCGATCTTCGTGCCGACGATGACGAGCAGCATCGCGAACCACATCATCTACCTGTTCCCCTACGACGCACTGAACCCCTTGAACCTCTTCGACATGGTCTCGTACGCCATAGGCCCTGTCGTGGTCGAGCTCCCCGTGTTCCTCGCTGCTTTCTACCTTCTGCTTTTCGCGGCGGGCATTGTTCTCGCGATAAGGACGTTCAAACGCCATCAGGTTGCCTGATGATGTCAAGCAGAGCCGTTGCCGCCAAGAATGCATGAATCGGCGAACCTTCGAGTGATTGCGCACCATCTGGGCGAAGGTGGATTGTCTGAAGGCGGGAGTTAATCCCGCCTTCTTGTTATCGCGCCGCCGATTTAGCTCGCAACGCCCTGGCCTGCGGGTGCCAGCCCCGAAATTTACTCCCTCTTTCTGACCTGCGGAAACTCACGTATGTCAGGGCGAAATCCTCTCCGATTCGCCTCTGGCTGTTAGGGTTTAGGGCTGAACGTTGCGCAACTGCGCCCTGGCCCGACCGTAAAACCTCTCTAACTTCTTTCCCCGCCGCCTTCAAACACAAAGCCGGGGTGCCCTCCACATGGAAGGCGCCCCGGCTTATTCGTTACCCAATGCGAAAAGCGGCTCTCAAGTTAAGGCCAAAGCAGACCGCCCTAGGCCAAGAACTCCTTGGTGGTTGCCACGATGTTGGCGGCGTCCAGGCCGTACCTGTGCAGGAGTTCGGCACCCGGACCGGACTCGCCAAAGGTGTCGTTGACGCCAATCTTCTTGAGCGGCGTCGGGCACTGCTCACACAGAACGTCGGCAACGGCGCTGCCCAGGCCACCGATCACGGAGTGCTCCTCGACGGTCACGACGTGACCGGTCTTGGTGGCGCTCTTGACGATCAGGTCGGCGTCGATGGGCTTGATGGTATGCATGTTGATGACCTCGGCATCGATGCCCTCGGCAGCGAGCTGCTCGGCGGCCTCGAGGGCCTCGCCAACCATTAGGCCGCAGGCGATGATGGTGACGTCGGTGCCCTCGCGCATGACGATGCCCCTGCCTACCTCGAACTTGTAGGTCTCGGGGTCGTTGATGACCGGCGAGGCCAGACGGGCAAAGCGCATGTACACGGGGCCGTCGCACTCGTAGGCGGCGCGCGTCACGGCACGAGCCTCCACGTCGTCGGCGGGAACGATAACGGTCATGCCAGGGATAACGCGCATGAGGGCGATATCCTCGCAGCACTGGTGCGTGGCGCCGTCCTCGCCCACCGAGATGCCGGCGTGCGTGGCACCGATCTTAACGTTGAGGTGCGGGTAGCCGATGGAGTTGCGGACCTGCTCAAAGGCGCGACCGGCAGCGAACATGGCAAAGGTACTCGCGAAGGCAACACGACCAGTGGTCGCGATACCGGCGGCGACGCCCATCAGGTTGCTCTCGGCGATACCCACGTCGAAGAAGCGGTCGGGGCAAGCGGCCTTAAACTTACCGGTCTGCGTGGCGGCGGCCAGGTCGGCGTCGAGGACCACAAAGTCATCGTGCTCGTTGGCGAGCTCGACGAGGGCCTCGCCGTAGCTTACACGCGTGGCGATTTTCTTGACGTCTGCCATCCTAGAGCTCCTCTCCGGCGGCCGTGAGCTCTGCCATGGCCTGCTCAAACTGTTCATCGTTGGGGGCCTTGCCGTGCCAACCAACCTGGTTCTCCATAAAGGACACGCCCTTGCCCTTCAGGGTCTCGGCGATAATGGCGGTCGGCTGGCCCTTGGTAGCGCGAGCCTCGGCAAAGGCGGCGCGGATCTGATCGAAATCGTTGCCGTCGGCAAGCTCCACCACGTGGAACTTAAAGGCGCGGAACTTGTCGGCGAGCGGCATGGGGTCGTTGACCTCCTCGACGGGACCGTCGATCTGCAGGCCGTTGTGGTCGACGATCACACAGAGGTTGTCGAGCTGCTGGTTGCCGGCAAACATGGCGGCCTCCCAAACCTGGCCCTCCTCGCTCTCGCCATCGCCCAGCAGGGCGTACGTGCGATAAGTATCGCCCCAGTGCTTGGCGGCAACGGCCATGCCCACGGCGGCGGAGATGCCCTGGCCGAGCGAACCGGTGGACATGTCAACGCCCGGGGTGTCGTTCATGTTGGGGTGACCTTGCAGGTGGCTGCCGATGTGGCGCAGCGTCTCGAGATCCTCCTTGGGGAAGAATCCGCGCTCGGCGAGCACGGCGTACAGACCAGGCGCGCAATGACCCTTGGAAAGCACGAAGCGATCGCGGTCGGCCTTGCGGGGGTCGGCCGGGTCGACGTTCATTTCCTCAAAGTACAGATAGGTCATGATGTCGGCAGCGCCGAGCGAACCGCCCGGATGGCCGGACTTGGCAGCGTGCACGCCGGTGACGATGCCCTTCCTTACCTCGTTGGCAACCTTTTTGAGCTCTTCGTCGCTCATTGTGCCTTCCTTTCATTCTCTTAAGACAAGATGCGCACGGCACGGAAAGGTAGTCCCAACACAGCCGCGATGCACGTACGTCATTCATTATGCTGGAAACTGGAAGCTTTACCAGAGTATTTATCATTATTTGAACAATTGAGCAGGCAGAACCGCTGATGAAACGGTTTATCAATGTGAACGTCTTTTGGATGGAACGCAGTCGGCCCTACGCGTTAATGTCCTTGAAGCCCTCACCGAAGGTCTCCGTGACATCGGCCACCGTCACGATAGCATGCGGGTCGCGCTCACGCACAATGGTCTTGAGCGTGTTGAGCTCGCGACGGCTCACGATTACCATGATTACCGGCTTCTCGGCGCCCGAGTACATGCCGGTCGCCTTAAACTTGGTGCAGCCGCGACCCAGGCCATACATGATGTCGGCCGCGATATCGGGAAACTTGTCCGAGATGATGAGCACCATACGGCGCCTGTTGCCACCGTCGACCACGGCATCGATCACGTAGCCGCTAATGACCATCGAAAGGCCCGCATACAGCGCGTTTTCGACCGAAAAGACCGGGGCCGACAGCGCGCACACGGCAACATCGATCGCCATGACGGTGGAGCCCACCGGTAGTGACGTATTGCGCGAGATAATCTGACCGATGGTGTCAGAGCCGCCAGTGTTGGCACCGGCGCGCAGCACCATGCCGTAGCCAATGCCCGTGATGATGCCGCCCCACATAGCGGGCAGCATCAGGTCGGCATGTGCCAGCGGCGCCACAAACGGAGCGAACAGGTCGGTGAAGAAGCCCAGCAGCACAAAGCCCGTCGCCGTCTGGACCACGTAGAACATGCCACCCTCGCGCATAACGACCAGTAGCAGCAAGGCATTCATCACGATGGTTTGAATACCGACAGGCAGCGAGATGCCATGCGAGGCGCCGACCGCCTGGATAATCGTGGCGAGACCCGTAACGCCGCCGGCAGCAAGACCGTTGGGAATCAAAAACAGGTCCGTCGCGATAGCCGCCAGGGCGCAGCCAAACATGATCTTGGGCAAGTCATGAAAGAAGTTCAGCGAAAGAATGCGCTTGATGTCCAGACGATATGCCATGCTGCCTCCCTCAAAAAAGCGCACCCAAACGAGTGCGCTTTGAACTTCTTACTGTATTCGATTCTACCGATTCACCGGGCAAATACCACCCCTGCGAAGTGTTTGTATGGACCCGGAGCCAACCATGTGCCTAGGCGTCCGAGCCTTCCGCACCGGCGTTGCCGGTAGCCCAACGGTGATAGCCAATTACAAACGGATCCAGATCGCCATCGTCGAGAACGGCCTCGACGTTGCTGGTCTCCACACCCGAGCGCAGGTCCTTGACCATCTGATACGGGTAGAGCACGTAGCTGCGAATCTGGTTACCAAAACCGATCGTGGTCTTGGGTCCACGAATCTCGTCGAGCGCCTCGGCGCGCTTCTCGAGCTCGATCTCGTACAGACGGGCCTTGAGAATCTGCATGCACGCGGCCTTGTTTTGAATCTGGCTGCGCTCGTTTTGGCAAGTGACAACGATGCCGCTGGGAAAATGCGTCACGCGTACGGCGGAGTCGGTGGTGTTGACGCCCTGTCCGCCCGGGCCGCTCGCGTGATACACGTCCACGCGGATATCGTCGGGACTGATCTCGATGTCGATATCGTCAGGCAGCACGGGGATGACCTCAACGCCGGCAAACGTGGTCTGGCGGCGCTTCTTGTCGTCGGTGGGGCTAATGCGCACCAGACGGTGGACGCCGGCCTCGGCGCGCAGCATGCCAAACGCGTCCTTACCCTCGACGGTAAAGGTCGCACGGTCGATGCCGATGACCTCGGCTGCGGGGCAGTCGTTAATGGTGGCCTTCCAGCCGCGACGCTGGCAGTACTTCATGTACATCTTGAAGAGCATGAAGGTCCAGTCCTGCGCCTCCAGGCCGCCCTGTCCGGGCTTGATGGTCACAATCGCGTCGCCGTGATCGAACTCACCGGTAAACCAGCTCGAAAGCTCGAGCTCGTCGATAGCGCGGGCCAGGCGTTCTGCCGTAGCGGCAGCCTCCTCGCGCAATGCGGCGGCATCGGGGTCGTCGCCCATCTCCTCGGCAAGCTCCAGCGCCGCGCGGGCGTCAGATAACTCGCCGCGCGCGGTATCCACGGCAGCGATATCTTCCTTGGCGCGAGCGATCTCCTCCATGGTGGCGCGAGCGGCGTCGGCGTCATCCCAAAAGCCGGGGGCCACGCTTTTGGCCTCGAGCTCGGTCACGCGCGTGCGCTTCTCGTCCAAATGAAGATACGACTCGACCTCGCCGAGCCGGTCCGCAAACGCGTCCAGCTCGGCGGGCGTTACCTCTAAAGCCTCGGCCATTAACGATTCCTGCCGTGGCAGTACTTGAACTTCTTGCCGCTGCCGCAGGGGCAAAGGTCATTGCGGCCAACGTTGACGTACGGATCGTCGCTCTCGTCCTTGCGGTAGGTGGTCACCTTGCCACCGTTGTTGACGGCGGCCGGGCCTCCCTGGACGGCCGTACGGGCCTGCACCTGTGCCTGCTTGCGCAGCACCGAGTTGCCGTTATCGCCATCGACATCGGCGGGGCCGGAGAAGCGCGCGCCCTCGAGCGCGGGGTCCTCCTTGTGCTCCACGGCGTGCGGGGCGGCCTTGATCTCGATGCGCAGGACGGTGCGCAGGTAATCCTCATACATGGTGTCGACGAGCATCTGGAAGGCACCATAAGCCTCGGTCTTGTACTCGACCAGCGGGTCGCGCTGACCAAAGCCGCGCAGTCCGATACCAGTCTTGAGGTAGTCCATCTCCTGCAGGTAGTTCATCCAGCGGGTATCGATGACGCGCAGCATGACCTGGGTGTTGAGCTCGCGCATGAGGTCCTCACCCAGGCGCTCGGCCTTCATGTTGTAGCACTTCTCGACGTAGGCCAGGACATCGGCAGCCAGGGCCTCAAAGTCCTCGTCGGGGAACTTGGGCGTATCGATATGCCCGGTGAGCTCCACGACCCACTTGCGCAGGCCCTCGAGATCGCGCTCGCCATCGTGGCTGTCCTTGGTGCAGAACTCCTGCACGCAGCGGTACACGGTGTCGTGCATGACCTCGGTGATGTGGTCGGTCAGATCCTTGCCGTCCAGAATCTTGTTGCGCTCGGCGTAGATGACCTGGCGCTGCTTGTTCATGACGTCATCGTACTCGAGGACGCTCTTGCGCATGGAGAAGTTGATGCTCTCGACCTTGTGCTGGGCGCTCTCGACGGCCTTGGAGATGATCTTGTGCTGGATGGGCATGTCGTCGCCCATGTCGGCGGTGATCATCATCTTGGAGACACGGTCCATCTTGTCGCCGCCGAACAGGCGCATGAGGTCGTCCTCGAGCGACAGGTAGAACTGAGTCTCGCCCGGATCGCCCTGACGACCGGAGCGGCCGCGCAGCTGGTTGTCGATACGACGGGACTCATGGCGCTCGGTGCCGATGACGGTCAGGCCGCCGGCGGCAAGCACGCGCTCGCGCTCGGCCTTGCAGGTCTCCTTGGCCTCGGCGTTAAACTGCTCGAGCTGCTCGGGCGTCACGTCCTCCATGGTCAGGCCCTCGTACTCCAGGCGCTCGCGCACCAGCTCGTCGGGGTTGCCGCCCAGCAGGATGTCGGTACCACGACCGGCCATGTTAGTAGCGATGGTCACGGCGCCGTAGCGTCCGGCCTGGGCAACGATATGAGCCTCGCGCTCGTGATGCTTAGCGTTGAGGACCTCGTGCGCGATGCCGCGCTTGGTAAGGGCAGCCGACAGCTTCTCGGAGCTTTCGATGGAGACGGTGCCCACCAGGACCGGCTGGCCCTTGGCGTGACGTCGCTCGACGTCGTCGGCAACGGCGTTGTATTTGGCCTGGATGGTGCGGTACACCAGGTCCTCGTGGTCAACACGCTGCACGGGCTTGTTGGAGGGGATGACCTCGACGGGTAGCTTGTAGATCTCGCGGAACTCGGCATCCTCGGTGAGTGCCGTACCGGTCATGCCGGAGAGCTTGTCATACAGACGGAAGTAGTTCTGCAAGGTGATGGTAGCCAGCGTCTGGTTCTCCTCGCGCACGAGCACGCCCTCTTTGGCCTCGATGGCCTGATGCAGGCCCTCGGAGTAGCGGCGGCCTTCCATGATGCGGCCGGTGAACTCGTCGACGATCTTGACCTCGCCGTTGGTGACCACGTACTGCTTGTCGCGGTGGAACATGTACTGGGCCTTCAGCGCCTGCTGCAGGTGGTTGACCAGTTGGCCAGAGAGATCGGCATAGATGTCATCGATACCCAGGCGGCGCTCGATCTTCTTAAGACCGCGCTCGGTGGCAGCGATGGTGTGCTTGGCCTCGTCCATGACGTAGTCGCCCGTTGGTTCAACGTCCTCGGTGGCGGTAAGCATGTCGTGCGACACGTCCTCGCCGCGCTCAAGGCCACGCACGGCACGCGCGAAGTCCTTGTAGGTACTGGCGGACTTGGTGCCAGCGCCCGAGATGATCAGCGGGGTGCGAGCCTCATCGATCAGGATGGAGTCAACCTCGTCGACGATGGCGTAGTTGTGGCCGCGCTGCACGCGCTGCTCGGGACGGGTAACCATGTTGTCGCGCAGGTAGTCGAAACCGAACTCGGAGTTGGTACCGTAGGTGACGTCTGCCTGGTAGGCCGGGCGCTTAAGCTCGAGCGGCATGTTGTTCTGGAGCAGACCGACGGTCATGCCCAGGTACTTGTAGATGCGGCCCATCCACTCGGAGTCGCGCTTGGCAAGGTAATCATTGACAGTAACGACGTGCACGCCCTTGCCGGCAATAGCGTTGAGATAGCCGGCCAACGTGGAGACGAGGGTCTTGCCTTCGCCAGTCTTCATCTCGGCGATGTGGCCCTCGTGCAGTGCCATGGCGCCAATGAGCTGCACGTCAAAGTGGCGCATACCCATGGTGCGCTTGGAAGCCTCGCGCACGGTGGCAAAGGCCTCGGGGAGCATGTCGTCGAGCGACTCACCGTTGGCGTAACGCTCACGGAACTTATCGGTCTGGCCGCGGAGTTCCTCCTCGGTCATCTTCTCAAACTGGGGCTCAAGACCGTTGATCTGGTCGACGATCTTGTAGTAGCGCTTAAGGTCCTTATCGGATCCAAAGGACAGCAGCTTTGACATGAATCCCATGTGGTTTTCCTTTTTGGCCATCGCCCACGCCGTGCAGCTGCGGGCGAGTTAAACACAGATGATTGTACTTTAGCCAAACAAGGCGCGGCCTATACGGTCGACCTCGACCGCCACGTAATAACTATGACCAACCTGCCGCAATGGAACAGGTTTATTTTGGCAGGTTTTATCTGAGCAAACGCCGTCTCTCTGCCATTTGGTGCCACGGGGACAGGTTAGCTTGCGCCAATAAAAAGAAAAGGGCCGCGCACCCAAATGGATGCACGGCCCTCATGCCATGAATGCGAGTGATTCCGCGGCGAGCTATTTACTCAGCAGCCTCGGTGGTCTCGGCCTCGGCAGCGGCCTCCTCGACGGGAGCCTCTGCGGGAGCCTCGGCGGCCTGCTTGGCAGCCTCCTCGGCGAACTTAGCGGCACGCTTAGCCTTCTCGGCAGCCTTAGCCTCAGCGGCGGCCTTGCGAGCGGCCTCGGCCTCAGCAGCCTTGGCGGCCTTGGCAGCCTTGGCCTCCTCAGCCTTCTTGAGCTGGGCGGCAGCGGCGCCACCGAACTTGTCGGCGAAGCGCTGGACGCGTCCACCGGTGTCGACGAACTTCTGCTGGCCGGTGTAGAACGGGTGGCACTCGTTGCAAAGCTCGACCTTCATCTCGGACACGGTAGCGTGCGTCTTGAAGGTGTTGCCGCAGGAGCACGTCACCGTGCACTCGACATACTGGGGATGGATACCCTGCTTCATGGTAGGACTCCTTATTGGTCAGGCGCTGGTTACCGATCAGCGCATAAGGCGTCTTGGTTTCCGACCAAGACAACAAACTCGGCTATGGTACCACGGCGCCGCGTGTCCCACAAAAGGTTCACGGTCTTTTCGGAACGACACGAATCTGACCCATCGAAACACATCTCCACCGTTCCTTCAACTGGGAAAATGCCGTCCCCGGGGCCTGAGAAGGGCCCCGGGGACGTTCGACTGACTGCGGGAACGGCCTTTCCGCTCAATGTGTTCGGCTGAGATCGGAAATCAACCAAACTGAACTAGGTTCAGTTGACATGGTTAAAAACGAGGGGCGACGCTTTTGCGTCACCCCTCGTCCCGGCCGGTTGCTTTAGTTGTACACACGGTAGTTACACTTGAACTGGGTTATGTGTCCATAGTTGGAGCGGTACCAACCCGACGTATAGCTGATTGCCTCTGCGCCTAGATAGTCGTAGCCCTTGTTGTAGCGAAGCTGACGGTAGATCGTGTCGTACTCTGCTACGTAAAACGTGTCTCCAGAGAAGGCTTTGTACCGGTCTTTAACCGTCGAAGCCATGTACGCGGGTTCGACATCGCCTTTCTCTCCGTTGAGCGCATAGACGGGTGCCGCGATTCCGCATAAAGCCGTTGCCACGAGGATGGCGTAGACAGCCATGCGCGACGCGTTGGACTTCAGCTGTTCAAATAGTTTCATGTCATTCACCTTCCTCGTATGTATCGAGGTATTCCTGCTTGAGCGTCTGCGAGGACGACTTGATCTTTTCCACGAGCGTGCCGGCCTCGATGAAGTAGAACGAGTTGGTGAGGTCTGCCAGGTCGTCGAGCAGATGGCTTGAAATGAGCACGCTGCGTCCCCGCGCCACCTCGCTGCGCATCGCGTCGCAGGAGGTTTTCCGCTTTCCCGGATCGAGGCCGTTCAGCGGTTCATCGAGGATGAGGTACGGGCAATCGGTCGCTATCGCCATGGCAAGCTTTACCTGCTGCTTCATTCCCGTCGAGAGTTTACGGGTCGGCTTGTCGAGATATGGGGAGATTCCGAGGGAGTCGCAGAGCGAGTCGATGTCGGCGGCCGATTTCCACGCCTCCCTAACGAAAGCAAGGTGCTCGATGGCCGATAGCGTGGGATAGAGATCCGCGCCGCCCGAAGAGCTCAGGTAGACGAGTTCTGCAAATTCGGCTGATCGACGTTGGCAGATTCCGTCTGCCGCCAGGCTTCCCGAGCGGATGCGGGTGGGAAATTGGCCCGACAGCGCTTCAAGAAGGGTGGTTTTCCCCGAGCCGTTGGGAGCAACGAGGCCCGCCGCCGTTCCCGGGCTCAGGAAAAGCGACCCGATTGAAAGTATCGTCGTGCTTCCGTATCCCACGCTCGCGTCCAGAAGCTCGAGCCCATGGCGCTTTTTCGCGGGGCCAGGCTGTTTGGGGGAACGTGTCGCAACGGCGCCGACCGCAAAAAGGACCGCGACGTATGCCAGGGCCACGGCAAGCATCGATGCGCTGCCCGAACCGGAGCCAATGAATTCTGTCGGGAAGCATCCTACGTAGCCCGTTGCCTCGATAGGCGAGAACACGGCCAGCGGCAGGAGCCCGAGCACGGCATTATGCCCTAGTGCCGAATCGGACAGCAACGGGAATGCCGGGGCCGCGACAAGCAGCGCTGAGGTAAGGGGGCCCGCGAGGACGCGCCTCGTTGCGGTCGATAGGACGGCGGAGCAAACGGATATCAAGGTTCCGCCCGCAAGCAGCGCGAGAAGCAGGGCCGTGAAGACGTTTCCCGCGGTCGTGGTGGTAAGCGCGCCGTCATGGAAGAAGGCGATCGGGTACCCAATTTGCCCGGAGCCGTTTAGGGCCAAGGCGTAAATGCCCCCGGGTGCGAGGCCGGCGAGGAGCATCGCGGTCCCCGCGGCGATTATCGAAAACACGATCTGGATAAGGCGCCGGAATTTGGGCGCGGGCGCCTTCGCCGCCAGGGTCGCAGGCCTTGTGGCGCCGAGCACGAGTATCGACGAGAGAAGGAAGGGGATGAAGGGAAGGAAAGACGGCGCCGCGGCAATGGCGTAAGGCAGGAAGGAAAGGAATGGCAGGTCGCTTGCGGAGGCCGGGATATCCGTGATGCCGGAGCTGCTCAGGGCACGGCAATATGCGAGCTCCGCGTCATTGGTCTCTCGGTCTCCCACGATGGACCCGGATTGGAAGCCTTCGTCCATGAGCGCGTAGTAGCTCTCGGCAGAATCGAGAAAGGCGGCGTCGGTTTGAGCGGCAAGGGCGGCGTTCGCGTATCTTGCAAGCTCCGCGTCAGCTTGCTGCTCTGGAGATAGGTCTGTGCCGCTGGCCTGGGGCGCGCGCGTATTGAATGCGTCGACAAAGCCCTGCATGCCCTGTTTCATAAAGAAGGGCCCGTAGATGGGTGAATTGAACGCAATGGGGACGGAAAAGGCTGCAGCGAGAACGAGCGTACAAATCCATGCGGCCTTGTCTCTTAGGATTAGTTTGAGAAGAAGTCGACAGTACATTTAGAAGCACCTACGTTCCTCAAAGAATCGTTAGATTAAAAGTAACAGACCGGATGAAGATACGTGCGACGGGGGCGAGGCGAATGGCTGAGCGGTATCGATATGCGGGTTCAACGGTATCACATTGGCCACATAGATTTTTAACTTGCATTTCTACCCGCCCTTTTCGTAGAGTCGCCGATACGTGCTTAGCGCACCCTCGGCGCGTCCAGCAGGCTTTGCGAAATGGGATCCAGGAGACTTCGGCGCAGCATCATCTTGCGGAATGTTTCTAATGAGCCTCCCATCCTTCAAAAACAGAATCTCATCGCACAGCCTATCGACCGAATCCAAGATGTGGGATGACATGATGATGCACGTACCAGAATCGGCCAGCTTCCTGAGAATCTCGGAATGCAAGTCCACCCTGCTGGGGTCGAGCGCGTTCATGGGCTCATCTAATAGAAGGTACCGCGCGCCCGTCGCATACGCAATCGCCAGGGTAAGCTGCTGCTTCATGCCCTGGCTCAGAGTGCGGATCCTCATCTTCGCGAACTCGCCTATCTGCGTTTGTTCCACTATCTCTTCGATATCGCGAGCATGCGGCCACATATCGCAAACCATCTTGAGGTGATCTTCCGCACGCAATCCGGGATACAGCAGCGTCCCCTCACCAGGTGCATAGAAGATCATAGAACGGACCTCTCTCGCACCCGTACCCTGCACCTCATCCAGAACGATGCTCCCGTCCACGCGAGGACCCGGCAAACCTGCCATCGCACGCAGCAACGTCGTCTTTCCATGCCCGTTCGGAGCGACGAGACCGTAGACCGTACCCGGGGCAAACTCAGCGTTCACCGAATCTACGAGCACCTTCTTTCCATAAGAGATCGTCAGCGTTTGAAGGTCAATCATCGAGATCATCCCCTTTCGATCTTTGGAACACTCAGGCGCACCATCAACGGAGATACGGCGCCCAAGACCACCAGCAGAGCGCCCGATGCGCCGACGACCTCTCCAAAAGGCATCGCGTTCGTCCCTCGCCCAAGGAACCCAATCGTCCCCACCTGGGAAGCGGGATCAAACGAGGCGAATGGAGCCAGCAGCGCGACGCCCATGCCCACGCTTTCAACATGAGCGCTCAACGAACCCAACACCAAGAGAACCGCGCAAACCATTCCGGTGACAACGGGGTTGCGGCTAATCGCTGCTGTCAACGCAGCGACGACGGAAATCACGCCGTATGCCATGACCAGCAACGGAATACTGCACAACACCGCCTCCCCCACCATGGACGTTGTCGAAGCTCCCGCCCGAATGAGAGCGACGGGATACTCCGATCCACCCGCACCGTTCTTAATCACGGACACAACGACAGCGGGAACCATCGACACCAAAAGCAGCACCAAGCCAAGCAGGAGAGCCAGCGCAACAGCCGTCAGAAAACGCACATGCGCTGTTGCGGGGATCTGGAGAACCAGAAGGGAACGACACTGCAGGTGGGTGCACGCGAGCGATGTGACAACCACGGGCAACAGCAAAAATAAGGAGGGAAGCGCTGCCTGGAGATACGAAAGGAGGATTAATGGGGGCATCTTCGTACTTAACTCGTAAACCTTGGGGTCCGGCAAGCTCGCGATCGACTCAAGCAGAAGGGCGCGCGCCTCCGCACGAGAAGGAGTCTCCGGCTCGATTCCGATCGATTGCAGGAGAGTCGCATCTGCCGCGCCCAGCTCACCTCGAGCGCACTCGTACGTCGCAAGGCTTCGAAACCCCTCCGCAGGCATAGGCGCGTACACGAAACCCGAAAGAGCATCCCGCATGTCTTCCAGGGCCGCTTTGCCCTCGACGTCCATATTCGCAGCGTTCTGCTCTAGATACCGATCTATTGAACGGAGCTCCCCATCCCTATACCGAACAGCGGAAACGTTATCAGCGTCAGGAAACATCTCGACCAGAGCCGGGGCCAGCATCGTCGTCGACATTGCAATCGCGCATACGGCGAGGGTAGGAGAACGCAGGAGCAGTTTCCCCATCGTTCTTACGTATGCAACGGCGGAGGCACAAGCGCTCGAACGAGTTGCCGTTCTCGATGCAGTGAAGGAACCTCTCTCAAGACAAATCGGGGATATCGGGCACGCGCAGCCGCTCTTTCCAGCAACGCAAAGCAGGCTAATTGCCAGCACCTCGATCCCGATTGCGCATACGAGGGCAATCGCGCCACGCTCGAAGCAAAGTCCAGGCAGATTCACTATCTGCGTTGTCGGGTACGGGCTATAGGCGCCGACGGTCAACTCAGTGTTCGCATACGTAAGGGGATTCAACAGGGCGAACTCACGTAAAGCGATGGATCTTCCGTAATACCCGGGAACCATCGTCACCCCCATCAGGGCACATACGAACACGATTCCAAGCGTAGGGTTATTGGCAATCTTCACGGCAAGGTGAACGACAAGCGAGATGAACGCTGCCACCAAGAATTGCAAGATGGCCGTCTGCGCGAACACCAGCCAAGCCGGTTTGATAACCGGAGTCGCATATTGAATGTAGCCTATCGGATAGAACGGCGAGCCCGGGCCATTCTTCACAAGCGCGGCGATTATCCCTGGAAGATTGATGGCGAGGACGGCAAGCATTGCAAAAACACTCGCCCATACGCTCGATGCAACAAGTCTACCCAGCTCGCCCATCGGTGCCTGGATGATGAGCTTTTCACGTTTGTTAAGACGCGCGGCAAGGAACGAGACGGCAACGGCCGTTGCGACCCATAGCAAGTACTCCTTCGATCCGTCATAATAGGTGTACTCTCCATCCGATATCTGCAGAAACGGAAGTAGGGGAGAGAGCGGTGCCAAGATAAGACGTCCCGCGGCAAGAGGGTACAGAAGCGCGGGCATGCTTGATGAAGAGGTATAGACACCGTCCTCCCCCGCATTCACAAGCGCATCCGCATAGGATGCTGACAATTCCTGCTCAACACGGGTTATTCCCGACTCGAGGTATTCGACCCGTCCGTCGATGCCAGCCGCGCTCCTGAAGACGGGCAGAGCACAAAGAACCATCAACGCAACAACGACAACACAGAGCGACCTGGAGGAGAGAAGCGACCTAAAGATCGCCTTCGAGATTTTGAGCATATTCATCGCCAACCTTAACCTCATCCAGTCGGAACAGAGGGGCCGAACAAAATGCTCGGCCCTTCCTCGCATCTAGTAGGTGCTATAGACTAATTGCCATTTATCAGTTGTGCCAAGAACACCACAGGAGCACATTGCAGCGAGGCGGGATTCCCTATGATGCGCGGATCGGCGATAGCCATTTCGGTAGGAGATCGTCTTGTAAGAGATGTTGAACATCGAGATGCTGTGCCCGCTTACGCCGCGAGGACAGCTGTAGCTCCAGTAGGTATCGACGACGTCGTCCGTATACCCGAGGGGCTCAACGAGGGCACACTGGCTGCTCTCCTGGGAAGGAGGCATCGGGGTATCCGCAAAAGCGGGGGCTCCCGGCAGCAACAGACAAAGAGCGAGGCCGAGGAAAACCAAGAGCTTACACGACTTAACAGTACTGAACATAATCCTCTCCAATCTAGAGGGGTTTCGGTTACAGTATGCTGTGATTACTTGCCGGCAAAGTCAATTTAACATAAACTGTTAAAAAGTAACCTGAGTTTTTTAAATTCTTCGGAGGTTATTATGAGTTCCGACAATCGCACTCCCCGGCTTCATTCCTTCCGCATCGCATGTGCGATAGCCTCTGCGACCCTTTGCGCCACCGCCATCGCACAAGTGGCGTTCTCCTTAAAGCCAGCAATCGAAGTGCTCGACAACCCTGTAATTGCAGACTCCCCCGCGTATCCAGCCCTTGCGATCTCGACATTGGTCCCTGCCGTCATCGGTATCGCTACGACCATCCTCAGCGCCGTTCTCGTGTGGACGATCAAGAGCGGAGACCCCTTCAAGAAAGGGTCTGCGACATGCTTGAAGGTGCTCGGCATTCTCTTCGTTGTTCAAGCTGCCACCAGCCTCTACGCCGGCTCACTCAAAACCTCCGTTTCGATGTTTGGCGGCGAGGGGGCCGTCGGCGCCCAAGAGATCGCTTCATCATTCGATTGGACCTCTCTGGTTCTCGGCATCGTCCTGTTCATGCTTTCCCAGCTCTTCTTGTACGCCCGAGAGCTGTACCTCGACTCCGACGAGATTGCGTAAGGAAACGCCATGCCCGTAATTGTTCGCCTCGACAAGATCATGGCCGAGCGAAAGATTTCCTCGAACGAACTTGCCGAAAGGATTGGAACCACGCCCGTGAACCTGTCCCGTATTAAAAAAGGGCATATTCGCGGCATTCGCTTCAACACACTCGAGCAGCTATGCCTCGCCCTTCGTTGCCAACCCGGAGACCTTCTCGAAGTCATGAGCGAAGAGGATGCCCGAAAGGAGTTCGGACTCGATTGGTCCGCCGAGGATTAGAGGGCGGTCGTACTCGCCCTGCACACGGGGATGCGAATCGGCGAGGTCTGCGGCCTTCGGTGGTGCGATGTGGATTTCGAGACGGGCCTGATCTCGATCAGACACTCGGTGGCGTACGCGAAGGGAATGGGTTCGTTCATCAAGGACACCAAGACCCATGACGCCAGGGGTATCCCCATCGACCCGGTCGGCCTACTCCCCTTCCTGAAGGAGACCCACGAGATCGACTGCGGAAAGCTGCGCTTGCGCGGCCTTACCGGGGCGGTCGAGATCGGGGACTGCTACATCCTGTCGGAGCCGGGCGCGACCTTCGCGACGACAAGCTATATCCGCAGGGCGTTCAAGACGTTCTCGGAGACCAACGGCCTCATGGGCACCAACGACGAGCTGATCACGTTCCACGGCCTTCGCCACACGTTCGCAACGCAGTGGATCCGCCAAGGCGGCGATATCAAGGCGCTCCAATCGATCCTCGGCCACAAGGACGCCATGGCGACGCTCAACGTCTACGCCGACATCGAGCCCATCTCCAAAATCCATAACATGCTGCGCGCCACGCCGTGCCTTTGGCGCGGGCACCTCGGGCCGAGGGTCGATCCGGGTCCCATGTTCCAACAGAGGATCCAGGAGTCCATCGAGACGCTCCAGGCGTTCGGCTACGGCATCACCGAGCCGGACGACCGAAATATCGCCATACGCGACGTGAAGACGAACAGTTGGCTCTAGCTCACCGAGTACGCGGCAGTGCTGGGCCCATCCCAACTGAGGTCACGGTGGTCCGATAGGGGCGCCGCCCGCGGCATGCGCCGCGGAGCGGTATCCCCTACCGAAGGGCGGGGATGCCCTCCGCTTCCAGTTCGGAATCAGCCGTCGGAGGCGTTCGGCTGACTGCGGGAACGGCCTGTCCGCTCAATGTGTTCGGCTGAGATCGGAAATCAACCCAACACGAGCCGGACACGCGCCAGACGGCTCTTCCCCGTGCGGCCTTCCCCCTTACGCTCATGTTGCAGGCATGTAACGCCGCAGCGAGCGCGCCTTTTTTGCGCCAGACAGGTACAATGATGAACACTGTACCGTAGCGGAGCGCCCCGCGCGCGCCGCAATCACGCGAAAGGGTTTCCCATGGCCGAGATCTCGTCCTCCCGTATCGTCATCACCGTCCTTGGCAAGAACCGCCCCGGCATCGTCGCCGGCGTCACCCGTGTCCTAGGCGAGGCCAACGTCGACATCCGCGACATCACGCAGTCCATTATCGAGGACATCTTCACCATGACCATGCTGGCCGATACCGCCGAGTCCAAGCTCGACTTCGCCGAGCTGCAGAAGGCGCTGGCCGAGGCCGGCGAGCTTTCGGGCGTCAACGTGTCCATCCAGCGCGAGGACGTCTTTAACTTTATGTACCGCCTGTAGCGAGCAGGCCGCTGGGAATAGCCTGACACGCGCATGCCCATGCAGGCCACCCCGATGCGGCCCGGAGAGGAGCGCGCATGGCTTACGACGCCAAGAAAATCTACTACCGCTTCGATGACCATCTGAGCCGCCTGGTCTTGGATTATGAGGCGAGCCGCCAGATTTCGCCCGAAAGCGAAAACCTCTACTACGGCCTGCCGACTGATCCGTACGACGAGGGTCTGTTCGTCGAGCATAACGTCAAGCGCGGCCTGCGAAACGCCGACGGCTCGGGCGTGGTCGCGGGCCTCACTCGCATCTCGGATGTGCACGGCTACAACAAGGTCGACGGAAAGGTCGTGCCCGATCAGGGCAAGCTCACGCTTCGCGGCTACAGCATCGAGGATCTGGTCAACAATGCCCAGGCCGAGAATCGCTACGGCTACGAGGAAGTCGCCTATCTGCTTATCACGGGTTCGCTACCCAACAAGGAAGAGCTCGACGGCTTTTGCGAGCGCCTGGGCGCCTTTAGACATCTGAGCGACGAGTACGTCAAAGAGTTCCCTATGACCACGGTGTCGTCGAGCATCATGAACGTGCTCCAGCGCGCCGTGCTGCTGCTCTACGCCTTCGATGCCGAACCAGACGTGATCACGCCCGAGCACGAAATCGACGTCGCCATTTCCATGCTCGCACGTCTCCCGCGCATCGCCGCCTTCGCACACATGGCCTCGATCGCCAAGCTTCGCGGCTCCGAGGTTCACGTGCCGCACCCCACGCCCGGTCTCTCCACCGCCGAGACCATCCTACAGGTCCTGCGCGGCGGCATGGCATTCACCCGCGATGAGGCGATGCTGCTCGACGTTATGCTCATGCTGCATGCCGAGCACGGCGGCGGCAACAACTCCACCTTCGCCTGCCGCGTGCTGTCCTCTTCGGCAACCGACCCGTATTCCGCTTACGCCGCGGCTATCGGCTCGCTCAAGGGCCCGCGCCACGGCGGTGCCAATGCCAAGGTCGTGTCTATGCACGAGGACATCCGCGCGCATGTCTCCAACTGGGAGGACGAGGACGAGGTTGCAGCCTACCTGGGCAAGATTCTCGACAAGCAGGCCTTCGACGGCACGGGTCTCATCTACGGTATGGGCCACGCCGTCTACACGCTGAGCGACCCGCGTGCCGAGGTGTGCCGCCGTTACGCGCGCTCACTGGCAGCCAAGAAGGACTTGGGCGAAGAGTTCGCACTCATCGAGCGCATCGAGCGCCTGGCACCGCAGGTGATGCGCGACCACGGCATGACCAAGCCCATCTGCGCCAACATCGACCTGTACACAGGCTTTATCTACAAGATGCTCGGCGTGCCCGAAACGCTCTTTACGCCGCTATTCGCCGTCGCCCGCATGGCCGGCTGGTCGGCACACCGCATGGAAGAGCTCTTCTGCGCGCACCGTATCATCCGCCCCGCCTATCGTCCGGTGATCGAGCCGCTGGAGTACAAGCCGCTCGCCGACCGCTAGGACGCGGACCGTTATAGAACTCGAGCGTGGCCAGGGACCCAAGCCCTCGGCCACGCTTTTTATGCCAGTAGAAAGGACCGCATCAAATGATTGTGTTTTCCGATATGGATGGGACGCTGCTGACGAGCGATAAGCAAATGAGCGATGCCACCTGGGCGATGCTCGACGAGCTCGCACATCGTGGCATCGAGTTTGTTCCCTGCACGGGACGTCCACTGTCGGGCATCTTTGAGCCCATTCTCGCCCATCCCGCCGTGCACTACGCGGTCTGTGCCAACGGCGCCAGCGTCTGGCAGCTCGACGAGGATACGCCCACCGACGCCTCGCGCGCCACGTGCATCTTGAGCCGTCCGCTCGACCGTGGCATTGCCCACCGCATCCATCGCATTGCCGCCGGCCACGATGTGACCTTCGATATCTTCGCGGACGGGCAGTGCTTCCTCCCCCGCTCGCTCTACACGCGCCTGGACGAATTCTGCGGCGGCGACCCCCACATCGCGGCTTCGCTCAAGCGCACACGAACACCGATCGACATGAATATCGACAGCAAGATCGACGAGGTCGAGACGCTCGAACGCATCGCCATGTACTGGCACGACCCGGCCGATCGCGACGCCATCGCGGCGGAGCTCGACACGCTCGGAGGCATTGAGGTCACACGTTCGTACGCCATGAATATCGAGGTCATGGGCGAGGGCGCCACCAAGGGAACGGCCCTCACGTGGCTATGCGAGCACTTGGGCGAGCGTCTCGCCGACGCCTGGGCGTTCGGCGACAACATCAACGACATTCCCATGCTGCAGGCAGCAGGCCACGGCATGGCCATGGTCAACGGCGAGCCCGAAGACCGCGACGCCGCCGACGCCATCACCGAGTTCGACAACGACCACGACGGCGTCGCCCGCACCATCATGGCCGCCCTCGCCTAGTCATTGGCCAGTCACTGGGGACGTTCTTGAATGACTAGTCGTTGGGGACAGTCTTCGCGAAAAAGCTGCAAGGACTGTCCCCCACTGCCGGCAGAAAAGGAACGTCCCCATCTGCCGGATTAAGCGAGACTCTCCAGCACGCGACGGAGCTCCTGCTGGACGGCGTGGTCGCGATTACAACCCACCACGCGATCGGCCACCGCCTTGAGCGCGGGGCGCGCGTTTCCCATCGCACAGCCCGTACCGACAAAGCGAATGATCTCGTAGTCGTTCATCGAGTCGCCAAACGCCATGACCTCGTCGCGTTCGACGCCATAGTGCTCCATGAGCTGTGCGATGCCCGAGGCCTTCGACACACCGGGCTGCATGGCATCGATCCACGCGTTGCCCGAAGGCGCAAAAGTAAAGAGCTGACCGAGTTCACGCTGCAGTACGTAAGCGCTGTCCATAACGGCACCGTCATCGCAAAAGATACTCGCCTTGATGATATTTACGCTGGGATCGGGCAGCTCCCAAATACGCTCGGCATTGGGAAGGTCCTTATCGACCTCACGCACGAACTTGCACTCGTCATCGAGCAAGAAGGACTTGGTTCGGTCAAAAAGCGCAAGATGCAGATTGGGAAACGTCGCGACGGCTTGGGCGAGCCTTCGAATCGCCAGGTGCGAATACACCTCACGGTCTACCATCTTGCCGTCGGCGAAGACCTGGGCACCGTTAGCGGCGACAAAGTCCATCTTGTCGCGAACGGGCGCAAAGAACTCGCACAGGCGATCGTAGCGACGACCTGACGATGCGGCGAAATGCACGCCATGCTCGCGTAGCGCCAGAATCAGTTCGTAGGTCTCGGGAGGCACCTGGCCGTTTTCGTCAAGCAACGTGCCGTCCATATCGGATGCAATCAGTTTAAACATAGAAAAGCTCCCTTCGGGCTTGTTGGAATCGAACGTGTATCCGATTCCAACGTACCCAAAGGGAGCTCAAATAAGACTCCGCGGGCGTAAACGTTACAAGGACCTGGCAAATAGCTCACACATGCCAGAGGTCTCACGGTCGCGGCGTCAGGCGACACGCCAAAGAGTGTCCCCAACGACTAGTCGTTTAAGAACGTCCCCGATGACTAGTCGGCGTAGGTGAAGGTTGTAACGTCGAACATGCCCTCGGGGCGGATGCGGAGCGTCGGGATCACCGGCAGGGGCAGGAAAATGATGCCCATGATGGGGTCGAGCGGCGGCTCAATACCCATGGCGCGCGCCTTGACCATAAAGTCGTCGTGCTGCGCGGCAACGTCCTCGGCCGTACCCTCGCTCATAAGGCCACCGAGCGCCAGCGGAATGCGCGCCACGACCTCGCCGTTGCGCACCAGCACGTGGCCGCCCTGGCCCACGGCCTCAACGGCAGCCATCATATCCGCCGCATTGTCGCCCACCACGCACACGTTATGCGAATCGTGGCCGATCGTGGAGGCAATGGCACCACCGGTGATGGTGAAACCGCGCACCCAACCGCGACCGATATGCTTGCCGACCAAGCCCAGACCGGCGGGGCCGTCGCCGTCGACACCCTCGACCTGCAACGACACGCCACGGCCATGGCGCTCAATCAGCATAATGCGGCGCAAGTCCTCGTCAGTCTCGGGGCGAATCATGCCCGTGATAGCCATGCCCGGGATCACATCGATAACGGCCTCGCCCGGCTTAAAGGCATAGTCGAACACATCGAGCGAAAGCTTCGGCAGCTTAACGGAGGCACGCAGCTCATCGGCAAGGGCCGCAACCTCGGCCATCTCGGGTGCAATCTCGCCCACAAAGGTGCCGTCCTGCGCCACCAGGGCACCGGCGGCATATACGCGATGCGGAGCCGTGGCAAACGTCAGATCATTGAGCACCAGCAGGTCGGCACGCTTGCCCGGGGCAATCGCACCGCGTAGCTCGTACGGGTCGCGGCAGCCGTGATCCAGGCCAAACGCCTCGGCCGTGGAGAGGGACGCCATAGAGATGGCAACCACGGGGTCAATGCCGGCCTCGATAGCCACACGGCAGGCGTTGTCGATCATACCGGTCGAAAGCGCGTCGGAGGGAGCACGGTCGTCGGTCGCAAAGCAGCAGCGGCGGGCACGGGCGGGGTTTTCCAGCAGCATCGGCGACAAGTTGGCCAGGTCATGGCTGCACGTACCCTCGCGCAGCATCACATACATGCCGCGGGACAGCTTGTCGAGTGCCTCCTCGGGAATCGTCGACTCGTGGTCGGCGATAATGCCCGCCGTGGCATAGGCGTTGAGGTCCTTTCCGGCAACGAGCGGCGCGTGGCCGTCAACCTGCTTGGACGGCGTCTGGTTGGCAGCATCGATGCGAGCACAGGTCTCGGGGTCGCCCATAAAGACGCCCGGCAGGTTCATCATCTCACCCAGACCGAAGACATCGCCCGGATACTCGGCAAAAAACGCCTGCATATCGGCGGCGGTAATGACGGCACCGGCCTGCTCATCGGGCAGCGCGGGCACGCACGAGGGCATCATGTACTTGATGGAAATGGGCGCGCGACGGCCGTCCTCGATCATAAAGCGCAGGCCGTCCAGGCCGGAAACGTTGGCAATCTCGTGGCTGTCGGCAATGGCAGTGGTGGTGCCGCGCGTCGCCGCCATGCGCGCATACTCAGCAGGGCGGATGTTCGAAGATTCGATATGCAAGTGCCCGTCGATAAAACCGGGGGCAAGATAGCGGCCCTGGCAGTCGATGACTTCAGCCGCCTCGTAGGTGCCAGCAGCGTCATCGCGACCGTCGTAGAGCACGCCGACGATTACGCCATCCTTGACGGCAACGCTACCGGGCGCCACGCGCTGGCCATATACGTCGACAATCTGCGCATTGGTAAACAGCGTGTCGACGGGCACGCGACCCTCGGCAGCGTCGATCACAGACCTCATGACCTCAACGGACATACATACTCCTTTAACCGTAGAAAAAAGCTGCGGGGCGGACAGACCTTCACCGCAGCAAGTCAATAGCCATTGTATGCCCAAACGATGGGTCGGGAATACACCCCCTCCGCTTAACGGCACACGCCGCTTGGCGCAATGGGGACAGGTTGCTTTGTACCAATGACAAGGAGTGTCCCAAAGTGCCGGCACAAAAGGAACGTCCCCAAGTGCCGCAGAGTGGATAATCTCCCACTTTGAACCCCCAAGCAGGCCAAAAACGGAAGATTATCCACTCTCATTCTGTGGGCACTCATTTAAGTCTGTCCCCAATGAGTGCACCTAACTGCCACCTACAACAACGGAAGCGCCGATGTCTTGGCAACGACAGACACTATGACCCAATCCGAGGGCACTAAAAAGAC